>WLST01000121.1 GCA_009711295.1 Actinomycetota bacterium | reverse complement strand
GCAAAAGCTTTGGTCGGCCTCAATGAAGATGAAGCAGTCAAGATCATCGAAGGAAACGGCTGGACCTACCGCATTGGTTCGCGTGATGGTGAACAGTTCATGTTGACCGAGGACTATTCAGCATCTCGGCTCACGTTGGGTATCGAAAAATCCATTGTGGTCAGTGCAACTATTGGCTAAGGAGGCCAACTAGGCGTCGTTTCGCTAGCCTGAGAATCACATGTTCGACAATCTCAGTTCCCGTTTTGAAACCATTCTGAAAAAGGTGCGCGGCAAAGGCCGTCTCACCGAAGCAGATGTCGATGAAGTATTGAGTGAAATTCGTGCTGCACTACTCGATGCCGACGTCAATGTTGGGGTAGTGCGCACAGTTGTGGCACGCATTCGCGAAGCTGCAATTGGGGCAGAACTGTCACAGGCTCTCGACCCCGGCCAGCAAGTAGTGAAAATTGTGAGCCAAGAGCTCACGGCGATGCTCGGTGGCGAGACCCTCAAAATTTCGTATGCAAGTAAGCCTCCCACTGTTGTGCTCATGGCGGGTTTGCAAGGTTCAGGTAAAACAACCAGTGCGGCAAAGCTTGCCCGTTGGTTTAAATCGCAAGGTCGCCATCCACTGTTGGTGGGAGCCGACCTTCAGCGGCCAGCAGCCGTCGAGCAGTTGCGCACACTGGGTAAACAAATCGATGTAGCTGTTTTTTCTGAACCAGGTGACCCAGTAACAACTGCAACACGTGGGCTTGCTGAAGCACGCCGCATTGGTAAAGACGTGCTCATTGTCGACACCGCTGGACGTTTGTCTATTGACGCCGACCTCATGGATGAAATTCGGCGCATTTCCGATGCCGTTACTCCGAACTACACCTTCCTCGTTATTGATGCGATGACAGGTCAAGATGCGGTCAACACCGCAGAAGCATTCCACAATACGTTGGCTATTGACGGCGTCATTTTGTCAAAGCTCGACGGCGATGCACGTGGTGGTGCTGCACTGTCGGTGAAAGAAGTAATTGGCCGCCCTATTGCCTTTGCGGCGACCGGTGAAAAACTCGACGCCTTTGAACAGTTCCACCCCGACCGCATGGCCGGGCGCATTTTGGGTATGGGCGACATGCTCACGCTCATTGAGCAAGCCGAGTCGGTCTTTGAAAAAGAGGAAGCCGAAAAAGCTGCTGCGAAATTGTTTGAAGGCGATTTCACGCTCGACGATTTCCTCGATCAATTGCAACAGGTGAAAAAGATGGGCTCCATGTCGAACATCATGGGCATGATTCCTGGCATGCCAAAGGCGGCCAAGGGCGCAGAAATCGACGACAGCATGATCACGGTCACCGAAGCCATCATTCGCTCGATGACTCCGGAAGAGCGTCGCCGCCCAGAAATCATCAACGGCTCGCGTCGCAACCGCATCGCCAAAGGCAGTGGTACCACCGTGCCCGACATCAACAAATTGGTGAAGCAGTTCACCGAAATGCAAAAAATGATGAAGCGAATGGGTGGAATGGCCGCACTTTCGGGTGGGAAAGCGAACAAAAAGGGTAAACCGGGCAAAGTGAACCCCCTGAAGATGGCCAAAGCCATGCGCGAAATGGGTCTGAGCGACCTTGCGGGCCCGGGTGGAGCCATGAAGGGCTTCCCGCCCCCAGGAAATAATCCTTCAGGAATACCTTCTGAAGGGTTCCCCGATTTTCGGGACTTCCGATAACCTTTCCGAGTCCCGTCGTTGGGCTTTACCAGCGGCACCCGTTCCAGGAGTTCTTACATGTCAGTCAAATTGCGCCTCACCCGTGTTGGAAAGACCAAGCAACCTCATTACCGCATCGTGGTAGCCGACGAGCGTCGTTCACGCGACGGTCGCTTCATTGAAATTCTTGGTCAGTACAACCCACGTACCGAGCCTTCACATTTGAACGTCGACAACGACAAAGCTGTGGCATGGTTGCAACAAGGTGCACAGCCAACAGAGCGCGTGCGTAAGTTGTTGGAAATTTCTGGTGCATGGGCGCAGTTCACTGCATCAAAGAGCGCGAAGTAAATAGCGTGTCGTCTTCCGACAACGCCAACCTTGTTCCAGCGCCAACCGCAATTGCTGTACTGGAACACGTCGTACGTTCAATCGTCGACAATCCCGACGCGGTGCATGTTGATGCGCGCGAAGATGACGACAAGGTTTTTCTTGAAGTTCGCGTCGGCGAAGGCGACCTTGGTCGCGTTATTGGCCGTCGTGGTCGCACAGCACAAAGTATTCGCACAGTAGTGCGTGCGGCTGCAAGCCGTGATGGCGTCGCAATCGACGTCGACTTTGTTGATGAATGAGAACACTCCTCAAAATCTCCTAGAGATAGGTCGAGTGGGCCGTTCACATGGTGTGAAGGGCGAGATGTACATTTCGCTCACATCCGACCGTGTCGAACGCCAGCAACAAGGAATCACCATCTACATCTCGGGCTCTGCCTATGTCGTGCAGGCAATTCGGCCCAGCAACGACCGATGGCTGGTCTTCCTTGAAGGAATTCACAGCCCTGAAGCGGCTGCGGCTCTCACCAACCAGCTCATTTTTGCCGAACCCATTGACGACGATGATGCACTGTGGGTGCACGAGTTAGTGGGCTCCCGTGTCGTTGGTATTGATGGCACGAACTATGGAACATGTACTGCAGTGCTCGATAACCCAGCCCACCCCATTATTGAAACCGATCTTGATGTGCTGGTCCCTCTTCCTTTTGTGGTGGAATATCTCAATGGAGAAGTGCGCGTGAATCCACCGTTAGGTCTCTTAGAACTTGGTGATGACGAGGAAGTGACGCAGTAATGCGTATCGATGTTTTCAGCATCTTTCCTGAAATGGTCGATGCGTTTTGTTCCGACTCTTTGTTAGGTCGCGCCCGTCAATCAGAACTCGTCGACCTCCGTACGCACGACCTGCGTACGTATACCTCCGATGTGCATCGCACGGTTGACGACCCCGTGTTCGGTGGCGGAGCGGGCATGCTCATGAAGCCAGAGCCCATTTTTGCTGCAGTGGAAGAAGTGAAGCCTCCACGACCCTTGTTGCTCATGGGCCCAGGTGGCCAACAGTTCTCTCAAGAAATGGCGCAGCACTTAGCAAGCGACATCGCGCAAAGCGGCGGCTTCAGTATCTTGTGTGGCCGCTACGAAGGCGTCGACCACCGTGTACGTGAGCACCTCGTTGACCATGAAGTAGCGGTGGGTGACGTGGTGCTAGCCGGCGGGGAAGTGGCAGCTTGTCTCATCATTGAAGCCGTCACCCGGCTCTTGCCCGGGGTGATGGGCAATGCAGAATCACCCATCACCGAGAGTTTTGGTGCCGAAG
>WLST01000120.1 GCA_009711295.1 Actinomycetota bacterium | reverse complement strand
GACAACTCTCCACAAAGGTCGCTATTCAGCAGACGTAGGAGCTGATGGCAAGGTGCTCTTTCTTATTGGTATGCGTTTCAATCAGTTACACAAGCCATGGAAGTGGCTTCCTGTGTTTATTGCAATGCCTCGCATGCTCATTGAACTACAAAAGAATCGAGAGTTGGGTTTGGTGGGAAAGCCGCGCACCTATTTATCGGGTCGCACAGTATTGGTGTGGCAGTACTGGGAGTCCTTTGAGAAACTCACTGCATATTCCCGCTCCCAAGCAAGTGCTCACCTGCCCGCATGGCGACGCTTCAATGCCAAGGTGCGCAATAACGGTTCCGTTGGGATTTATCACGAAACAATTTTGCTGTCCGATGCCACGGTAGAAACGGTGTACGGCAATATGCCCACTTTTGGCTTAGCTGCAGTAAATGGTGCAGTACCCGCTGCCCAACGTGGGCAAAGCGCGAAGTCGCGCTTGGGCGAAACCGACACCGATACACCCGCGGTGGACCCTTATTGATCTTTCTTTGTACGCTTGATATTCAGTGGGTTTTGATCGTGTCGTAGTGTGATGTCGTGCAAAAAAAGACAGTGTGGGTATTTGGCGATCAGTTAAACCGCCACATTGGTGCACTCCGTGACGCCACACCTGAATCGCATCGTGTGCTCATCATTGAGTCTGAGCAAAAGATTGCATCAAAGAGATGGCATGTGCAGCGCGCGCATTTCATCGTTGCTTCAATGCGTAGGTTCGCACAAGAGCTCACCGCTGGTGGTTTTGAAGTGGACTATCGATTTGCCACAACAATGCGTAGCGGTCTCGATGCGCACATCACCGAGTTCCAACCTGAAGAAGTAGTGGCAACTGAACCGAATAGTTATTCAGCACGTGAGATGTTGAAAAACATGCCGGTGCAGTGTGTGAAGTCAGATCAGTTCTTGTGTCATCCCGATGCGTATCGCGAATTTATGGGTGTTCGCAAGACGGTGAAAATGGAAGACTTCTATCGCTGGCAACGCAAGCGGCTTGGGGTGTTGATGGATGGCGACGAACCGGTTGCTGGTCGTTGGAATTTCGATGAAGACAATCGCAAGCCACCGCCAAAGACCAACCACGACAGATGGCCTGTGCCCGAGAGCGTTCCGCTCGACAAACTCGACCAACAAGTGCTTGCAGATGTTGCGCCCTATACCTGGGGCGCGCTGCCAACGGGGTTGTGGGCAACAAGCCGAGCAGGCGCGTTGGCGCGGCTTGAGAAGTTTGTAACAGAAGTGCTGCCCATGTTTGGCGAACATGAAGACGCCATGTTGAAGTTGAACTGGCACCTTGCGCATTCGTTGTTGTCTCCTTACCTCAACAATGGGCTATTGCTTCCGGGTGAAGTAGTTGACGCAGTTGTAGCCGAGTTCGAAAAAGGGAATGTGCCCATCAACAGTGCGGAAGGATTCATTCGCCAAGTCATTGGGTGGCGTGAATACATTTGGAATTGCTATTGGCAGTGGATGCCCGAGTATGCCCACATGAACGCGCTGTCTGCGGAAGTACCACTACCGAAGTTCTTCACTTCGCCTGAAACCACTCAGATGGCTTGCATGAAATCGGTTTTAGAAGGTGTGTATGAACATTCTTATGCGCATCACATTGAACGGTTGATGGTGTTGGGCAATTTCTCGCTTATTGCAGGTATCAACCCACAAGAGCTCACTTCATGGATGTGGAACAGTTTTGTAGATGCAGCAGAGTGGGTGATGGTTCCCAACGTAGTGGGGATGTCGCAGTATGCCGATGGGGGAATGCTGGCAACAAAGCCCTATGCAAGTGGCGGCGCATACATCGACCGTATGAGCGACCACTGCAAGGGGTGCGCATATGACCGCAAGAAGCGAGTGGGCGAAGATGCTTGCCCATTTACTGTGTTGTACTGGGACTTTTTCTTGCGACACGACGAGAAGTTTGTAAAAAACCCGCGCGTTGCTCGCCAAGTGCGTGCTGCTCAACAATTAGCCGACTGCGAAGAAGTTCAAGCAACAGCAGTGACGATTTTGCGACGATTGCAAAGTGGTGAGCTGTAAAACGACACCACGAACTCCGCTAGCGACGTAGCTTGGGTCGAATCATCGACACTTTTTGTGGGGTTCTGGCAGTTGAGAGTAGGGTTTGGCAGCGAATGGGCTGGGGGGAATGCCCAGCAGTATGTGTGGTGAGGGTGATGAAGAAATCTACGACTCGATTTATTGGCGGTCTGCTCTGTGCCGCATTGGTCGTTAGTTTCAACTCATCCATCTCGCAAGCTGACACCTCAGATCCAAGTGGGTTAACGACCACAACAAGCACCACAACGACGGTCGCACCTGAAACAACCATTGAGTTAACTACGACTACAACGACTACAACGACTACAACGACTACAACTTTGCCTCGGGTGAAGCCAAGGGTTCTCTTGGTGGGCGATTCAACGATGGCTGCAATGCGTTGGTTTAAAGACGGTAGGAAGTCTTTGGCGGGCTCCACATTTATTGTCGATGTGGAGTCGTGCAGGTCGATTGGTGGTTACTCGTGTTACGGCAGAGAGTTTCGGGCTCCATCAACTGCCTATGAAGTAGTGGAGTCGGTGAAGGGGAAGCTTGACGTGGTGGTGTTGATGGCGGGCACGCACCATAACCCTGCAACTGTTGAATCTGATCTTCGTTCATTCCGGCGAATCGTTGCGAAGAAAGGCGCAAAGTTGGTGGTCTTAACTCTTCGTGATCTGAATCGCCCGACCGCCACAATTGATGGGGTCACTCTCATTGAGCGTGTGAATGGGATGATCGAGAGAATGTTTGAAATTCCGCGGTATGAGAACACGTATATTGCCGACTGGAAAGCATTCAGCCGTGGACATGACGGTTGGTTTAGGTCTGACGGAATCCACTTGACCGTTCCTGGTGTTCTTGCGCTCGGTTGGTTTATTTCACATGTGGTTGCGCATATTTCAGAACTGCCTTGTGATTCTTTTAGCACCGAGATATGTCCGCTACCAAAGTGGAAAGACTCACAAGTCGACTGGTTGCGGCGCTACCGCGTGCAATACAGCGACATCCATTGCTATGAAGATGGTGGAATGCGCAAAAAGGTCTGCGAACGCGACCGTCGACTTGGCTAGTTCGGGAAGAACTCTTTCACCACCGTGCTAATTGCGTCAGCATTCGCTTGCGCTTCGCCATCGCGTAGACCTTTACCGAATTCCACTGTCAAACTTGTGGTGTCACTTTTGTTCAGTGTTTCTGACCACATCGATGCAGTACCGCTGTAGGTGCCGCCTTCAATTTTGAGAACTGGTAAGTCAACCAAGATTGCATAGCGCT
>WLST01000012.1 GCA_009711295.1 Actinomycetota bacterium | reverse complement strand
TTAATTGTGACGCCTGTTTCACTATCGTGCTGCGCTTCATTAATTTGATCGAGTCGATACGTCTTAATGAGTTTCTCAATAGGAAACTGTCCACGACGATGCCACTCAATCATCTTGGGAATGAATTCACCAGGGAATGCATCGCCTTCAATGACTCCCATCACTGTTTTCCCAAACAAAAATCCGCTTCCTTCAAGCGTGAACTCGGCAAGACCCGCGCCCACTAAGCAGCACACACCCGTGGGACGTAAAGCATCGACGGCACCACGCACAACAGACTGAACACCAGTGGTATCGAATGCATACTGCGCACCACCAGCAGTAATTTGCTGCACCGACTCCACAATGTTGGTTGTCGATTTCGCGTTCAACGTATGAGTTGCACCGAGTTCGTGGGCGAGAGCCAACCGAGAATCGTGCAAGTCGACTGCAATGATGGTGCTGCAACCAGCAATTTTTGCTGCCATCACTGCCGCTAAACCCACAGCGCCTGCACCATAAATTGCTATGGAAGTTCCGGCGCGCACTTTGAGTGAATTAATGACTGCACCTGCACCTGTTTGAAAACCACAGCCAAGGGGCCCGAGGAGTTCAAGCTTGACGTCGTCTGCAGTGACTTTTACTACGTTGCGTTCACTTGCCATTGCGTAGTTTGCGAAACTCGATTGTCCAAACCAGCAGCATGCCATGTTGGTGCCATCAGCTGAGGTCAGCGGAGTAGAACCATCCATCCGTGTTCCCATGAAGTTCAACGGGTAAAAAAGATCACAATATTGCGGAAACCCTGTTGAGCAATTGGTGCATTTTCCGCAGCTTGCATACGACATCACCACTTTGTCGCCAGGCACAACAGAGGTCACCCCAGCGCCCACTGCTTCCACGATGCCTGAGCCTTCATGCCCCAAGACAACAGGGAGAGGAAATGGTGCACCAGGCGTACGGGCCAGCAAGTCGGTGTGGCACATCCCAGCACCCACCACTCGCACAAGCACCTCACCTGGGCGCGGGTCAGAAATTTCTAACTCACGCACCTCAAAAGCTCCGTCATGACTTGGTAATACAGCAGCAGAAATTTTCATGAATTCATCATGCCATGTCTTGGCACCATGCGCGAGAGCGTCTAGAATGAGAAACGAAAGGGAGTATCCCGTAAGTACCGATGTCGTCATCACGGCAAAAGTGAGCAATCACTTGTGCCCGGCGCGGTTGCCCATTTTGGGAGGGAGAGACTTTCGACGAAGTTGTTGTGTTAGTTCGCTAGCACCCGTCGAAAGGTAATGCCCATTTTTAAAAACACCATCAAAACATCCGTTCTCCTCGCTGGGCTGGGTGGCCTCATCGTCACCATCGCAGGTGTATTGGGCGGAGGAAGTTCAAGTTCACTCACCTTTGGTCTTCTCATTGCCTTTGTGATGGTGGGTGGCTCGTACTGGTTCAGCGACAAACTCGCCTTGAAAAGTGCCAAAGCTCGCATCGTGACCGAAGAAGACGCCCCCCTCTTCTTCGGAATGGTGAAAGAACTCACCGAACGCGCTGGAATGCCGATGCCACGAGTCGCCATCGCCCCAAATGAGCAGCCCAATGCTTTTGCTACTGGGCGCAACCCGCGTCACGCCGTGGTGTGTGCAACAGAAGGTCTTTTACGCACGATGCCAGAAGATGAACTACGCGGAGTGATGGCACATGAGTTGATGCACGTGAAGCACCGCGACATTCTCATTGGTTCGGTTGCTGCAGCTATTGCAACAGCAATTTCATTCATTGCAAACATGGCAATGTGGGCTGCAATGTTTGGTGGTCGCGGAAGTAACGACGACGACAGGGCCAACCCATTTGCATTAATCCTTGTTTCAATGCTCGCCCCCGTCGCAGCATCACTCTTACAGATGGCAGTGTCCCGATCACGTGAATTTGAAGCCGATCGTGGTGCAGCTGAACTTCTCGGAAACGGCAGTTCCCTAGCCAATGCCCTCGAGCGGATTGAAGCCACAGCTCAGCAAACACCGATGCAAGTGGCTCCTGCACAGGCATACGCGTACATCCATAACCCACTTGCAGAATTCCAACAGAAAAAGAGCGGCCCTAACATGGCGCGCCTTTTTTCTACTCACCCCAGCACCGATGAGCGCATTGCTCGTCTTCGCTCGATGACTTTTCCACAATAAACCTCAAAGGAATTTCGCAAAACAATGATATTTGCAGCAGCATCTTCAAAAAATAGTTTCGTTGATCTTGATATCAGCATTTTGGCATGGCTGGTATTAGGCGGCATCGTGACACTCCTGATTGCCTTCGATCTCTGGCGCCATCGTGATGATCATGAGCCAACAACAAAGGAAGCCGCCACTGAAAGTGTTTTTTATGTAGCCGTTGGCCTTCTCTTTGGTGCTGGCCTTGCATATGTCTACGGTTCTCAAGCATTCGGCGAATACCTTTCTGGCTACGTCATTGAAAAGTCACTCAGTGTTGACAACGTCTTTATTTGGGCAATCATTTTTTCTTCATTGGCCATCCCCCTCAAGTACCAACATCGTGTTTTGTTTTGGGGCATTTTCGGAGCCTTAGTTTTCCGCGGTATTTTCGTGTTCGCCGGCTCTGCACTCATCACCAAGTTCTGGTGGATGCTCTTAGGTTTCGGTGTTCTACTGATATTCAGTGGAATAAAGATTTTCCGTCATCGTGATGAAGAAGAAGAAATGAATCACGATAAGTCCCTCAAGTTTCTCAAACGATTCATTCACATTACCGATCAGTACGACGGGCACCGATTCATAACAAAAATAGATGGCGTCAAAATGGCGACCCCATTGCTCGCAGCACTTGTCGTAGTGGAACTCACCGATATTATTTTTGCAGTCGACAGTGTTCCGGCAATTTTGGCGGTCAGTCGTGAGCCATACCTGGTCATCGCGGCCAATGCATTTGCAATTCTTGGTCTCCGTGCGCTCTATTTCCTCTTAGCTAACGCGAAATCAAAGTTTCCTTACCTCTCGCACGCACTTGGAGCCATTCTCGTCTTTGTTGGTTTCAAAATGTCATTCTCCCACTGGTACCACTTGCCCACCATTGTGAGTTTGCTCGTCATCTTCATTCTCCTTTTTGGGGCCATTGCCCTCAGCCTCTGGAAATTGCGTAGTGACGAAGATCCCACGAAGATCAAAGCATAAGAAAATACTGTTTCGTGTTCAAGAGGCTCCATCTGACAAGATAGAAGCAATGGCTGATGGAATCGTTCGCGCTGCAGGTGGAGTTGTTTGGCGCACCAACGGCAATAACCGCGTTGAACTTCTTCTCGTTCATCGCCCAGGCGAAGGTTATGACGACTGGACCTTCCCGAAGGGGAAACGCGACGACATCGACTCAAGTGAAGAAGACTGCGCCGTTCGTGAAGTCTGGGAAGAAACCGGTTACCACTGTCGCCTAGGGCACGAGATTGCCCGCATCAACTACATCGACCGCAAAGGTCGCCCCAAGCGTGTTCGCTACTGGACCATGACTGTGTCGGGTGGAGCCGAGAGCTACTCAAATGAAGTAGATGCCATGATGTGGATGCCCATCGACCGCGCACGCAAGAAAATTACTTACGAACGCGACCTGCTAGTAATCGATTGTTTTGAAAACTTCTTACGTTCGGGTCTTACTGAGTAAGACCGGCGTAACCGGTAGTTTCCAATTCATCAGCAAGCTCAGGGCCTCCTGATTTCACAATTTTTCCTGCAGCTAAAATATGCACCACGTCGGGGCGTAGCTCTTCTAAGAGTCGCGCATAGTGAGTAATCACCAACACGCCTAAATTGTCTTCTTGAGTAGCAGCCTCAACACGACGGGCACAGTCGCGCAATGCGTCGATATCGAGCCCCGAGTCGAGTTCGTCGAGAATGGCAAACTTTGGCTTCAACAGCGCTAATTGCAGCGTTTCGTTACGCTTCTTTTCGCCACCAGAAAGGTCGACGTTCATTGAACGCTCTACCAGAGCCATGTCGAAATGAATACGAGCAGCTTCTGCAACAATTTCGGCGTCGAGTGTTGACGTATTGCGGCCACGCGAAGTGTATGCCTCGCGAATGACGTCGTCGAGATGCACTCCAGGTACTTCCGTGGGGTACTGCATAATGAGATGCAGCCCTGCTTGGGCACGTTGCCATGCAGGCAGAGCCAGAAGATCTTCGCCGTCGAGCGTGACGCTTCCACTATGTACGACATAGCCAGGCTTTCCCATTACGACACCCGACAAGGTTGACTTACCGGCACCGTTCGGGCCCATGATGGCATGTACTTCACCTGAGTTCAGCGTGAGGTTGATGCCATTTAAAATTTGCTTGCCTGGAATACCAGCAACGAGATTCTCAATTTTTAACGTGCTCATGACGCTTCTCCATTTTCTGTGCGACGCGAAACAAAGACTTCGTCGCCATTGGTGCTCACACTAAAAACTTCTACTGGTTGAGTTGCAGGAAAGGTGCTGGGTGCACCTGTTTGCAAGCTAAATGCGCTGCCATGTTTCCAACATTCCAATTCTTTTTTTCCACAGTGCACTTCGCCTTCAGACAACGAGATATTGGCGTGGCTGCAACGATCGGCAATGGCATAGAGGGTTTCGTCGATGCGAACGACTGCCACGGCAACTCCATTGACATCAACTTTGACCGCTACTCCTTGAGCAAAGTCATTTGCTACGCCAACACGTACCGCGCTCATTGCGCACCTGCGTGCAATTTTGCGGCAACTTTTGCCCGCAAGCCCGAGACCACATCGATTTGTGGCAAGCGCTCTAACACTTCGTTGAAGAACCCAAGCACAACGAGGCGCTCTGCGATGTCGGGGTGGATACCACGACTTTCCAAGTAAAAACGCTGCTCGTCGTCGATGGGGCCAACTGTGCTGGCATGGCTGCATTTCACATCGTTGGTTTCAATTTCTAGGTTTGGCACGCTTTCAGCCCACGCTCCGTGCGACAACGTGAGGTTGCGGTTTGTTTGGTAGGCCTGTGAACCATGAGCTTCATGCTCAATGCGAATGAGACCCGTGTACACGCTCTTTGCGGTGTCTTGAACAGCGCCTTTAAACAGCAAGTCGCTCGAGGTGCGTGGAGCAATATGCGTTTGCAATGTACGGAAATCGTGCATCTGAGTTTTATCGGCGAAGTAGAGCGCAACTTGTTGTGTTGTTGCACCAATACCTACTAAGCGAGCTTCCGTACGCACGCGGGCGTAGTCGCCACCTAACGCAACAGTAAACAACCGCGTTGTGGAATCTCGTTCACCCAAAGACTGTTGATGAGCGATCTTCCATGTTTTATTGCCCAACTCATTGATGGCGATGTAGGTAACGCGAGCCGATTGTGCGGCACGAATTTCAACAACAGGTGCAATGAGTGAAGAAACATCGTCGGAAGACAAGAAATGCTCAACCACTGTGACTTCGCTGTTTTCCGCTGCATCAATAATGAGGCGCGGCGCAGCGAGTACTCCGGAAACCGAAAGCGTTCGTGTAATAACAACGGGGCTGGCATATGACTTACCACGCACAGTTTTAACAGTGATGATGTCGGCGTGCGCGCCACTGCAGTGGATGGCGTTAATTTCGGCAAATGCGTCGACGGGAATGGGCATAGCAACGCCACACTCGCCTACTGCAGCGCCCTGCGTGACAATGCTTGCAACATCAGCTGGTGCATCAACTTTGTTTTCTACTGACCCTGCGACAAATGAGTCGAGGCTCAGCTCTTCAATACGGCTGTAGCGCCATATTTCTTCTTCGGCTGTCGGCAATACCACGCCTGGGTAGTGAGCAGTGCTGCTCATTTTTTTCCTCCAAATCGCCACCAGCGGCGACGCTTTTTGTCGTGTGAAAACTCTTCTATATAACTGCGCCCTGCGGCGTTGACAATTTCCTCTGCCGCATCGAGAACAGCAGCTGCTGTTCCGTCGTCGAGACCTGGCGGCTCAACAGGTGTTCGCGGCGCAATTGCACTTCCGTGAACCCAAGCAACGTCGGCGAGGCGGCGTTCGTAGCATGCACAATTTTCTGGGCAACGCCACGGAGCTTCGGGAGCCATATCGAGGGTGCACTTCCGTACTGCATCTCCGTTGGAATAGGTACGAGTTTCGTAGTGCTTGCATTCGGTTCGCATTGGCATCAGCCAACCGAACCTTCCATCTGCAACTCGATGAGTCGGCTCCATTCCACTGCGTATTCCATTGGCAATGTACGAGTAACAGGTTCGATGAAACCATTCACCACCATGCTCATGGCCTGCTCTTGTGAGAGGCCGCGGCTTTGGAGGTAAAAGAGTTGTTCGTCGGCGATTTTCGACACAGTGGCTTCATGGCCAATTTGTGCGTCGCGCTCGCCCACTTCCATATATGGCAAGGTGCGTGATTCACTTTCTTCGTCGAGAATGAGTGCGTCGCATTGCACGTGGCTCTTGCAGCCATAAGCGCCTTCTTCAATGCGAACCAAACCGCGATACGTGGTGACGCCACCATCTTTTGAAATGGACTTCGACACAATTTTTGATGAGGTCTCGGGTGCTGCGTGCACCATTTTTGCTCCAGCGTCTTGATGCTGGCCAGCGCCGGCATAAGCCACCGACAACACTTCACCTGTTGCTTTTGGCCCTACCAAGTACACGCTTGGGTACTTCATGGTGAGCTTCGAACCGATGTTGCCATCGATCCACTCCATGTGGCCTTCTGCTTCTACGCGAGCGCGCTTGGTAACCAAGTTATAAACGTTTGGTGACCAGTTCTGAATGGTGGTGTAGGTAACACGAGCACTTGGCTTCACCACAATTTCTACAACTGCTGAGTGCAGCGAATCGCTGGTATAAACAGGCGCAGAGCAACCTTCGATGTAGTGCACTTTTGAACCTTCGTCGGCAATGATGAGTGTGCGCTCGAATTGACCAGCGTTTTCCGAGTTAATGCGGAAGTACGCCTGCAATGGCATTTCACATTCCACGCCTGGTGGAACATAAATGAATGACCCGCCCGACCATACCGATGTGTTCAATGCAGAGAACTTGTTGTCGCCAGGAGGAATGACCGTGCCGAAGTACTGCTTCACGAGGTCTGGGTATTCGCGCAAAGCGGTGTCCATGTCGCAGAACAAGATGCCCTGAGCTTCAAGGTCTTCGCGGTTGCGGTGAAAAACCACTTCAGATTCGTACTGCGCCGTTACACCTGCAAGGTACTTACGTTCTGCTTCGGGAATACCGAGCTTCTCGTAAGTGAGTTTCATTTGTTCTGGCAGGTCGTCCCACTCATCAACTTGCTCGGTGGCAGGCTTCAAGTAGTAATAAATATCTTGGAAGTCGATGTCGGGCATGTTGTCGGCAAACCACTTCGCCATTGGCTTGCGGTCGAACATCTTGAGCGAGCGCAGACGCATTTCGCGCATCCATTCGGGTTCGCCCTTCCACCATGAAATTTGCTCTACAACACCATCGTCTAAGCCCTTGGCAGGCTGGAAGGCGTATTCGACGTTGTCGCTCCAGCCCAATTGGTATTTGCTGAGATCAAGATCGAATGTACTCATGGGGGGACTCCTCGACTGCCGCGACCTGCGCGACCACATCTCTAATTAACACTACGGTCATAGTAACAATTCAGCGCAACGACCACACCACTCAAGTCGGCTTATTTTGCCCCATTGTCCTCATCAACCTGAACCGGCCGGAAGATCGTTAGCCTGCCACGACCACTATGGAACGCTTCGGACTTGTTGGTCTTCCCAACGCAGGTAAATCATCCCTCTATAACGCCCTCACGGGTGGCGGCGCCTTGGCTGCCCCCTATGCCTTTGCCACAAAGGACCCCAATATTGGCGTGGCTCGCGTTCCCGATACTCGTCTCGACCAACTCGCCATCATGTCGAAGACCCAAAAGACCGTTCATGCCACGGTGCAGGTGGTCGATATTGGCGGCATTGTTGAAGGTGCAAGCAAGGGTGAAGGTCTCGGCAACAAATTTCTCGCCAACATTCGCGAAGTTGAAGCAACGGTTTTTGTGCTGCGGGCCTTTGAAGACGACGATGTACCCGGGCCATCTGACCCCCTCGAACATTTACGCATCGTTGAACTTGAACTCGCACTTGCCGACCTTGAAACTGTGGAATCGCGTTTGCCGCGTTTGCAAAAATCTTCCAAGCTCGATAAGTCGGTGCTTGAAGAAGTCGCCGCACTTGAAGTAGCGCTCACCTCTCTTAGTGAAGGTATTCCTCTCTACCGTGCTGGGCTTAGTGCAGACATCCGCTTGGCACTTGCACCTCACTTTTTGCTCACCAACCGTCGCGTACTCGCGGTGGTCAACGTAGGCGAAAATGAACTCGACAAAATTCCCGAGGCAGAAGCAAGCGTTCGCGCTGAACTCGCGCCCCCTGGTTCTGCAAGTGCCGCAGAAGTAGAAGTGCTCGGCATGAGTGTTCAACTTGAAGCAGAAGCAGCACAACTCGACGAAGCCGACCGGGCAGAAATGCTCGGAGAACTTGGTCTTGGTGAAGGTGCTCTTCCCCGCATGGTACGCAGCGCCTACCACTTGCTTGGTTTGCGCACATTCATCACCACTGGTGAAAAAGAAACTCGCGCATGGACCTTTAATGCGGGCGGAAAAGCTCCTGAATGTGCGGGAAAAATCCACTCCGACCTGCAACGTGGGTTCATTCGCGCCGAAGTCATTGCTTGGGATGAGCTTCTAGAAATTGGCTCGTGGAATAAGGCAAAAGATCTGGGCAAAGTGCGTTCTGAAGGAAAAGAATACGAAGTCATCGATGGCGACGTCATGGAAATTCGCTTCAACGTTTAAGGCTATTTACATGCTCCAAGCACGGCTGCATATGCTTCGCCGCCGCGTTGATACTGACCGTAGTCAAGCAATGCCCGGTACCAAGTGCCTTGAATTTTTAGGCTATAGCACGTAGCAAAATTGGGAATTGTTGATGTGAATTTCCCTGCAATGTATGCACCTTTTGCTACAGCAACTCGCACCATTACTTTTGCACGAGCGTACTTTTTCCACACTGTGGCGTAAATACGAGGGTGATACCCCGAACACGCCCAACCGTCGCAGCCACCAATGTATGGCTTGCCTTCAGTGACAAAATTTTTGCCGTTCGACAAATTCCATAGTGCGCCAACATCAACTGCAAACTGTTGGGCAATCTCCAAAGGGGTTCCCTTCGGCAATTTCCCGATGCGAGGAATGCTCACCACATCCCATTCCAAAACGCTCGACACTTCCCGCGCTCGAGTGGCATATATGTAGTCGCACTGCATGTTCCAAAACTTTTGGAGTCGCTTGGTGCAATCGGCCCCCCAAGTAGGAATCCAAATTTTCTGCGTTGCATCTAATGGTGAGGGTGAACACGTCAGCCCGCTCGACTTCTGTGAACTTCCCAGAGTTGTGCAAGCGGATCCGATTATAGGTTTTGCCACTGCTGCATGCTCCATGCACACAATGCTGGTAGCTGCAATTGCTACGCATGCAAGCGACTTTGTGAATTTCACCATTCGTACAGTATCGGCAGGAAGAACAGCTGTGCGACTAACCTCGTGAGAAAGCAAAAGCACCATGAGAAAAAATCCCTCCCACCATTCACCTTCTTCACAAGAAGCACTCTCCACCGGATGGCTCATGCGCGACGACAAAGTGCTGGCGAGCATTTCATCTGCCGAATCACGTCGAGCACGCCGCATAGGGCTTCGCGGTATCGAGCGCATCAACACGCCACTTTTCCTTCAACCATGCAGATGGGTCCACACTTTTGGCATGAAGGCACCTCTCTGCGTTTTGTACATCAACAACGATGGAGAAGTGGTCAAAATTCAGGAACTTAAAAGAAACCGACTCCCATTACCGGTGGTGAAAGCGCGAAGTGTTCTTGAAGCCGACACCGATGCTGCACGGCGATGGAATCTCCAAGTTGGCGACATCATTGAAATTCGATTCGCACAAGACGCACGAGTTGCATCGTGAGCGGGCAACTCATTCTTGTTGCAACTCCCATCGGGAATCTTGGAGACATCTCTGAGCGCATGAAATCGGTTCTAGAACAAGCCGACATCATTGCTTGCGAAGATTCTCGACATTCGGGTCGGCTCGTCAAACATATGGGCATCACTTCCCCCAAGTACATCGTGGTCAATGACCACACCGAACGCGATGCGTGTAACGGCATCATCGAAGCCATCATGGGCGGGAAAACAGTTGCGCTCATCACCGATGCTGGCACTCCAGGCATTAGCGATCCGGGAAGCGTTGTCGTGCAAGCAGTCATTGCAGCAGGTCTTTCTGTATCTGCAGTACCTGGGCCAGCTGCCCTCATTATGGCTCTCATCATTAGCGGTATTCCCACTACCCGATTTGTGTTTGAAGGTTTTCTCCCTCGCTCAGGTCGCGACCGCGCAGAACGCCTCGCCGACATCGCTAGTGAAATGAGAACTGTCATTTTTTACGAAGCACCGCATCGCATTTCGCGCACTCTCAACGACCTCGCAGTTGCCTGTCACCCCGATCGCCTCATTGCCGTTACCCGAGAGCTCACCAAAATGCATGAAGAAGTGTGGCGTGGCTCGGTGAGTGCAGCAGCACTTCATTTTGCAACTGTTGAACCAATGGGCGAATTTGTCGTTGTTTTAGCGGCAGCAGAAGCACCTCTACCAGCAGACGAAGACCTCATTAAAGAAGCCCTCGTTTATGAATTCTCCAATGGGGTTTCTACCCGCGACGCAGTAGATGCCGTGGTGAAAAAAACAAGTGCACCAAAGCGAGTGGTCTACGCACTTGCACTCCTTATGAACAACAAAGAAGTCACCAATGAAAAATAAAAAGGGAATACTCTTTTTCGACCTCGATGGAACTGTTGCCGATTCCGGAACTGGAATCCTCGCTTCCATGAACCATGTTCTTGAAGCACGTCATTTGCAACCACTGACAAGCGAAGATCTCACTCATTTTGTTGGACCTCCCCTTTCGGTCTCATTCCCCATAGTTTTTGCCCCGCGTGGCGTACCCGCCGAAGAAATGCACGTGTTCATTGCTGAATACCGCGCCATTTACGGCGCTACTCACCTTCCACAAACGCCGCTCAACCCCGGAATGAGTGATGCGCTCACTGAACTTAAAAATTCCTGGCGCCTTGCCATAGTTACTTCAAAACCAGAACCACAAGCCCTCATTGCTATTCAAGCAACCGGCGTGCGTCACTACTTCGACATCGTCGTTGGCCCTCACGACGATTCAGAGATTCCCAAAGCGCAACTTCTGGAACGTGCGCTGCGTGAAATGAAAGAATTGCACGGTGAACTTCCTCCACTCGCTTCCTGTTGGATGATTGGCGATCGCCATCACGACATTGACGCTGGTGTAGAAGTTGGAACTCACACCGCCGGAGTGCTGTGGGGTTTTGGCTCGCGTGAAGAACTCAGTTCTGCAGGAGCCACCGCAATTGTGGAGACACCGCAAGAACTTGTTGCTGTTCTCAATAACTAAACAGCACGTGGAGCAAGGGCCATTTGGCGACTCAGGGCAACAAGCGTTCCCGACTCATCCCAAATTTCGCCATCTTCTTCAATGAGCCCACCTTGCACCACTTTGGTGCGAAATGAGCACGCGAGTCTTTTGCCAACTGGCACCGCGCGCACATGCACAGTGAGCTCCAAAGTTGGCACCCAACCTTTTTCATAAGGCAGGTTGAATAACGGTGGCGGCATTGAATCGACTGCGAGCAACAAAGCAAGCGTGTCCATAGGGCGATCGTCAGGAAATTCAATCCATCCGCGCATGCACGCAGTACCCGATGGCGTACCTGCAATGAAAGTGGAGTCGTCGGGGTGCAAACGGTTGGTGACATTTTGCAACAGACCAATGGTGAACTCTCCGCCATCGCTATTGCGACTTGTGCATTCGTCAAACGGAGGCATATCGGGTGGGGTTGCTGTGACAATTTGTGGTTCAAGTGCTGCCATTTCACCCCACGCCCCAAGAACGCGCATGATGTTGCGATCACCGCGGCGCATCGTTGCATTCATCGTGGTCACAAGCTTTCCGGTCTTCACTGTGTCGACTTCAATTTCCAACGGGCCCGCCGGCGCAGGCGCAAGATAATGAGCAGTCACTGTGAACGGGTCACGGCGCCCAGAATGTTGCTGCATGGCACGGCCCATCATGGCGAGCAAATAGCCCCCGTTGGCATTTCCCATGATGTCCCAGCCATCAAAAACTTCAGCCGAAAACGTGGTGAGGCCATTTTTTTCTGCAATTGGCGTCACAGCCGTTGCAGTATCGAAGCGGAAAGTCACGGTCAGCATCGTATTGCTCGTATCCTCATGTTGTGGCGCGATTTTCTCTGACAACCCCCATTTATTACGTCAATGCGCAGCCGCACCTCGGCCACGCCTACACCACCATCGTTGCCGATGCCCTGGCTCGCTGGCACCGGCTCTCTGGCGACGACGTCCACCTCCTCACCGGCACCGACGAACATGGCCTCAAAATTCAGCAGGCCGCCGATGCCAAGGGTGTAACGCCTCAGGAATTCGCCGACTCCATCGCCCCTCTTTTTGCTCAGGCCTGGGACAAACTCAACATTCAGTACGACGACTTCATTCGCACAACCGAAGATCGCCACAAGCGCGGTGTCGCCAAACTCTTGCAAGCCTGTTACGACGCTGGCGATATTGAACTCGACACCTATTCCGGTTTGTATTGCGTTGCCTGCGAGGCGTACTTCACTGAAGAAGAAATCGACAATGGCAACTGCCCCATTCACAAACGCCCAGTGGAACACGTTGAGGAAGAAAACTATTTCTTCCGTCTGTCACGTTTCGAAGATCGCCTTTTGCAATGGTACGCAGACCACCCCAACTCCATTTCGCCACATTTCAGAATGAATGAAGTCACGAGCTTCATCAAACAGGGCCTGCGAGATTTTTCCGTGAGCCGCAACAGTTTGAAATGGGGCATCCCCCTTCCGTGGGACAACAGCCATGTTGCTTACGTATGGTTCGACGCGTTAGCGAACTACATCACTGCTGTTGGCTACGGCACCGACGATGCCGCATTTGCAAAGAACTGGCCTGTATCGGTGCATCTCATTGGCAAAGACATCATTCGCTTCCACTGTGTCTATTGGCCAGCCATGCTGATGTCAGCAGGCATTGAGCCGCCAGAACACTGGGCCGTTGGTGGCTGGCTACTTGTGGGTGGCGAGAAAATGAGTAAAACCGCCGGCAACGTAGTGAACCCGCTCGATCTCATTGACGAATTCGGTGTCGATGGGTTCCGTTACTACGTTTTGTCCGACACGCAATACGGCAACGACGGCGACTTCACCTATGAAGGTCTCGTTGCTCGCTACAACAACGACCTTGCCAACAACCTCGGCAACTTGTGTTCACGAGTTACCACGGTTGTGCAAAAAAAGTGTGACGGCGTCAGCGCTGCTCCACGTACCGATAGCCCACTTCGCGAACATGCAGAGAGTGCAGTGCGCGACACCATTGAAGGCTGGAATTCATTCCAACCAGGAAAAGCACTCGATGCAACTTGGTCGCTCATTCGCGCCACCAACTCATTTCTTGAAAACCATGAGCCGTGGAAAGCAGAACCCAGTGCGGAGCTCAACGCCATTATGGGCGATGCATTAGAAGCACTGCGCATTGTTGCCATCTTGTGTGTGCCTGCCATTCCTACCACCGCGCAAATGGTGTGGGAACGCATTGGCCTCACGGGCGATGTGAGCCACGAACGTATTCCTACAAGCGTTTCATGGGGTCTTTACCCTGCCGGCCTCACCGTGGAAAAGGGTGAACCTCTGTTCCCACGTAAAGCAAAGTAACGATTCTTTCTATGTGGACCGATACTCACTGCCATCTCACCGATGCAC
Organism: Actinomycetota bacterium; assembly: GCA_009711295.1. Lineage (GTDB taxonomy): Bacteria > Actinomycetota > Acidimicrobiia > Acidimicrobiales > Ilumatobacteraceae > F1-20-MAGs119. Next base: position 20,542 of record WLST01000012.1, on the reverse strand, counting down.
GTATGCCGGGTGGTGCCGATGAAGCTGTTCGTGCTGCTGTTACCGGTGGCGTCACCACCATGGTGAGCATCGGTACCGATGCAGAAACATCTGCTAGCGCAATAGCAATTGCGGGGCGTCACGAAGAAGTATGGGCAACTGTTGGGCTACACCCGCACGATGCACAACATGGCGTTGCTCAACTGCTGCCCTATTTGGGAGCAAACAAAGTTGTTGCAATTGGCGAATGCGGTCTCGACTACTACTACGAACATTCCGATCGCCCTTCACAGCGCACAGCATTTGCAGAACAAATACAACTTGCACATGAGCACCAACTCTCGCTCGTTATTCACACACGTGATGCGTGGGATGAAACATTTGAGATTCTCGATGCAGAAGGCATTCCCTCAAATACCATCATGCACTGTTTTAGCGGCGATGAAATGCGAGCACGCCAATGCGTAGAACGCGGGTTATTTCTCTCCTTTTCCGGCATTGTCACATTCAAAAACGCCAATGATTTACGTGAAGCAGCGCTCTTTTGCCCCGATGAAAACCTTCTCGTTGAAACCGACAGCCCATACTTGGCGCCCGTTCCACACCGCGGAAAAATGAACCAGCCCGCACTCGTTTCGGTTGTCGGCACATCCATTGCTGAACTGCGCAATTCGTCTCCAGAGCACATTGCACACATCACTTCGGCAAATGCGTTGCGTGCTTTTCCCAAAATGCGAGCTGCAGCATGAACCTTTCTATTTACGAGCGTCGTCGTCTCACCGTGCTCGCAGTGGTCAGCACCATCATTGTTTTACTCGTTGTCACTCTTGGCGGGAACTCATCGTCACAAGACACTGCATCACCATCGAGCATCGCTGCCACTACAACTTCTACTCCCCTCGAAAACAGCGATGCAGTTGGCCCACTTGCCGAAGATGCATCGAAGCCGGTGAACCTCGACGGCCCACTTTCATTGCAACCCAACGGCCAATCGCGCATTGCATACCCTGGCCCTGGTGAAATGAAACGCATCAATGCAAAAGCTTCATACCGCACATTTCCTAGCTACAACTCCACCATTTGCTATAGCGCCGCTGCTCCATTGGGCGCAGAACTCACGGTCATCAATTTAAATAACGGGAAATCGGTGAAGTGCGACAACGTGTTTGCCATTTTGCTTCCTGCCGGGGTCGACATTGTTCTTCACTCTCCACTCTTTTTGCGCATTGCCAACTTGGTCGATGCGCCACTGCCCGTCACGGTGAGCTGGTGACACTCAGCAGGCCGCAAGCAGCGGCTCTTCTTGCCGACAACGGGCTCGCCCCACAGCGCTCGCTTGGTCAGAACTTTGTTGTTGACCCAAATACCGTGCGCAAAATTGCTCGCATTGCCGATGTACGCAGCGGCGACATTGTTCTAGAAATTGGTGCAGGCCTCGGCTCGCTCACTGCAGCACTCGCCGAAACTGGTGCGCAAGTGATTGCTGTGGAAGTCGACCGTGGCATTGTTCCTGTGTTGCGCGAGCAAATGGCTGGAATTCCTAATGTGGAAGTTGTTGAAGCCGACGCCATGACACTGAATTGGCACGAATTCCTCACCGATATCAATGCACGCCACAACAGAAGTGCCGATGCCACATTTCATCTGGTAGCAAATTTGCCGTACAACATTGCAACACCACTCGTTGCCGACCTCCTCGATGGCGTGCCAGCAATTCACTCCATGCTCGTTATGGTGCAGTCAGAAGTTGGCGAAAGACTTTGTGCTGCGCCAGGTACCGAGGCCTACGGTGCGCTCAGTGTGAAAATTGCCTATTGGGCCAATGCACAAATTGCTGGCTCAGTTCCTCCAACTGTTTTCCTCCCGCGACCAAAGGTCGATTCTGCGCTGGTCAAAATTGTGCGCCATACAACGCTCCCTCTTGACGATGTGGCACCTGAGGCACTCTTTCATCTTGTGCGCACGGGGTTTGCGAAGCGCCGCAAGATGCTGCGTTCCGCGCTTGCTGGTGTCGTTTCTGCCGAGCAATTTGTAGAAGCCGACGTGGAAGCAACATTGCGCGCAGAGCAACTCGACCTTGCGGCGTGGGGTCGTTTAGTGCGTGTCACTCACCCAATACGATAGAAACATGAAAGCTCCTGCAAAACTCACGCTCAACTTGCGTGTTACCGGTGTGCGCACCGACGGCTTTCACCTCATTAACGCCGAAATGGTGTCACTCGACTTGGCAGACAACATCACTTTTGAAGAATGCAATGGGCCAAGCTCGCTTAACATCGATGGTCCCTTCAGTGACGGGCTCACCAACGACGCAAACAATCTTGTACTACGCGCACTCACGCTTGCGCAGCGCAGTGCTCACGTTCATCTCACCAAAAACATTCCCCATGGTGGTGGCTTGGGTGGTGGCTCCACCGATGCTGCGGCAGTTTTGCGATGGGCGTCATTCACCAACCTGCAGGCTGCCTCTCAACTGGGGGCTGATATTCCCTTTTGTATGCACGGCGGCCGGGCACGAGTGGAAGGAATAGGCGAAGTTCTTACCCCACTTTCCTTTGAGCCACTCGACATCACCCTGGTGATTCCCCCATTCGGGGTCTCGACCCCCAAGGTCTACGCCACTTGGGATGCCCTCGACGGGCCCCGCGGCAACGAGGGTCCACACGGTGTGAACGACCTCGAACCCGCAGCTTTAGTGGCCGAGCCCCGCTTAGTGCGGTGGCGCGACAAAATTAGCGACGTAGCAGGAAGTACCCCAACTTTGGCCGGAAGCGGCTCAACGTGGTTTCTCCGTGGTGCTTTTCCGTGGTTGGCAGAAGCACTGCCAGAAGCGACAGTGATATGTACCAGGACAGCAAATTAGCTATTTACGACGTTGATGGCGCGTACGACGTAGCATTTTTTTGTGCTTCTTCTTGCGCATGCGCTTGCGGCGTTTTTTGATCAGAGAACCCATAAGACTGGAGACGCTATCGGTTTTGTCGGCAAAAAAGAAAATCCGCTACCGTAGGGGTTGATCCTTCCGGGGTCGTTCAATGGCAGGACAACGGGTTTTGGTCCCGTATATAGGGGTTCGAGTCCTCTCCCCGGAGCACATGAAAAAATCCAGCAGCCAGTCAAGCAACCAGTTCAACATGGACAAAGTCACTACTAAGCGACTGTCGCTCTTTACTGGACGCACACATCCAGAACTTGCTGCTGAAGTTTCTGAACACTTAGGCATTCGACTTGGCGATGCAAACATTGTTGAATTTTCTAACGGTGAAATTCGCCCGCGTTATGCCGACAGTATTCGCGGTGGTGATGTTTTTGTAATGCAAACGCATTACGGCGCAAACGGTTATTCCATTAACGACTCCATCATGGAACAACTCATCATGATTGATGCTGCGTATCGCGCATCGGCAAAACGCATTACTGCAGTGTGTCCTTTTTATGGTTACGCACGTCAAGATCGCAAAGCAGAAGGCCGCGAACCCATTACAGCACGCTTAATTGCAGACATGTTCCGCGCAGCAGGCGCAGGGCGAATGATCTCTATCGATTTGCACAGCGGACAAATTCAGGGCTTCTTCGATGGGCCAGTAGACCACCTCACGGCATTGCCCGTGTTGGAGCGTTACGTGCGCGCAAATGCCGGCGAAGGAATGGTCATTGTTTCTCCCGATGCTGGTCGCGTGAAAGTTGCTGAACGATTCGCTCAACATCTCTCCGACAAAAATGCCGACGTTGCGTTCATTAACAAGCGCCGTCCGAAGGGCACCACAAACATTGCTGAGGCAAAAGAAGTCATTGGTGAGGTGGAAGGACGTCTCTGCATCCTCACCGACGACATGATCGATACTGGCGGCACCATTTGTTCGGCCGCCGAACTCCTTCTCGAGCGTGGTGCCACCGAAGTGTGGGCAATGGCCACCCACGGCGTGTTGTCGGGCCCAGCCTGTGAGCGTCTCGAAAAGAGCCCCATCTCGCGCGTGGTACTCACCAACACCCTTCCGCTGCCTCCCGAGAAGCGCCTCGCCAAAATTGAGGTTCTGTCGGTCGCCAAAATCATTGCCGACGCCTTAGCCGCCGTTTTTGACGAAACCAGCGTGAGTGAACTGTTCGATGGGGAAAATCAGGCGTAGGTTTCCCTATTGCGCCCCCATACACTCCAATACCGGCTGTTCTTCATCTGAATGGGCAGCCCATCTCATCATTTCCCACACCAGCCAGGAGCCGACCATGGCAAATACAACACTCTCTGCAGAAATTGGCCGCACCACAGGTAGCGCCGCCTCACGTCGCTTGCGCGGCACCGACGTCATCCCTGGCGTTCTTTACGGCCACGGCATGAGCCCCATTTCTTTGTCGGTTGCTCGTCGCGACTTGCGCGTTGCATTGTCAGGCCCTGCCGGTTTCAACACCATTCTCGATCTCACTGTTGATGGCAAGAGCTACCCCGCCATCGTGAAAGAACTCCAGCGCCACCCAGTGCGTCGCACAGTGAGCCACATCGACTTCCAGCAAATCAACATGTCGGAAGAAATTGTTGTGAGCGTTCCTATTCGTCTCGAAGGTACCGCAAAGGCAGTTATCGCTGAAGGCGCAATGGTCGACCCTGCAGTCGACAGCATTGAAATTCGCACCACACCTGCTGCTATGCCGAACGAAATTGTCATCGACATCACCAACATGACCATTCACGACGTCATCCGCCTCGACCAAGTTGCATTGCCAAAGGGCGCTGTTGCTGTGGGCGATCCTGAAATGGCCGTTGTTACTGTTCTTACTTCACGCGTCGAGGCTGCTCGTCCTGCCGCTGTCGATCCTGCAGCACCTGCAGGCGATGCACCTGCTGCGTCGTAATCACACAGTTCATTTATGTTGTGGCTCGTCGTTGGGCTCGGTAACCCCGGTAAAAAGTACGAACAAACGCGCCACAATGTTGGCCAGTGTGCCATTGACGAGTTATGCCGCAGGTGGAATGTTTCTCTGCGCGAGGGTAAAGACAAAGCAAGTGTGGGTGAAACTACATTGCGCGATGTTGCCGGCAACGATCACAAAGTGGTCTTTGCTGTTCCCACTACTTTCATGAATGAATCGGGCCAAGCAGTGCGGCTCCTCATGAAACGGCACAACTTGAAATTTGATTCCGACATTGCTCAACTCATTATTGTTCACGATGAACTCGACCTTGAGCCTGGTGTGGTGCGGGCAAAAGTAGGTGGAGGCCTCGCTGGGCACAACGGGCTCCGCTCTATTACGTCACACCTGTCAACGCAAGACTACGCACGCGTGCGCATCGGCGTGGGCAAGCCTCCCTCAGCCGATGAAGGCGCAGACCATGTACTTCGTAAGGTTGGCCCAGCAGATCGCGTTGTGCTTGACGCAGCAGTTGTTATTGCAGCAGACGTTGTGGAATCTTTTATTTTGCGTGGAAGCGCAGTAACAATGAATACGTATAACACGGCTACTTCGTGAATTTGCATCGCATCCCTGCACTTGTCGCACAAGACCCCACGGTTGCCGGTGCATTCACAGGCAAGAACGGAACTCTTGGTTGCCCCGAAGTTGCTCGCGCCGTTGTACTTGGCGCAATGGCTTCACTGCACCCACATGCAACCTTCGTGGTTGCTACTTCAACAGGCTCAGCTGCCGCACAGCTTGTTGACGACCTCCAGGTGTACTTGCCAGCAAACGATGTGGTGCTCTACCCCGCATGGGAAACACTTCCCTTTGAACGCATCAGCCCCAATGTGGAAACTATGGGAAAACGCATGGAAGCGCTGTGGCGTTTGCGCACTCCCGAACATCGCCCGCGCATTGTTGTTGCCGGGGCACGCGCACTGTTGCAAAAAGTTGCACCACAGCCAAACATCACCACCAACTACCCATGGCCCTTGCACATCAAAGTGGGAATGACTATCGACCCTGATGCGTTGATGTCAGACCTTGTCACCATCGGGTATCGCCGTGAAGACCTCGTTGAATTACGTGGACACGTTGCACGCCGTGGCGCAATTGTTGACGTTTTTCCTTCTACCGCCGACACCCCCGTCCGTATTGAATTGTGGGGCGATGAAGTAGAGCGTCTCGTTACTTTCAACGTGAACGACCAACGCAGTGAAGGCGACCTCACGGAAATATGGATTCACCCCGCGCGCGAACTTCTCGTTGACGACACCATTCGCGCCACTGCTACTCAGCTTATTTCAAGTGAACCATGGGGACGCGAGCACTGGGAACGATTCAGTGAGGCACAAGTTTTCGACGGCATGGAAAGTTGGCTCCCGTGGTTTTCCGCAGGTGACACTTTGCTCTCTGAATTAAGCGCTATCAATGAAAGCAACGATGTGCGTTTGGTTCTCGTTGAGCCTCGACGCATTCGCGATCGTGGGCTCGACATTTTGGCCGAAGAGGCAGACCTTGCAAAGGCTCTAGCAAGTACATGGGGCAGGCTGAATGAGCCCGGAAACGAAATCAATTTCCCTCGCCTGCATGCCGACCCCGATGCAGTGCTTGCAGGTGCCGAGCAACTTCCTACTTTTCATCTGCTTGCGGCAAGTGATGCCGAAGTGCACGATGCAATACCTGGGTTCAATGCTTCTGGGTGGGGCCCACTCTCTGGCGATGCCAGCATCATTGTGACGCGCCTTGCTGAACTCGTTCGCGAAAAGAACCGGGTATTTGTTCTCGCCGATACCGACATGTCGCGCGAGCGCCTCACCGAAAGCTTGAAACAGGGTGGCGCCGATGTTGTTTTGCTCGACTCTGTCAGCACGCTCAAACAACCAGAGTTGCCACCCGCAATTTATATTGCAACGGCCCGAATGCACTTTGGCGCTTATATGCCAAGCGCACATGTCGCCCTCATCACCGAGTCCGACCTCACAGGAAGGCGTCGCACACCACGCAGAGCACGCCCACGCACAGCTGGTTCCACGTTCCAAGATCTCAAATCTGGTGATTACGTTGTTCATTACCACCATGGCGTGGGCAAATTTGAAGGCCTGGTAAGTCGTGCTATTGGCGGAGCGCAACGCGATTACTTACTGCTTGCATACAAGGGTGGCGACAAGCTCTACGTGCCAACCGACCAAATTGATTCCATTCGGCAATATGTGGGTGGTGAAACACCTGCGATGCATCGCTTGGGCGGCTCCGATTTCGCGCGTGCAAAATCACGTGTGCAGTCTGCGGTTCAGGAAATCGCCCAAGAACTTGTGGTCTTGTATCAGCGCCGCGTCACTGCAGAAGGTCACGCATTCTCGCCAGACACCCCTTGGCAACATGAAATGGAAGGTTCCTTTCCTTTCGCGGAAACTCCCGACCAACGCACAGCAATTGCTGAAATTAAAAGCGACATGGAGCGCGCCACACCCATGGACCGCCTGGTGTGTGGTGATGTGGGTTTTGGCAAAACCGAAGTGGCTATTCGCGCTGCCTTTAAGGCCATACAAGATGGCAAGCAGGTAGCGGTACTTGCCCCCACCACATTGCTCGCTTCACAACACGGCAACACATTCTCAGAGCGTTTTGCAGGTTTCCCTATTCAGGTTGAAGTGCTGTCGCGTTTTCAAACTGCAAGTGAGGCAAAGAAAATTATTGCGTCACTTGCATCGGGCGAAACGGACTGCGTCATTGGCACGCATCGCCTTTTGCAAGACAACATCAAATTCAAAGATCTTGGCTTGCTTGTTGTTGACGAAGAACAACGCTTTGGTGTGCAGCATAAAGAAACCATGAAAAAGATGCGTCATAACGTCGACGTACTTACATTGAGTGCCACTCCTATTCCACGCACACTCGAAATGAGCTTGGTGGGCATTCGAGACCTCTCTCTTTTGCAAACTCCCCCCGCCGACCGCCAACCCATCCTCACTTATGTTGGTGAACTCGATAAGCGCCTTGCCGTTGAAGCCATTCGTCGAGAACTGCTCCGTGAGGGCCAAGTATTTTGGGTGCATAACCGCGTTCAATCCATCGATGAACGTGCTGCGGAACTACGTGAACTCGTGCCAGAAGCACGCATAGCTGTAGCCCACGGTCAAATGGATGAAAGTTCACTTGAACAAATTGTTATTGATTTTTGGCAGGGCAACTTCGATGTGCTTGTGTGCACCACCATCATTGAGAGCGGCATCGATATGCCCACGGTGAACACTTTGGTTGTTGAACGAGCAGACCTGCTGGGTCTTGGACAGTTGCACCAACTACGTGGGCGTGTAGGACGCAGTGGGCAACGCGCCTATGCGTACCTGTTCCACCCACGCGACAAAGTGCTGAGCGAAGATGCCTATGAACGGTTACGCGCTATTGGCGAAGCAACTGAATTAGGTAGTGGGTTTAAAATTGCCATGCGCGACCTAGAAATTCGCGGCGCAGGAAATATTTTGGGTGAGGCACAAAGCGGCCATATTGCTGCGGTTGGTTACGACCTCTATTGCCAAATGGTTACTGAAGTGGTTGCCGAGATGAAAGGCGAACCCATTGAGGCTCCAAGTGAGCTGAAACTCGATATTCAAGTCTCGGCATTCCTCCCCAATGACTACGTGCCAACAGAAGATCTCAGGCTCGAGGCGTACCGCCGCCTCAGCGAAGTGAAAACCTTTGAAGAAGTGGAAGATGTCCGACGCGAATGGCTCGACCGTTTTGGTCCACTTCCTCACCAAGCCGACATCCTTCTCGCAGTCGGCACTCTGCGCGCCGCGTGCCATACCTACAGCATCAAAGAACTCACAGTCATGATGAATACCGCTCGCATCTCGCCGGTGGAATTGAAAAATAGCCAGCAAATGGCTGTGCAACGCCTCTCGCGAACAGGAAAATTCAAGGGAATGTCGTACCGCGAAGATGCAAAACAACTCGTGGTGCCTCTACAAGGGCCCCCGCAGAATCGCAAAGGAACCAACAACGACCAGGTGGTGTACGACCTCCAAGAACTTCTGGCTGAACTCTTCGCAGATCAGTAACTCCTTGCCTCTGCGCAGTAAAGTTTCCCCGTGACTCGCATTTCAACCCTCCGTACATCGCTCATTGCTGGCGCCCTACTTGTTGGCCTCACGGCATGCAACACCATTCCGAAGGCCTCTACAGCAGCAACTGTGAACGGCGTATCTATTAGCCAAGAATCTTTTGAAGGATTCATTAATGAGTTCTCAAAAATTGGACAGCTGAACATGCCAGATGGCATTGCCGCGGGCGACGATGTGCGCAGCATCTTGACTGCAATCATCAAAGAGAACGACTACAAAGTTTTCTTGGAGAGTATGGGAAAGCCAGTCACTGCAGCACAGCTGAAAAAGGTTGCCGACGGAATCGCCGATGAGAAATTTAAGACCCTCACCCCCGCGCTGCAGAATCTCATCATTAACTTGAATGCTGAAACTGCAGCAGTGCAAGCATTGAGTGCACCAACCGATGCCGACATCAAGAAGATGTATGAAGAAAACCCGTCGCTGACCGGAGTGATGTGTGCCAGTCACATTTTGACAAAGGAAAAAAGTACAGCGACAAAAGTTCTGTCCGAACTCAACAAAGGTGGCGACTTCGCAAAACTCGCGGCGAAATATTCCACCGAGTCTGCCGCGAAGAAAACGGGGGGCCGCATTTCAGGTGAAGACGCCAAGGGTGTTGCCTCACGCTGCATGTCGCTTCTCGACTACCAGGCAAACTTCGACCCACTCTTTACTGCAGGAGCAATTGCCGCAAAGGCCGGAACTCCTTACGGCCCAGTGCAATCGAGCTTTGGCTACCACGTCATCTTGGTAGCACCTTTCGCCGATGTGGCAAAAGACGTTATTGCATTCGTAAAGTCAGCCCCTGGCCCACTCTTGGCAACTGGCCATGTCACCAACTCACCTATTTCTGTTGACCCCGCCTATGGCCGTTGGAACCCTGCTACAGCATCGATTGTTGCCAAGTAATTAATGCCTCGCATCTGCGTTGTTGGTCTCGGCCCTGGTGACCCCGGACTTGTCACATCGGCAACACTCACTGCAATCAGTCAGATTCCGCACCGGTTTTTACGCACAACGCAACATCCGTCAGCACATCTCCTTCCCGATGCACAGTCGTTCGACCATCTCTACGATTCAGCTGTCACTTTCGATGAGGTATACGCACAGATTGCTGAACTGCTCGTTGAGGCGGCCCACCAACACAACACGGTTCTCTATGCCGTTCCTGGTTCACCTTCCGTGCTCGAACGCAGTGTTCAATTATTGCGTCAGCACAAAGACGTAGAGGTTGAAGTTTTTGCAGCAGTCTCTTTTCTCGACTGCTCATGGGCAGCATTAGGCATCGACCCCATCGACAGCAATGTACGACTCATCGATGGTCACCTCTTTGCTCAACAAACCGCCGGCGACCACGGACCATTCCTCGTGGCCCACTGCCATGCAAACTGGGTGCTCTCCGATATCAAACTTGCCGCAGAGTCTGAGCCTGCCAATACGCCGGTTGTGTTATTGCATCACGTAGGTCTTGACGACGAAAACATTGTTTATACAACGTGGTCGGAAATAGATCGAGTTATTGAGGCCGACCATCTCACTAGTTTGTATATTCCTCGCCTCGCTGAACCTGTTGCTGGCGAACTGGTGAACTTGCACCAACTTGCCCGCACGCTGCGCGAACAGTGTCCGTGGGATCAAGAGCAAACACATGAATCTCTCATTCGTTATCTCATTGAAGAGACCTACGAAGTAGTTGATGCGCTTCAAGCGTTACAAGTAGACGACCCAACTACCGACGACAATCTCATAGAAGAACTCGGGGACTTGTTGTATCAAGTGGAGTTCCACGCAGCAATCGCAGAAGAAGAAGGCCGCTTCACCATTGCCGATATTGCTCGCACAGTGCATGACAAACTCGTTCGGCGTCATCCACATGTTTTTGCCAACGTCACTGCCGACACGTCCGATCAGGTCAGCACCAACTGGGATGCCATCAAAAAACTTGAAAAGCCGGAGCGCACTGGCATTTTCGACGGAGTCGTGCAGTCTGGGCCGTCACTGCTCTACGCACAGCAACTACAGAAAAAAGCTTCCAAGGTGGGCTTCGACTGGCCAGATGTTGAAGGCCCGTTACAAAAAATTCACGAGGAGACCAACGAACTGCACGAGGCAATGGCGGGAGCCGACCCCGATGTTGTTGGCATGGAGTTAGGTGACCTGCTCTTTTCCGTGGTCAATGTGGCGCGGCACCTTGGTCTCGATGCTGAAGTTGCCCTGCGCAGTGCGTCGCGAAAATTCCAAGGTCGCGTGGAAGCAGTCCAGGCTTTAGCCACAGAACGCGGCATCGATATGACAAAAGCCTCACTTGAGGAACTCGACGCCTTGTGGAATTCCATCAAATTGCGTTAGACATTATCTATGAGCAGCATTATCAGTATTGCCGGCCGCGAGGTCCTCGACTCTCGAGGTAACCCCACAGTTGAAGTAGACGTTGTTCTTGACTCCGGGGCTCACGGCCGCGCGATGGTTCCCTCAGGCGCATCTACTGGCGAGCACGAAGCAGTGGAACTTCGCGACAAAGACCCAAAGCGTTACTCGGGCAAAGGCGTATTAAATGCGGTACACCATGTCAACACGGAAATTCAACAAGCACTCATTGGAAGCGATGCACTCGACCAACGCGCAATCGATTACCAGCTCATCGACCTCGATGGAACAGAAAACAAAGGTCGTCTCGGAGCAAACGCAATTCTTGGTGTGAGCTTGGCAGTTGCGCACGCAGCAGCCGACGAACTTGCTCTGCCATTGTTCCGCTCTATCGGCGGACCCAACGCTCACGTTTTGCCCGTTCCCATGATGAATGTCATCAACGGTGGCGCACATGCCGACAACAACATCGACTTGCAAGAGTTCATGATCATGCCCGTTGGTGCATCTAGTTTTTCTGAAGCATTGCGCTGGGGAACCGAGACCTACCACGTTCTCAAGCAAGTACTCGCCGATCGCGGGCTATCAACTGCCGTCGGTGATGAAGGTGGTTTTGCACCCAACTTGTCGTCTAATGAAGAAGCCATCAAAGTGCTCGTTGAAGCAATTGAACGCGCGGGACACACACCTGGAAAAGATATTGCCATTGCACTCGACCCCGCGATGAGCGAGCTTTTCCGCGATGGGAAATACCATCTCACAGGTGAAGGAAAAGTTCTCACTTCACAAGAACTCTCTGTGTGGTGGACCTCACTAGTGAACAACTACCCCATTGTCTCTGTTGAAGACGCAATGTCTGAAGACGACTGGGCCGGCTGGTCGCTACTCACGCAAGCAATTGGCTCTCAGGTACAACTTGTTGGAGACGATCTTTTTGTTACTAATGCTCGCCGCTTGCGCATGGGTATCGATCAAAATGTTGCCAACAGTGTGCTCATCAAAGTGAACCAAATTGGCACACTCACAGAGACCTTGGAAACAGTTGAACTCGCAACACGTCACCAATACACAAGCGTCATGAGCCATCGCAGCGGCGAAACCGAAGATGCCACTATTGCCGACCTTGCAGTATCCACTAATTGCGGGCAAATCAAAACAGGTGCGCCGGCACGAAGCGACCGTGTTGCTAAGTACAACCAGCTTCTTCGTATTGAAGAGATTCTGGGCGACAGCGCTGCATTCCGCGGCCGCGATGCCCTGGCCCCGTTGCGATAAACCGTCAATCGGCAATGACACCAAATTGAGGTGCTCACACGGCACAATGGGAGGATGTCTACACGCTCCTCTGTTCGCGACCTCACGCGACCCGTCCATGTAGACAACAAGCTTTTCCAGCGAGCCATTTCTCGCAACATCACGCTCACCGTTTCGGTGGTCATCCTTGTGGCACTTGCTGTTGCCCTCATCGGGCTCCCCGTGAAGGGTCTCTTTAGCCAGCGCAGCGACATTGCCCAACGCCAACAAGAATTTACGGCACTTGCAGACGCCAACGAACAACTGCAAACCGAAATTCAGCGGCTTCAGACCCCTGAAGGTATCCGCGAGACTGCCCGCAAGGAACTGGGCTATCTCCTGCCCGGCGAAAAGCGTCTTGCCCTCTTAGAGGCCCCCGCTCTCGACCTCGCCCTGCCCGCAGGGTGGCCATACAACGTTGTGACGAACATTCTCGCCGTTCGAGCCGCTGCGGCACAGAAAAATGGGGCTCAACAGCCCGGATCTTTGGGTCCACTTCTGCAACCCTAGAAACCTTCTGTAGTGTCTGAGTGAGTTAATCACGCAAGATCATTCAGTTCACAGGGGGCCCTCATGGGTGGAAGTATTCTCGGTAACCGCGTCATTCGTAAAGAAGACCCAAAGTTTCTCACCACAGGTGGCGAGTACGTCGACGACCTACAGCACGAACCGCTCCTCACAGGCGCAGCTCACGTCACTTATGTACGCAGCACTGTTGCTCACGGCGTCATTACCGGCATCGATACTTCCGATGCGTTGAATTCTCCTGGCGTCATTGCTGTCTTCACAGGCGACAGCCTCGACCTTCCTGAAATGCCTGCAACGTTCAACCCCATGGCGAAGCGCACATTGCTTGCGCGCACAAAGGTTCGTTACGTTGGCGAACCCATTGCTGCTGTTATTACCGAAACTCGCGAACAAGGTGAAGACGCCGCTGAACTCGTCATCGTCGATTACGACGTACTCCCAGCGCTAATCGACATCGAAGAATCAATGGCAAGCACCAACCTCATTTACGAAGAATGTGGCAGCAACGTGGTGTTCGATACCACTGCCCTTGGCATGCCCGACAACACTGGCGATGCAATTTTCGCCAATTGCGAAGTAGTGGTGAAGGGTCGCTTCATCAACCAGCGCGTTGCACCATGCCCACTTGAAGTGCGTGGCTCTGCTGTTGCTTGGGTCGATGGTCGCCTCTTTCAGTGGCTGAGCACTCAGCATGCACAAGGTGCACGCGACGGCATCAAAGCTGCACTTGGTCTTGACGACACACAAATTCGTGTCATTACTCCCGACGTTGGCGGCGGCTTCGGTGCCAAAATTGGCGTCTACCCCGAAGAAATGTTGCTTGGCATGCTCGCGAAAAAAGTTGGTCGTGCATTACGTTGGCGCGAGACACGCAGCGAGAGCATGGTGGGTCTTGGCCATGGTCGCGCACAAGTTCAATACGTCACCATTGGTGGTACTCGCGCAGGAAAAGTACAGGCATACCAAATGCACGTGCTCCAAGATTCAGGCGCATGGGTCGACATGGGAACCATCCTTGCTCCGTTCATGACACGCCCAATGTCGTCGGCTGTTTACGACATCCCTGTCATTGAAGTGCGCACAACTTCTGTTGTTACCAACACAACACCCACCACTGCATACCGTGGTGCTGGTCGCCCAGAAGCAACTGCTGCTGCAGAGCGCGCCATCGACATGTTTGCTGCTGAAATTGGCAAAGACCCGGTTGATGTTCGCCGCATGAACCTCATTCCGAAGTTCATGCATAACCACACCACTTCAATTGGCCAGAACTACGACGTTGGCGATTATGAAGGTGCACTCGACAAAGCCTTAGCAGCCGCTAACTACACAGAGTTGCGCGCCGAACAAGCTCGACGCCGTGCAACTGGCGATGCAAAGCAACTCGGAATTGGTGTATCGGTTTATGTTGAAATCACCGGCGGTGTTCCACCAATGAGTGAAGCAGCAAAAATTGAAGTCTTAGAAAACGGACGCGCAGTGGTGTACACCGGAACAAGCCCTCACGGACAAGGTCATGCCACTTCGTGGTCGATGATCGCCGCAGAGCAAACCGGTATTCCCATGGACATGATTGATCTTGTTTGGGGCGATACCGACCTCGTTCCTGTAGGTGGCGGAACCATGGGTTCACGTTCACTGCAACAAGGTGGAGCAGCTGTCAACCAGGTCTCTATTGAACTCGTCGACAATGCAAAGAAAATTGCCGCTCGCTTGCTTGAAGCAAACGAGGCCGACGTTGTGCTCGACAAAGATCGTGCCGTCTTCCATGTTGCAGGTACACCTGCTGTGGCAAAGAGCTGGGCCGACATTGCCGTATCAATGAAAGGTAATGGCGGCCTCGTACAGGAAGGTGTCTTCATTGCAGAAGGCGCAACTTTCCCCTTTGGCGCACACGTTGCTGTTGTTGAAGTCGATACAGAAACCGGCAAGGTTAAGCACCTGCGCCACGTTGCCTGTGACGATGCGGGTCGTGTTCTCAACCCACTTCTTCTTGAAGGACAAATTCACGGTGGTGTTGCTCAAGGCACTGCGCAAGCTTTGTTGGAAGAAGTGCGTTACGACGCCGATGGCAACCCCATCACCTCAAACTTGGCCGACTACGCATTCATTTCTGCTGCAGAACTTCCTAGCTTTGAAGTGGTTCACATGGAGACACCAACATTCCTCAACCCACTCGGTGCAAAAGGCATTGGTGAGTCGGGAACCATTGGTTCTACACCAGCAGTGCAATCGGCCGTGGTCGATGCTGTGTCACACCTCGGCGTGCGTCACATCGACATGCCCACCACCGCAGAACGCGTGTGGCTGGCCATTGCCGCTGCAAAATAATTCACACCTCTTCTGAGGTCAATGATTGTAGTAAGCAACTATTGAGGTGGCATAGTGGGTGAATGACTTCCCCCATTATTGCTACTGGTCTTGCGCGCTATTTCGGATCCAAAGACGAGCCCATTAAGGCCGTTGACGGCGTCGACCTTGAAGTGAAGGAAGGCGAGATCTTTGGCTTTCTTGGGCCAAACGGAGCAGGCAAGAGCACCACGGTGCGCATGCTCACCACCCTCTTACGTCCAAGCGCTGGTCAGGCGTTTGTTGCGGGCTACGACATTGTAAAAGATGCCGACAAAGTACGGCGCAGTATTGGCGTGGCTTTGCAAGATGCCGCAATCGACCCGCTCATGACGGGCAATGAACTTCTCGAACTGCAAGCAGTCTTGTATGGCATTGCCCCAAACCAAATGAAAAAGCGTGCCGATGAACTCCTCGAGCGAGTAGGCCTCACTGCTGCTGCCGACCGTCGTGTTGGTACATACTCTGGCGGTATGCGCCGTCGTCTCGACCTTGCGCTATCGCTCATTCACCAGCCCACTGTGCTCTTCCTTGATGAACCCACCACGGGTCTCGACCCCATGAGTCGACTCACATTGTGGGAAGAAGTAAAACGATTAAATAGCGAAGGCACCACGGTGTTACTCACCACGCAATACCTTGAGGAAGCCGATCAGCTTGCCGATCGTATTGCCATTATCGACCACGGAAAAATTGTTCGTGAAGGCACACCGCGCGATTTGAAAGCACAAGTTGGTGCACCTACCTTGCTCATTACCGTGGCTGCACAACTCACAGAAACAGCAACGCAAGTGTTGAAGGAATTTGGCGACATGCGCCCGACCGCCGAAGGAACCCTTGGTGTAGGTCTCAACGCCGGCGTAGAAGCTGTCACCGATGTTGTGCGTCGCCTCGACGAAGCCGGCATTCGCGTTCAGCATCTTGAACTCAATGAGCCGAGCCTCGACGACGTCTTTGCTGAAGCAACTGGATACCGCTTAGAAGGCGCAAAGCAATGACCGCGACTCTTACCCTGCAGTCCAATGCCGCAATGCACCACAACTGGCGCATTGGCTTTCGTCAAACAGCTGCCATGTCGAAACGTTCAGTGCTCGCACTTTGGCGTCAGCCGGCTCTTGTGGTTCCCTCAATGATATTTCCTTTGTTCTTTGCTGCACTAGGAACATCATCTTTTGGTCGCGCAATCAATCTTCCTGGGTTTCCGAAAGTCGATTCATTTCTTGATTTCAGTTTGGCGGGCACCATTGTGCAAGGTGTGCTTTTTGGTTCAGTGCAAAGCGGAAGCGCACTGGCAACCGACATTGAAAATGGCTTTTTCTACAGGCTGATGGCTGCTCCTTCGTCGCGACTCGGAATTCTTGTGGGGCGCCTCGCTGGGGCTGCTGCCTACGGCGCATTCCAAACGCTCTTTTTCTCTTTGCTGTTATTGCCCTTTGGCATGAGCATCAAAGGTGGGCCGCTGGGCGTTCTCGTCATGGTCCTCAGTGGTGGACTCATCGCAATTGCCATTAGCGGTTTCATGGCAGCTGCCGCTTTAAAAACAGGTTCATCGGAAGCCGTTCAAGGAATTTTTCCGCTGGTGTTCATCATGCTCTTTTTTTCCAGCGCATTTTTTCCTCGTCAAACGATGAGCGGTGCATACAAACACATTGCCGACTTCAACCCCATTTCACATCTCATTGAAGGACTACGCGACATCTGCATTGATGGTCTCAGCAGCGGCGCAATTGCACGTGCAATTTTGGTACCTGTCGCAATCATGATTGTTTCATTCACCCTTGCTTTACGAGCACTTGCGCAAAGGACTGCCGCACAATGAGCACAACATTTTCTTCCGAATTTGCAGGAACAACAATGCGCAGTGCTTCTGCACTCTCTACCCGAGCCCTGCGCAACACACGCCGCTTGCCATCTACTTTTTTACCCACGCTTGCGATGCCCATTTTCCAGAGCATTGCTTTTGCAGGCACCTTTTTTGCCATCACAAAAGTTCCTGGTTTCCCCACCGATCGCAGCATCAACTGGTACATGCCTCTTGCCGTATGCATGGGTTCAGCCTTTGGTGGCGTAGGGCTTGGCTTCTCTGCAATCAAAGACATTGAAAATGGATTCTTCGATCGTTTACGCATGGCGCCCACACCACGTCGTGCGCTCATCATCGGACCACTCATTTCATGTTGGGTGCGCACTTTGGTGGTTGTGACGGTGGTGTTGCTCGTGAGCTTTTGTTTTGGAGCACGTCTCACTTCAGGCATTGTTGGACTTTCCACTTTGTACATCGCAGCAATTGGTCTGTCCACCGTTGCAGCAGGTTGGGGTCTTGGCATCGCATTTCGGTTTCGCGATATGCGCGGAGCGGCAATTATGCAACTCACCTTGTTTCTCACCATGTTTTTGTCGTCAGCACAAACCCCACTCAACGTGATGACCGGCTGGCTACACACCGTTGCCCGCTATAACCCAGCAACCAACATCTTGCGGCTGTCGCGCCAGGGTTTCCTCGGAGATGTCACCTGGAACGGCGTTTGGGGCGGCCTTGTTGCCCTTGTAGGGCTTTCCGCGCTCACTTTGTGGTTCGCCCGCCGTGGGCTCGACTCACTCGACCACTAATTGGCCTATTTCGGGTTCCTTCTCCCGAGCTGCCGCCACTACAGTTGAGTCATAATAGGTGTTGCAACCCGAGAGTTGCGTAAAGGGGAACCATGAAGATCAGCGTCACTGTTAACGGCAAGACTCACGAAAGTGATGTAGAGCCACGCACTTTGCTCGTTCAATATGTACGTGAAGACCTTGGTCTCACTGGAACCAACATTGGTTGCGACACATCTAGCTGTGGCGCATGCTCGCTCCACCTCGATGGTGAAGCAGTGAAGAGCTGCACCGTTCTTGCCGTACAAGCCGACGGCTCGCAAGTCACAACTATTGAAGGTCTTGCAACCGACGGAAAAATGCATCCAATGCAAGACGCGTTCATGCAGAACCATGGTTTGCAGTGCGGCTTTTGTACTCCCGGAATGGTCATGGCGGCAATCAGCCTCTTGCGCGAAAATGCAAACCCCACCGAAGAAGAAGTACGTATTGGCCTCGAGGGCAACCTGTGCCGTTGCACCGGCTACCACAACATCGTTCAATCCATTCTCGCTTGTGCAAAGGGCGGCAAATAATGATTCCTTCACTTTTCGATTACAAGCGCGCATCAAGTGCGGCCGAAGCCATCAGCCTGGTGGCCGAATACGGTGACGATGCCAAGTTCCTCGCCGGTGGACACTCACTTCTCCCACTCATGAAATTGCGCCTCGCTGCACCAAGCGTGCTTGTCGATATTGGTCGCTTGAAAGATCTCTCGTACATCACCGACGCAGGTAGCTACATTGCCATTGGGGCACTCACTCGTCACATGGACGTTGAAACTTCACCCATCTTGAAACAGCATGTTCCTCTTCTTGCATGTGCAGCAGGCCATGTTGGTGACCCACAAGTGCGTCACCGTGGCACCATTGGCGGCTCTATTGCTCACGCCGACTCTGCGAGCGATCTTCCTGCGACCACTCTTGCTTTGGGTGCAACATATGTTGTTCAAGGTGCATCTGGTACGCGTGAAATTGCAGCCACCGATTTCTACAAAGGCTTTTTGGAATCGGCACTTCGCCCCGACGAAATGCTCACCGAAATTCGCGTTCCTAAAATGAATGGTGCCGGATGGAGCTTCCAGAAGTTCAATCGCCGCGCTCAAGATTGGGCCATTGTCGGCGTTGCTGCATGGCGCGGCAACGGTGGTTCTGGCGTTGCACTGGTCAACATGGGTTCCACGCCTGTCCTTGCAACAGATGTAGCTACAGCCTTGGCTTCGGGCGCATCGGTTGCCGATGCCGCGGAACTCGCCGCTGCACAAGCCGACCCACAAAGCGACCTCAACGCAAGCGCTGAATACCGCGTCCACCTTGCCAAGGTGCTCGTGCGTCGTGCGCTCGAAGAGGCCTCGAAGTAATTCCCGTGCAGTTGCGGTATCTCCGCACCGCTGCGCTCATCGCTTACGTCATTGCATTCATCTGGTCGGGAGTCACCTACGGGATCCCCACCGACCGTATTGCCGTACTTGCATGGGTGCTCGGTGGCTTCGTTACAGGAAACCTCGGCCAATCACGTGCACGCCAATGGTTGATGTTGCGCGACTTTTCGCTCTTCGTCGCTATGTGGTTCGCCTACGACTACAGCCGCGGAATTGCCGACCAACTCGGCATGCCTATTCAAGTCTTTGCACCACGTAACGTCGACAGGTTCTTCTTTTTTGGCACCGACCCCAACGTATGGATGCAACGCCACTTCTATGAAGCCGCTTCAGTGCGTTGGTACGACGTTGTTGGCTCCATGGTTTATTTCACTCACTTCTGCGTGCCAATGGGGGCCGCGGTTGCCTTGTGGATTCGCAACAGAGATCAATGGGTGCGCTACATGCGCCGGCTTGCCACTGTTCTTTTCATGGGTGTTGCAACGTTCATTGTTTTCCCTGCTGCACCACCATGGATGGCGGCACGCGATGGCTATCTGTCGGGCAAGTTGGCACGACCTGCGGTGCGCGGTTGGAGCCATATTGGTCTCGATACCGTCTCGAACGTTATTGAACGTGGCCGTGAAGTAGTAAACCCAGTTGCCGCTGTACCCAGTTTGCACGTGGCATTTTCACTTCTCGTGATTTTGTTTTTCGCACCCCTACTGCCGAAGTATCTCAAACCACTTGTAGTTATTTTCCCCGTGTGCATGATGGCCACCTTGGTGTACTTCGGTGAGCACTACGTCATCGACGGCGTTTTGGGCGTTGCCTATGTGCTCATTGCATTTCGCTTTTGGAACAACTACGAGTCCCGTCCAAAGGGTTCAAGATTTCTTAAGCAGTGAACTGCACTGCGGCACGCTCAGCAATGAACGGCCCCAGCACTTCTTTACGCACGCGGTTGTGTTCTGGGTGCGTATCGTAAATTTTCCAGTCGTCTGCTGAATCAAATTCAGCAACAACAACAAAGTCGAAG
>WLST01000119.1 GCA_009711295.1 Actinomycetota bacterium | reverse complement strand
CGATACCCCACAAGGTGTCGCCAGGCGCAACCGTGAGCGTGTGCGGAGTGGCAATACCTGCAGGAGTTGACTTTTCAGCTACTGCCCCAGTGGTGAAAAAGGCACCGCCAAGTACACAAGCAACTGCAGCCACCAAGACCACGCGACGGCGGAAATAGGTTGCGTATGAGCGAGGGGCGGAAGTACGAAGCGACGGGTGGGAATGGAGTGCAATTGCCATGGGAGTGCCTTTCTGAACGGATTGTGGGGACTGAGCGGGGGTAAGACTTTTCAACATGGAACCAGTATGACGAACGGGTGTTCGCTGCCTGTTCGGTTAACGTAGCGAACGCCTGTTCGTATGTCAAGGGTTATTGCGAACAAATGTTTGACTTTGGGGGCGAACACCCGTACGCTAAGGCCATGACCGAAGCTCTTACCGCCCGACAACGTGCCATTTTGGAATTCATCGACACCAATATGCGAGACCGTGGCTACCCGCCTTCCGTCCGGGAAATCGCCGAAGCTGTGGGCCTCAGCAGCCCCGCCACCGTGCACACGCACCTCGGTACCTTGCAGAAGTTGGGCTATTTGGTCCGTGACCCGTCAAAGCCACGCGCCCTCGAAGTGCGCTTCGACTCCGGAATCGGCGTGGCTATGGATCGTGGTCAAGCTCGTCACGTACCCCTGGTGGGCGATGTTGCTGCCGGAACCAACGTTCTTGCAACAGAAAACATTGAAGAGCTCATTCCGCTTCCTGTCGACTTCACCGGCGAAGGCGAACTCTTCATGTTGCGCGTGCGCGGCGACAGCATGATCGATGCTGGCATTCTCGACGGCGACTTCGTTGTTGCTCGTCAGGAATCTGAACCACGCAACGGCGACATCGTTGTGGCTGGCATTCCCGGCGACGAAGCCACTATCAAGACCTACAAGCGCAGTGGCTCCACCATCACTCTTCTTCCGGCAAACCCCACCATGGAACCCATGGTCTTTTCCGCAGCCGACGTTGTGGTGTTCGGAAAAATTGTCACCGTGATGCGCAAGTTATAAACAGCGCTCGCTGTTAACGAACACCTAAACGCTGCGCAAGCAATTCAATTTTGTCGTCGGGCTGTACTACTGCAACACGAACGTTGTTGGCACCACCTGCACCGTAGAAATCGCCAGGGCTCACTAACGCTCCACCTTCGCGTGCGAGTCTTTCGGCAAATGCCCAACCATCTTGTGCGTCGAACCATAAGTAAAAACCACCGCTGGGCATTGCAATAGAAATACCCGACCACTGCTGCAAAATGCTCGCCGTGCGCTCTAAGCGACGTAAATACACATCGCGCTGCACACGCACATGTTCATCGTCATTCAATGCTGCAACACCTGCTGCTTGTGCTGGCCCTGGAACCATCATGCCTACGTGTTTACGCACTTCTTTTAAGTAGTTCACGATGTCGGGGTCGCCTGCATAGAAACCAACGCGCACACCGGCAAGGTTCGACCGCTTCGAGAGTGAATGCACTGCCACTACCCCATCAACACCATGTTGAAGTGCCGACTGCGCAGCAGTTGACCAGGTGAATTCGGCATAACACTCGTCGCTGAAAACGGGAATGCCATTACTGCGGCCCCACTGCACTGCAGTGCCCAAGTCGTCGAGTGCGCCAGTTGGGTTACTGGGGCTGTTCACCCACAACATGAGCCCACGTTGCGCATCGTCTGCGCTAATGGCCGACAAGTTCATGGTGCCATTTGCGTTCATGGGAACAGCAACTGCACGACAGTTTGCCAAGATAGCGCCCATCTCATAAGTGGGGTACGCAACGGCTGGGTAAAACACCGTGTCTTTTTCTGGAGTGCGCAAACGCATGTACTGCGGAGTGGTTGCAACAAACTCTTTGGTACCGATACACGCGGCAATGTCGTTTGGCGAAATATCAATTGCGAAACGTCGTGTGATCCACGCACTTGCGGCCTTGCGCAACGCTTCGCTGCCGATACTTGCCGGATATCCGCGTTCGCTGTTTGACGACGACAACGCGGCGACAACAGAAGCAAGTGGCGGGTCACATGGTGTGCCAATAGACAAGTCGATGAGTCCACCCTCGAAGGCGCGACCCAATGCAGCAAATGCATCGAGTCGATCGTACGGATACGGAGGAGGAACAAAGCCTGAAGAAGAACTCATACGCCTCTACTCTGCTGTACTCGTAGGCGCTGTCGCAACATCATTGGGAATATTTGTTGCCACAACATACGGACGCAACCGGCCCACTGACGCATCTCCCAGGCGAGCACGTACACGAGCACCCGTCTCTTCATGGGCGGTAGACACCACTTCACCTTCGCGATGCACCATTGCTAATGCTTCACCGTGGTCATAAGGAATAAAGAGTTCCACCACTACCGACAAGGCACGAATGCGATCGCTCAGTACACGCAAGAGGTCGTCGATGCCTTCACCAGTGACACCAGAGACGGCAACAGAGCCACGATGCGCCTCAACAAGTTCACGCACTGCTTCGGGGGCAAGGTCGGCTTTGTTGAAGACCAACAATTCAGGAACACGACTTCCACCAATTTGCTCGAGCACCTCATGCACCGCGCGAATTTGACCTTCTGGGTCTAAGGCACTTCCGTCAACGACATGAACGAGATAATCGGCCTCGCTCGCCACTTCTAATGTGCTCTTAAAGGCCTCTATGAGCCCGTGAGGCAGCCTGCGCACAAAACCCACCGTGTCGGTGAGCAACACCGGTTCACCACCAGGCAGCGCCAAGCGTCGCGTGGTGGGGTCGAGCGTGGCAAAGAGGCGATCTTGCACTAACACTCCCGACGCAGTGAGCGCATTGAGCAATGTCGATTTACCTGCGTTGGTGTAACCCACAATGGTGACCGACGACAGCCCACTGCGGTCTCGGCTCTTGCGCTGCTCTAAGCGAGTACGACCAAGGTTCTTTAACTCGCCTTCCAATTTGGTGATGCGCTTCATGATGCGCCGACGGTCAACTTCAAGCTGTGTTTCACCAGGGCCACGCGTACCAATACCACCGCCCTGCTGGCTGAGTGCACCTGAGACACCACGGCGCAAACGTGGCAGGCGATAACGCGACATTGCGAGCTCTACTTGCGCCTTACCTTCAAGGGTGTGTGCATTTTGAGCAAATATGTCGAGAATGACTGCCGTGCGATCGAGCGCAGTGCGACCCAACAACTTTTCCAAGTTGTATTGCTGTGCTGGTGATAGTTCATTATCGAACACAACAGTGTCGGCATCGACCTCTAAACACAGTGCTTTCAATTCTTCTGCTTTACCTTTACCAATAAACCAGGTGGAATCGGGAGCATCGCGTTTTTGCGTTAAACGCCCCGCTTCGTCGGCGCCTGCAGTGTCGACCAGCAGTGCCAACTCATCGAGG
>WLST01000118.1 GCA_009711295.1 Actinomycetota bacterium | reverse complement strand
GCAGGGCCATAGAAGCGGTGGCACATGCGCCTTCAACATTTGTAATGGGTACACGTTGTGGAAAGAGACCTTCATCGATCATTTCCATAAAGCACACCTGACCGCGAATACCGCCTTGACCCCATGTGTGCATGAGGCAGTTACCAAACCACGCCGATTGAATGTCGTCGCCATTTTCGAAAGCAGCGTCACCGAGTGCGCCGAGGTACGACTCGCGGGCAATTGCTTTCAAAGAGTCATCAGGACGCTTACGAAATGCGGTGCTGTAACTTCCAATAATCCATACGTCAGTCATGTTGATCTTCCATTCGAAGCGTGTAATTAGGCGGTGCGTCTCGCCCGCGGTTTTGTAGTTTTAATTGGGGTAATAGTTTGTGAACGAGGTGCTTTGGTTTTGCGTGTGATGAGACCACCAAGAAAAAGATCACAAAACTGATCGGCTATTTCGTCAGCATGCAATGATCCACCTGGGCGGTACCAGTGTGTGAGCCAGTTCAATGAGCCAATAAGCGCAAGCGTGGCAACGCGTGGATTGGTCACAGCAGAAAACTCTCCACTGTCAACACCTTCACGCACAATTGATTCCAGCAAGTTGAGATACTCGCGGTCCATTGCTGTCCACTCAGGAAGCTTTCGCCGGCCAGCAATTTCTTGGAGGTACACAGAGGCGTACACAAAGTTGCTATTGAGAATCTGCACGTGTGAACGCGTGGCGCGACGAATTTTTTCCGTGGGGGGAAGATCGGTATCTGATAACTCACGCAGTTGATTCAGAATTTCTTCTGCGGGCCCGCGAACAACAGCAAAGAGCAGGTCTTCTTTTGAATTGATGTAGTGGTAGAGGCTGCCTTTCCACATTCCCACTGCCGAAGCAATGTCTTCAAGCGAAGTGGCGGCGAACCCGTTGGTGCGAAATGCTTCGGCAGCGGCTTCAATAATTTCATTCCATCTACTTGGCCGTGGCATAGCACCCCTTTCGTTCTCAAGTCTAAGTCTTGCGTTGTGCTTCATTCGTGCGAAATGAAACGATCGTTTGGTTATCCTAGAAGGGCAGGGGAAAGGACACCACTATGCAAGCACAAGGGATGACAGTGACGGGGCTCATGCGTCAGTCGGCGCGGTTCAACGCGCACCGTATTGCAATTATTCATGGTGATCGTTCGCTGACCTTTGGCGAAGCATGGCGGCGCGGCGTGCAAATGGCAAATGCGTTGTTGGCATTGGGGCTTCAGCCAGGCGATCGCGTGGGCGTACTTGAAGACAACTGTATAGACGCTCAAGATTTTTTCGCAGGTGCCGCCATTGCGGGTTTGGTACGCGTGCCGTTGTATGCGCGCAACTCTTTAGAGAGTCATGAACACATGTTGGGTCATACGTCGTGCAAAGCCGTTGTGGTGGCAGAGAAGTATGCCGATGAAGTGCGTGATATGCCGCAACGACTTCCACACTTGAAACACGTCGTAGTACGCGATGCGCAGTATGAATCGTGGCTTGCAAGTTTTTCCGACGTTGACCCGATGATTGAGGTGTCGCCAGATGACTGGTACATCATTCGCCATACAGGTGGCACAACGGGTTTACCCAAAGGAGTTGCCTACACCCATCGTTCATGGATTGCAGCGGGTCGCGATTGGTTCTACAACTTCCCGCCAATGGAAGCTGGAGATGTGTGCATGCACGTTGGGCCCATTTCGCACGGCTCTGGGTATTTGTACACACCTACTTGGTTGTCGGGTGGCACAAATGTGTTGCTCGATCATTTTGATGCCGATGAAACGTTGCACGCTATTGCAGACCACCGCGTTGCTTACATGTTCATGGTGCCGGCAATGCTCAATGCTGTTGCCCGAAATCCACTATCAAAGTCGCTCAACATGTCATCGCTCAAAGTCATTCAAATTGGTGGTGCGCCTATTGCCGATGAAACTGCACTACTTGCACGCAGCGTGTTTGGCGATGTGCTGTACCAGGGCTACGGGCAAACAGAAGCGTTGCCCGTGTGCATGATGGGGCCAGCCGAGTGGTTTTCAACTGTTGAAGGATCACAACCATTGCGATCTGCAGGTCGTGCTTTGCCTTTTGCATATTTAGAAATTCGCGACCCTGAAGATTCCACACGAGTGTTGGAACTGGGGGAAGAAGGAGAGATTGCTGTTCATTGCGATGGTCAAATGATGGGCTTTTGGGAAAATGAAGCTGCGACGGCCGAGCGGATGACGAGTGATGGTTTTGTTCTCACTGGCGACATTGGGAAAATTGATGCCAACGGGTATCTCTACGTGCTCGACCGCAAAGACGACATGATCATTTCTGGTGGATTCAATATTTGGCCAGCAGAGTTAGAGAACGTCATTTTGAACCACCCCGATGTGGTGGAGGTCGCCGTGTTTGCCATTCCTCACGACCGATGGGGTGAAAGCCCGGCTGCGTGTTGTGTTGTAGTGGAGGGGGCCGCGGTTACTGCCGAAGAAATTCGCCAGTTGTGTGCCGATGCCCTTGGTTCATACAAAAAACCAGCCGAAGTGTTCTTTCAAACCAGTCCGTTGCCGAAAAGTCCGGTGGGCAAGGTGCAACGCAAGGTGCTGCGCGAGCCGTATTGGGCAAATATGGACCGTCGGGTGGCAGGAAACTAGCCCTTTCCAAACCAAACGATCGTGTGGTAACGTTTTTAGGTCAAGTTCGACATTCTATTTGGGGGTCAAAATGCCACTCGGCTTAGCAAAACTCGAAAAAATTACTGCAGACATTCAGAGCAATGACATTGACTGGGTTGAAGTTGCAGATGGTTCGTACTTCAAAGTTCTCACCGTGCATGTTCCAACGAACACAGTTGCTTACGGTTTCAAGATGGATCCGGGTGCACCCGACTTCCCATCGCACTTTCACATCTGCCGTGCAATGGCATGGACAGTAAAGGGCTACTTCGGTTACCGCGAAGGCGACAACCGCATTGAAACAGGCATGTTCTCGTATGAAGCCGCTGGTTCTTTCCACACGCCGTTTAGCGATTGCCCAGAGGGTTTCCAGTCGTTGGGAATTTTCGAAAGCGATACCGACGTGTTGTTGCAAAACCATGCGGAAGCCGACCCACGTTCAGAGCGCATTGGCGATCTCACCGTGAGCGACTTCATTGGTTGGGCTGGCGAGTCGTCGCACATTGTGCATGCCGATGGTTCCACCTCAGGCAACCCCACCTTCAAGTACGACTTCACCAGCGGCATCAACGCCTTTGGAAACTAATTTTCACTAAGTGCATCTCGTGAAGAGATGTTGAAATCTGAAAGTGGGGGCGGAGAAATCCACCCCCACTTTTTATTTGAGAAACTTCCAACAAGAGTGGGCGCAATGACTACACCAGTGTTTGACGAAAATTTAATGTGCGACTTTGCGGTGCGTGACCCTTATGGAT
>WLST01000117.1 GCA_009711295.1 Actinomycetota bacterium | reverse complement strand
TTTGAGATGGTCCATACTATTTTGGGTAGCTAAAAAGCCTTATTGAGCTTGTTGCCAAGGTGGTACTGGGCGCAAACGCGGGTACCACGGGCTGCGCAGCGGGTCACCGTATTTCAGTTGAAGCGATAGCCCAGGCGTGAGTGGAACTGTTGGTTTGCCAGGAGGCCGCGGTGCATAAACGATGTCATCGCCATACATGCGAATGGTGATTGCACGACGACTGCTGTTGGGGCCGGTGGGGCCACCGCCGTGGAGCACCGCAGGGTGCGCCAAAATAATGTCGCCAGGTGTGATGTCCCACGACACAATGTCCCATGCACTGCGGTCGGCTTCAATGTTGGGCAGTGGTGGATACTCACTTCCGAAATACGGAAGAGTGGGGTCTTCACTCACGCGGCGTGGGTTAAAGCCGTCGTATCGCACACCGTGGTGGGTGCCGCGCACGTACTCCAAACATTCTCTCGCAGGCAATGTGTCGAGGCTGATCCATGCAGAAGCGATTTTGCTTCCTTCCATGGGCCAATAGGGAAGATCTTGGTGCCAAGGTGTGCGACCACCATTTGGCCCTTTCACAAACCACTCATCGGAGTACAACCAAATATCAGATGAGTTCAGTAGCACTGCCATCATGTCGGCAAGTGGTGAGTCGTACATGAAACGTTGCAACTCGGGTGATACTTCGGTGGTGCGTACGAGCTCGATGAACTCCTGATCGGTGCCGTCGTAAAACAAGTGCTTCTTCTGTCCGGAATCTCCCATCACACGGTCGAGACCGAGTTGCAAGAGAAGTAACCATTCCGGGTGAAGCGCTTGTCGCAAAATAACGATGCCGTCACGTGCATAGGTGTCACACACGCTGGGGGTGATGAGCGAAACGGCTTCAGCAGTACTTGTAGGAAACTCCATAGCACGACACTAGATCACGCGAGAGAGCACATATTCAGGCTTCTTGGTTGCTTGTACGACACCGATCACTGCAATAGCGAACGTTTTCCCAGTCGCGGGACCACTTGCGGCGCCACTCAAAAGGCCGCCCACATGTTGCACAGATTTTGGGTGGAAACCCGTTCTTGGTCTGTGCGGAACGACTCATATTCTTAAACTTCTGATGACTATTTCTTTTTCTTAGTTTTGGCTTGAGGTTCTGCCCACCCCAAGGCTGACTGAACAGTTTCGCCGGTTTCAATTAGGTATCCGATGTAGGAGAGCATGTCTAGTTTCTGCTGTTCAGACATGTCGTTTACTTCGGCAAATGTGCTCATTCCCTGAATCATCAGCGATCCGATAAGAATAAGGTTCCATTTCGTCCTGTCTGTCAAATTGTGATTTGTTGCTTGCTCATATAGGGATTCAAGAACCAGTTTTTGACCTGGCTTGAAACGATCAGGACTGACTCCGCAACCCAGTAAGTATGTAATTGTTCGTGCGCGTGCCTCCCTCAGCTTTACAAGGTCGAGATAGTCGACTAACGCAACTTCGAGGGCGGATGTTTCTTTGGCATTAGTTTTGAGGAAGATTCCTTGAAATGCAGCCTCGATGGATTGACACAGCAGTTCTTCTCGCGAGCCGAAATAACGGGCCACATAGTCGGTGTGGACCCCTGCCTTCTCACAGATTCGTGCGACCGTCACATCGCCTGGGACGTTTTCAACGATTAGTTGACTGGTGGCGTTCAACATGCGCACTATGGCTTCCGCCTGGCTCAGGCGTGGTTTTTTCGGGGCAGGAATGGGTGGAGATTTTTTCTTTGGTGCTGGCGCCATGAATCAATCGTAATGGTCGCGATGGAGAATCTAGAGCTGCAAATTGTAGCTAGATTTCCCGAATAGTGCATGGGATGCACTATTTATGCATATAATGCACACTATGAGAATTTTAACTAAATCCAAACCTGTAATACGTCGATCAACTGGAGCGTTCCTGCTTGTTGGTGTGTTAGCCGGAGTCGCTGTTGGTGGGGGCGTCGGTGTCATTGCTGCATCGTCAGCAAAAACAGTAACGGTGTGCGCTGATAATAAGACGAACGTTTTGCGTTATGCCAAAAGCGGAAAATGCGCAAAGAATGAAACTTCAGTGGTGTTGAATCAAACGGGTGCGAAAGGCTCAATGGGTGAAACTGGTGCTGCTGGAGCTACTGGAGCTACTGGTGCGAAGGGCGACGCTGGTGCGACTGGTGCGACTGGCGCCAAAGGCGATATTGGTGCAACTGGTCCTGCTGGTTCAAGTGGTTTGAAGCTGCTTGACGGTAACGGTAACGAAGTGACGGGAATTCAGCCCGGGATCGACCCTAGTTTTGTCGTTAACGGCACCCTCACCATGTCCCCGACATCGTTCTCAGGTCAGAGCGGATTCGTTCGATACGTGAACGGTGCGCTTTGGGTCATGAGGCGAGATGGGACGTACTACCCATTCAACGCATACAACGATTACGTGTACTTCCGCTCCGCAGACTGTACCGGGACGGTGTACATGCCGACTGGGCAAGGCACCCTCGCCCAGACGACCCGGCTTGGATCGCGGGACGGCGGCGCATCGGGTGAGCGCAACTACTATCGGAAAACGGATTCAACGGCGACATACAACGGGCAAGATGTGTGGAGCCGTTATCAGTCGTTTTCGTCCGGTTGGCAAGCCGATTGTCGTAACACCACTCAAAGGGACGACTTCCCCCCACCCAGTGTGGGAACCGTTTTTCAACAGTACTCGACCACAACTGAAGCGTTTCCGACGGCTCCAGCAACCTCGACGTCACCTTTCTCTTGGAGTGCGGGCTAGACGGTACCCATCGTCAACAGTGCTAGTGGCGTCGAGCGAGGCGGATGTATTCAGCGTACTTGGGGAGCTTTGGTGACTCTTCGGTTCCTTTGCGTACGTCAAAGTTTGAGTTTCAACATAATGCAAAATCGACATGTTGTGTTTACTGCGACTACATAGTGCCCGAAGGAGGCAACTGTGATGTTCGCTTATGGAATGGGAAAGTTAACCAGCGACTTAACTCTTCCGAGAAAGCTGACTTCACCTTTGGCGAACGCATCCGTGCTCATGCCCCCGGCACAGCTGACTGGAAAAATCACTACGGTCACCGAAGCATTGCCTCGGTGACCAAGACAGCCACCGCTCCCTCGCTCCGAGAGTCAAAGATCAGTGCTGTGCGCTGTCTGGTTCACATTTCAGATAAATCTCACTGAAGAGGGCAAAAATCTGAGGCCTTAGATGAGCAATGGGCGTTTTCGGGTACGGGGGAACTAACATACAAACGGATCTTTTCGGCGTTCCGAGCGGTGTTTGCTTGGAATTCCAATCGTTCTGCGCCTTTAGCTCAGTTGGTAGAGCAACGGACTTTTAATCCGCAGGTCCTGGGTTCGAGCCCCAGAGGGCGCACTTGTATTTGGCTATTTCCGGTGGCCGTA
>WLST01000116.1 GCA_009711295.1 Actinomycetota bacterium | reverse complement strand
TTCCGAAGTCATATCTCTCACCGTACCCGTTTTCACTAAGGCCGAGCCCAGTGCAACTGCATAAGATGCCCTCTATGAGTTCATCAAATGTCGTCATCGTTCAAGCCGTTCGCACACCTATTGGTCGTCGTGGCGGCGGCCTTTCCACTATGCACCCAGCCGACGTGCTTGGCGTTGCGCTCAAGGAACTTATTGCGCGTTCTGGTATTGACCCAGCTGAAGTAGAACAAGTTGTTGGCGGTTGCGTGAGCCAAGTGGGCGAACAGAGTTTCAACATCACACGCACTGCATGGCTTGCTGCTGGATTGCCACAAGCAACTGCGGCAACCACTGTCGACACACAGTGTGGTTCTTCTCAGCAGGCCACCAGCCTTGCTGCTTCGCTCATTGGTAGTGGCGTTATTGACGTTGCCATTGCCTGTGGTGTTGAAGTGATGAGCCGCATTCCCATCGGTATCAACTCATCGAAAAAACTTGGTCTTGGTGTTCCCATTCCCAAGACCTACTTTGCGGAATACGAAATGACCAGCCAGTTCGAAGGCGCAGAGCGCATTGCCGACAAGTACGGCGTTACTCGTGCCGACACCGATGCTTTTGCATTGGAAAGCCAGCGCCGTGCCGCTCAGGCGTGGAATGAAGATCGCTTTGCGGGTCAGTACGTTGAAGTGAACGCTCCCGACCTCGACGACGAAGGCAAGCCCACCGGCACCACTCACTTGGTGAAGCGCGACGAAGGCATTCGCGACACCACCGCTGAAGGTCTTGCTGGTTTGAAGCCAGTTGCTCGCGAAAATGGCGTGCACACCGCCGGTAACTCATCACAAATTTCCGACGGCGCTTCGGCAGTACTCATGATGACCGAAGAAAAAGCAAAAGCACTGGGCTTAAAGCCACGCGCTCGCATTGTCGATTCTTGCCTCGTTGGTGTTGACCCCATCCTCATGCTCGAAGGCCCCATCGACGCCACACAGCGTCTTTTGAAGCGCAACAACCTCACCATCGACCAAATCGACAACTTCGAAATTAACGAAGCATTCGCCTCGGTTGTTTTGGCGTGGGCACGTGCAACAGGTGCCAACCTCGATGTCACCAACCCCAACGGTGGTGCCATTGCATTGGGTCACCCACTCGGAGCCACTGGTGGCTTCCTCCTCACGAAGTCTTTGTACGAACTTGAGCGCACAGGTGGCCGTTACGGCATCATCTCCATGTGCTGTGGCGGCGGCTTAGGCACAGGCACACTCATCGAACGACTCTGAGTCGCACACGCTTCTCCCTGTTGTTGCTCACAGCCATTGTTGGTCTGTCGGCTTGTAGTCATCAGACCGCACCATCGGGAGACGGCGTCATTGTGAGTGTTGCCGATGGCGACACCGTTGAAGTGCGCATCAATGGGCACAAAGAAAAAGTGCGTCTCATTGGGGTCGATACTCCAGAGACCGTGCATCCCACGAAACCCGTTGGGTGTTACGGCCTTGAAGCGTCGGCATTTACCAAACACCTCCTCCCCCCAGGTACGAAAGTTCGCCTTGTACGCGACGCAGAAGCACGCGACTATTACAACCGCCTCTTGGCCTACGTGTACCGCAGTAGCGATAGCTACTTCGTGAACTTAGAACTCGTGCGTTTGGGTTATGGCGTACCACTCAATATTGAGCCCAATAGTGCTCATCGCCAAGAGTTTGTCGATGCAGCTTTTACAGCGCAGCAAGCCCAACTGGGGCTATGGGGTGCTTGTCACGGCTAGCGTGTAGTTCATGACCGCAGGCGCCAACAACCCACAGCTCTTAGAGCGCCTTGGCTTGGCGAGCGACGCGAAAGCAGTCATCTTGTCGTGCGACGATTTGGGTTCATGCCATGGCGCCAACCTTGGCGTGTACGAGGCATTGCGCAAAGGTGTTGCAACCTGTGCTTCACTCATGGTGCCCGCACCTTGGGCACGTCATGCCGCCATCATGTATCGCGGCGAAGACATTGGTGTGCACCTCACCTTGAATGCCGAACATGAAAATTACCGCTGGGGACCCATCACGCATGCCCCTTCCCTTTTGTCGGGCGACGGTGGTTTTCCGAGTGCTATTGAAGACCTATGGGAACATGCCGACTTGTCGGAAGTGCGTCGCGAGTGCCGTGCACAAATTGAACGCGCAATTGCCTGGGGCATCGATGTCACGCACATCACTCCTCACCTCACTGCCATTACATTGCGCCCAGAGTTTTTCGATATTTATCTCGACATGGCTTTTGAATTCAAACTTCCCATTCGTTTGCCTTCCACCATCTCTGAGTCCGATGCAGGCTTCCCTTTCCGCTCACTTGCCCACGACGAAGGAATTGCGTTTCCCGATTTCTTTAACCACGACTGGCGTCACGGCAGCCGCGAACGCGTATTAGGCGACCTCAATACTTTGCGCCCTGGCATTACAGAAATCCATGTACAGCCCGCAGTCGACACTCCAGAAGTACGTGCACTGGGCGACAGCACCTTGGGCTGGATTGAAGATCACAACTTTGTGGTGAACGACCCCACCTTGCGCGAAGCCATTGCCTCAAGCGGTGCAGTGATGATTGGCTATCGCCAACTCAGAGACGCGATGCGAGCGCAGTAAGCGCCGTTGCAATTTCTCCACTTGCGAGCGCGCGAAGCAGAACTCCGGTATTGCCTGCGGCTTTCAATTTGCCCGTCATGTAGGCAACATTGGGGTCGAGTGCGATATCGGCAGCACCCAAGGTAACTACAACTGCCGCATCGTCGGGGCCTTCCACTAGTTCTTCTTTTTTTGCTTTAGCAATGCGATATTGAATTGACGATGTCATGGCAACCTCTCTAATGGGCCAGTAGAAAAAAGCGACGCGTCGCCGTTGCGCACGCCGGCAAACAAGTCGTCTTCAAAAGTTCCGGGTTGCGGGCCGTCAACAATGCTGCGCGCTAACACCCAGTCGTCATACGGATAGACCTCTGCAAGCTCTTCATCGGACAAACCAAACCAAAACATTTCATTGGGGTCAATTTGAGTTGCGTGCGCGCGCAAGGCAGCTGAACGCACATGCATAAAAGCGCCAATATCGAGCTTCGTTGTAATGCGGTAGTCCTGGTTGGCACGATTCAACCATTTGTCGTCGAAGGGTGACTTACCGCGCAGTTTCAACATTGCTTCGTGCATTGCCACAAGCCGCGACTTCGACCAAATGGTGTAATACATCTTTGCGGGTTGCCACACAGGCCCTGCATCGGGGTACCACATGGGGTCGCCGGCACGATGAAAAGCCAACAATGAAATGTCGTGCACCTTGATGTGGTCGGGATGCGGATACGCCGACTGATCGTCGTTATAGGTGATGATGACTTGTGGCTTTTCTAAACGAATGAGGCGCACAAGACGTTCGGTGGCATCGTCGTTCGAGGCCATATGAAAGCACTCAGGATTCTTATTGGCTTCACTGCCCAACATTCCTGAATCGCGATAGCCCAACATATGCACAGCATGAAAACCAATGGC
>WLST01000115.1 GCA_009711295.1 Actinomycetota bacterium | reverse complement strand
TGAGTCGGTGGCAACATATATGGGCAACCCCACCGCACATAACTTGTCGGCAATGACATTTGGGCGCGTGGCGTTACAAGCAATTGGCACCAAGCAACGTTTCAGTGCATCAACGGTCGACCAACTTCCCAAACAAGTTGCAGGTGGATACATGTTTGGTACCGCAGCAACAGTGCCGGTTCCCGATCTCGATCGCACGCAGTACTTGCTCATGCTGGGCGCTAACCCATATGCATCGAATGGCAGCATGTGCACTGCTCCCGATTTCCCCAAGCGCCTGACCGCAATTCAAGAACGCGGTGGAAAAGTTGTGGTGGTTGACCCACGTAAAACGCGCACAGCAGAAGTTGCTGATGAATGGCTAGCAATCATGCCCGGAACCGATGGGCTTTTCTTAGCTGCTATTGCTCATGTGTTGTTCGCCGACAAGTTGGTGAACGTGTCACCGCAACTTGTTGCGCATATCAACGGTCTTGCAGAACTAGAACAGGCACTTGCACGCTTTACTCCTGAAGTTGTTGCCGATGTGTGTGGCTTGAACGCAGAAACGATTCGTCGCATTGCGCATGAAATTGCACAGTCGCCAACTGCTGCGGTGTATGGCCGTATTGGAACAACAACAGTTGCCTTCGGCACCACAACGTCGTGGCTAGTTGATGTGGTCAATGTGTTATCTGGCAATCTCGACACGCCAGGAGGGGCAATGTTTACGTTGCCTGTTGCTGGCGGTGCCACCACTCGTGGAACACCCGGTAAGGGCCGTGGTTTTCGTGTCGGCAAGGGGCACACACGCGTGCGGCATCTTCCCGAGGCCATTGGTGAGTATCCCATTGCAGCATTGGCTGAAGAAGTGCTCACACCAGGCGAAGGTCAAATTAAAGCTCTGCTCACCATTGCTGGTAACCCAGTTTTGTCTACTCCGCATAGCAACCAACTCGATGAAGCATTAGCGCATTTAGATTTCATGGTGAGTGTCGATATTTATCTCAATGAAACAACACGACATGCAAATGTTATTTTGCCGCCACCATCGCATTTGCAACGCGACCATTACGACCTGCTGTTGTTGCAATTCGCAGTGCGCAACGTAGCCAACTACAGCGAAGCAATTTTGCCACTCGAAGAAGGGCAACCCGACGAATGGGAAATCCTCGCCAAAATTGCAGCCATTGTGCAAGGCAAAGGAATTGATGCCGACGTTTCTGTGTCAGACGATGCTGCAATTCGTTCAATGGTGAACAGTGCAGTGAAAGATTCCAATTCAAATATTTGTGGTCGCGATGCTGAAGAAATGATGCAAGAGCTATCGCGCAATGGGCAACGTGGCCCTGCGCGCATGATTGATTTCATGTTGCGTACCGGCCCGTATGGCGATGCGTTTGGCGCTGCAATTGGCGGCGCTACTTTGCAGTTATTGAAAGAGAATCCACACGGTATTGATTACGGTGCATTGCAGCCACGCATTCCTGAAATATTGCGCACACCAAGTGGAAAAGTGGAACTTGCACCTGAAGTGCTCATCAACGATCTCGATCGTTTGTACGACGTTGTAGGCAGTGGGGTAGTCGACACTGTTTCTGGTCGCAACTTGTTACTCATTGGTCGACGACATTTACGATCAAACAATTCATGGATGCACAACATCAATGTTTTGGTGAAGGGCAAGTCGCGTTGCACGCTCATCATGCATCCCGTCGATGCACTTGCACGTGGGGTGAACGACGGTGACGTTGTTTCTGTGCAAAGTCGTGTGGGTGAAGTGAGTGTTGCTGTTGAAATCTCCGACACCATCCGTCCAGGTGTGGTGTCGTTGCCTCACGGGTGGGGCCACGATGCCGAGGGTTCTCAGATGCAGGTGGCTCTCCGGGTTGCAGGAGTGAACTCCAACATCCTCACCGATCATGAAGCGCTTGACCCTTTGTCGGGAACCTCAGTATTGAACGGCATTCCCGTGGCTGTCCACAGGTAAGCCCCCGTTCCACACAGCTCATCCACAGCGTCATCCCCCAATAAATGGGGAAATTCACAGGGTTATCCACTTCCTCCACACAGGGGTCTTGCCGTATCGTCAAAGGCAGCTCATATGGAAAAAATGCGGGCTGGGCGGTTCGAATTCCGGTGCCGAAGGGCACTTTCAGGAGATTTTTTCCATATGGGCGACAATCGTTGACAAAGGGTAAAGAACAATGCTGTAATTACACCACCAGTTGTGCAAGACGTGGCTGTGAGAGTGTTTCACCACAACATATTGTGGTGACCGCAGTCACAAAGTCGTTTTGTATCGCCAGTTTCTGATAAACCGTTATACCCGCTACACGCCCAGTCCGAAATACAGCAGATCCGCTGAAATCACTTGTTACAGAAAGAACGAATATGTCTATTGCTCCAGATCGCCTCTCCATTGGCATCCGCCGTCACTTCACTTCCGCAGGCCAGCACCCATACGACTCAGTGTCATGGGATCGCCGCGATGCACGCATTTCCAACTGGAAAGACGGCTCAGTTGCTTTCGAGCAAAAAGACGTCGAGATTCCTTCGTCGTGGTCGTTGAACGCCACCAACATCGTTGCCCAGAAATACTTCCGCGGCACCCCAGGCACACCAGAGCGTGAATCATCACTGCGTCAGGTCATCGACCGCGTGGCCGACACCATCACCACATGGGGCATTGAGGGTGGCTATTTCGTCGACACAGAAGAAGCAGAAGCTTTCCGCGATGAGTTGAAGTTCATCTTGGTCACACAGCGTGCAGCATTCAACAGCCCAGTGTGGTTCAACATTGGCGTGAAGGGCGTTCCACAACAGGCAAGTGCTTGCTTCATTCTCGCCGTGGAAGACACCATGGCCGGCATTCTCAACTGGTACCGCGAAGAAGGAACCATCTTCAAGGGCGGCTCTGGTTCAGGTATCAACCTCAGTAACATTCGCAGCAGCTACGAGCATCTGCAGGGTGGTGGCACGGCTTCTGGCCCAGTGTCGTTCATGCGTGGTGCCGATGCGAGCGCAGGAACCATCAAGTCAGGCGGCAAAACACGTCGTGCAGCCAAGATGGTTATTTTGAACGTCGATCACCCAGACCTTGAAGAGTTCATCTGGTGCAAAGCAAAAGAAGAAAACAAAGCACGCGTCTTGCGCGATGCAGGTTTCGACATGGATCTCGACGGTGCCGATGCGTTTTCGGTTCAATACCAAAATGCCAACAACTCAGTACGTATTACCGATGAGTTCATGCATGCCGTGAAAGAAGATCGCGATTGGGATCTTCGTGCAGTTGTCGATGGCCGCCCAGTACGCACATTGCGTGCCCGCGACCTGTGGCGCCAAATCGCCACCGCTTCATGGGAATGCGCCGACCCTGGCTTGCAATTCGACACCACCATCAACAAGTGGCACACCTCTGCAGCATCAGGTCGCATCAATGGTTCAAACCCTTGCAGCGAGTACATGCACGTCGATAACTCTGCATGCAACTTGTCGTCCATCAACCTCTTGCAGTACCTCGACAGCAACGACGTGTTCGATGTCGATGCT
>WLST01000114.1 GCA_009711295.1 Actinomycetota bacterium | reverse complement strand
GAGCACCGAAAATGGCTGCGTTATCGCCCTCGGTGCCACCACCTGTGAAAATAATTTCACCAGCATGGCAACCAAAAACATCGGCAACGTCGTCACGGCATTCGTCGAGCACTTTGCGTGCGTCGCGAGCAA
Source organism: Actinomycetota bacterium (assembly GCA_009711295.1). Classification (GTDB taxonomy): domain Bacteria; phylum Actinomycetota; class Acidimicrobiia; order Acidimicrobiales; family Ilumatobacteraceae; genus F1-20-MAGs119. The sequence goes on along the minus strand of WLST01000114.1, from coordinate 3,428 downwards.
AGCGGTGAGAACCCGATGGGTTGGCGTATTGCACGTTGAGAAATGGCTCCATGGCCGCAATCGCTTCGGCGCGCATAGGCGTAGTGGCTGCATGATCGAGATACACCACATCAGTTGCCATACGTGCAATCTATCTCTCGATGCGCTGTACTAGTTCCGTGAGCAACAACGAGCCCCCGCTGTATGGCGATGCTTTTGCCGATGTTTATGACGAATGGTACGAACATGTCACCGATGCCCCAGCAACCGCACGTGCCCTGCATGCATTGTCGGGTGGCGGGAACCTTTTGGAACTTGGCATTGGTACGGGCCGCATTGCCATTCCTCTTGCCGAACTACTTGCACCAGGGCGCGGCGTATGGGGCATTGATGAATCGGAAGCCATGCTTGCGGTGTGTCGCACAAAACTTGCCCACATCAACCCGAGCGTTGCTGAACGCATTCACTTGCTGCACGGCGATATGGCAACCGATTTACCCAATGGGCCATTCAGCGTTGTCTTTTGCACGTTCAACACGTTCTTCAACCTCGATTCCGTCGAAGCACAACGTGCATGTTTGCACGCAGCTGCACAACGACTCACCCCTGGTGGCGCAGTGGTGTTAGAAACTGCGGTGCTCACGGGCACCAGCTCAACTGCACCCACCGTTGCCCACAGTGCGCAGAGTTCAAGTGACTACGACCCCATCACGCAAATTGGTCATGGCGTGTTTACCTCTACGTCACCTGATGGTTCGGTTGTTGAACGTCCGTGGCGCATTCGCTATTCAACGCCAGCCCAAATTGACGAAATGGCATCTGCGGCCGGACTCATTTGTACCGATCGCTGGGAAGATTTTGCTTTCACCCCTTTTCATGCAGGCAGTGCACGGCAAGTGGCCATATGGAGACGTACAATTTAAGTAGTGAGTCAACTACGTCTAAACCCCCTAACCGGCCGCTGGGTCACCCTGGTAGCCGACCGCGCCAAGCGCCCCACCGACTTTGTACCGCGCCTGATGCAGGTAGAAGCCGACCCCAACAGGGCATGCCCTTTTTGCCCCGGCAATGAAGAAGCAACTCCGCCGGCATTAGAACAACACGACAGCGAAGGAAAGTGGACCCTACGCGTGGTGCCCAACCTCTACCCCGCTTTCGACGGCGACGGAAACTTGGCAGTGCACAACCTTGGCCCCGTGCACACCATGGCTGACGCCAGTGGCATTCACGAAGTTTTTGTTATTACTCCCGACCACAATGCGCGCGTTGGCACTTTCACCGACGAAGTCATTCACAATGTGATGCAAGCGTTGAAGCACCGCTTCGAAGAACACGCGCGCACGTCGAATGTGCGTTACACGCAAGCATTCATTAATCATGGTCGTGAAGCTGGTGCATCACTTGCGCACCCACACGGACAAATTCTTGGTTTGCCCTTTGTGCCAGGTGAAATTCTTGAAGAAGAACGCGCATTTGAGCGCTTCAAAGGTGGATGCATTTTGTGCACCACCATCGAGGCCGAGCGTGTCGACAACAAGCGCGTCATCATCGACAACGAGCACGCATTTGTGTTGTGCCCGTACTGGAGCGGTGGGCCATACGAACTGCTCATCATTCCGCAATCGCACGATGTGCACCTCACCGATTCCAACGATGCGGTTCTCACTGGCATTGGCAAGGCAATTCGCGATTCACTTGCCATTATGTACGCAACGCTGGGCGACGTGGCCTACAACCTTGTATTCCACACTGCGCCATCGCACCACTCGGGCAACTTCCACTGGCACATTCACTTGTGGCCAAAACTCACTACTGCTGCAGGCTTTGAGCGCGGTACTGGCGTACTCATCAACATTGTTCCGCCAGAAGACGCCGCATTCGAACTCAAAAGTGCAGCAGGTATCTAATGGCGCGCATCACTGTTTCTATTGAACTTCCCGCTACTCCTGCTCGCGTGTGGGAAGTAGTTGAACCTATTGAAAACCACACCGAGTGGATGGCCGACGCTGTTGCTATTCGTTTTGTGAATGAACAGCGCCGTGGAGTGGGCACCAAGTTTTTGTGCGACACCAAAGTGGGCCCTATTCGCCTCACCGACCATATGGAAATTACGGCGTGGGAACCAGAACGCGTGATGGGCGTTACTCACACTGGCGTCGTAACCGGCACCGGACAATTCACTATTGAGCCAGCAGCAACTGCCGGACACAGCAAGTTCACCTGGAGCGAAGAATTGCACTTTCCTTGGTGGCTTGGCGGTGCAATTGGTGAAGTAGTGGGTGGGTCGCTGGTGATGAAAACCATTTGGCGACGCAACCTCAAGAAATTGCGCGCGTTATTCCTGTAGCAGCACAGGCCAGCACAATTACTAGCCATATTGGCACCTTGCGCCACACACCTACCACTGCAACAACAAGCCCCACGGCACGTGCATCAATTTGAAGGTCGTGACCTGCAGTAAAAGTGTCTTTCATAATGAGTGCGCACAACAGCGCAGCGGGAATGAGAGCGATGACTGCTTCTACTTGTGGGGGAAACTTGCGATCGCCAATAACGACGAAGCCAAAGACCTTCAACAAAAATGCGCCGAGCGAGAGCACTAACACCACGGTCCAACTCATGGGTTCTGCATCTTTCGTTGTGTGGGCACAAGTGCAATGAGCGCCACAACAGCCGACATCACAATGGGTGCGCCAATGGGAACAAATGGAGTTGTTGCTAAGCACACCACTGCCCCACCAATGCCTGCGAGTTGAGCTTTACGTGTAGCTAAGAGCGGCGCGACCATGGCAACGAACGCGGCAGGAAACGCCACATCGAGACCATACTTTTGCGTGTCGAAACTGTTTCCCACCAGGGCACCGATGAGTGTTCCTACGTTCCAAAAGCCATAGATGCTTGCCGCTGTTACCCAAAACGCACGCTTCTTACGTGCGGGGGAATTTTGCACCAGCGTCATGCCCGTCGTTTCATCAATGGTGAATTGCGCTGCTGCAACGCGATATTTCAAACTGCCCGGCAACCATGGCGCAACGGCAACTCCGTAAATGGCATTGCGCGAACCGAGCAATAGTGCACCAACAACTGCACTCACCGCAGTACCACCGGCAGCAATAACGCTCACTGCAGAAAACTGCGATGCGCCAGTGAACACCAAGAGCGACATGGCCATTGCTTTCGGCACGCTTCCACCTGCGTTCACACACAACACGCCAAATGAAATGGCAAAGATGAACACTGCAAAACCCAAAGCAAGGGCAGGGCCCACTATGCCGTCGTAGTTCACACCTTCATGGGCGTGCTCGTGTTGAGCATCCATATTTACTTTCCTTCGAAAGTTGCCTTACCTGGTCCGTTTTCTAGGAAGCTCTTCACACCGGTTTGGCTGTCTTTGCTATGGAATACATCTTCAAACGATTGCTTCTCTAATGAGAGCCCGTCAGACAAGG
>WLST01000113.1 GCA_009711295.1 Actinomycetota bacterium | reverse complement strand
GGGGTGAGGCGAGTGCTGGGGCCTTGAATGCCTAATGCATATTGAATGTGCTGTGATGTCTTGCCATAGGGCAGTACAGGAACGGCAACTCCGTTTGCTCCGTCGTAGCGTTCGCCAATATTGAGTGCATATTTCAGAGCAGAAACTTCGTGAAGGTGCGCGGTGAGTTCAACTGGTGAAGCAATTGTGCTGTCGGTGAACTTCTCTAGTTTCCCCAACTGCTGAACTGCTATGTCTATTCCTTGTGCGCTAAATGCAAGCAGAATCTTTCCCATTGCAGAGGCATGCAGAGATAACTCGCGGCCTGACAAATGATCAACGCGTAAAGCTTGTGCAGAATGTTTTTGTGCAACAACGTGTGCAGTGTCGTTGTGCAGCACTGCAAGGCTGGTTGATTCGCCAGTGAGCGAACACAGCCGCTGCAAGATGGGTTGCACACTTTCTAAGCCAATAGAAGAGAGGTACTTGCGCCCGAGTACTCCGGCGAGGGGGCCAAGTTGGTAACGCTCTGTGATGGGGTCTTGAGTCACCAGATGCGTATCGACCAAAGTGCGAATGATGCGGTGCGTGGTGCTGGGGCTTAGGTGCACTTCTTGCGCAATCGACTTCAATGCAAGACCAGGGTGGGCGGCGTCGGCGTCGGCTGGGGTGTCGGCCAAAACGCGCAATATGGAAACAGCTCGCTCAATGGAGTGCACCCCAGAGGTGGGCTGAGCGGCTGACGTCATACGACATATTGCCAAGGTTCAACATATTTTCCGCTGATGTTGCAATTCCCGATAAATATGACTAGGTTTGTCAACAATTAGAAACGGAATATAATTCCGTATAGTGGAACCAAGGAGAAAGTCATGGTCGTACATTCGCTCAAGAAGGGCAAAGCCCGTGTGCTTGCCCTCGCTGTGGTCGCAAGCACTGCGTTAGTTGCGGTTGCTGGGTCGGCACAGGCATCAACAACACCCGTCGCAAAAGCAAAGAAAATTCGTATTGGTTACTTTGCCAACGTCACTCATGCCACGGCGCTGGTGGGTGTGCAGGAAAAACTCTTCGAGAAGTCATTTGCCAAAGACAAAACAAAAGTTGAATTCGTGGTGTTCAATGCTGGCCCAGCTGTCATTGAAGCCATGAAGGGTGGGGCGATCGATGCAAGTTATATCGGGCCGAACCCAGCCTTAGCTGGTTACGCAAGTACCAATGGCAGCTTGTTGCGCATTGTTGCCGGTGCAACGCTCAATGGTGCACAACTCATTGTGAATAGCTCTATCAACTCAGTTGCCGACCTCAAGGGAAAAACAATTGCTACTCCTCAACTTGGCAACACCCAAGACGTAGCAGCGCGTACGTATTTCAAGAGCCAAGGATTTGCTACCAATATCTCTGGTGGTGGCGATGTGAAAATTGCTCCAACAGAAAATGCCACAACGCTGACTTTGTTCAAGAGCGGCAAGCTCGATGGTGCATGGGTGCCAGAACCGTGGGCTTCTCGTTTGGTGTTGGAAGGAAATGGAAAAGTGCTTCTCGACGAAAAGAACATTTGGCCAAATCAAAAATTCCTCACCACCAACCTCATCGTCACGTCGAACTTCTTGAAGAAGTTCCCAGCATCAGTAGAAACATTGCTCGATGCTCATATCGGAATCAACAACTTCATTACGCAAAGTAAGAATCTCGTTCGAGTAAAAGCCGATATCCAAGCGGAATTGTTAGCGAAGACCGGCAAAAACCTCACACCGGAAACACTCGACCGAGCCTGGAGCAATGTGATTATTAGTAACGAACCATTGGCAAAAGGTCTGGTGAGTACTGCAAATAACGCAATTGCTGCGGGGCTCTTACAAGTGCCGGCTCAGGGTCTTACCAAAATCTACGACCTACGGATTTTGAACAAAATCTTGCTGGCGAAGAATCCAACATTTAGGAAATACAGCGCAGCAGGGTTGGGTCTGAGCTAATGACCGAAACATCTGGTCTCGTTCTCAATGGACTATCGAAGCGTTTCTCTGGAGATGCTTCGACAGTTCTTGACAATATCTCCCTTTCCATTGCGGAAGGGGAGTTTGTCTGTTTGCTTGGTGCAAGCGGATGTGGAAAAACAACTTTGCTGAATCTCATTGCGGGCTTAGACGAGCCAACAAGTGGAACCATTTCTGCAAACGGTCGCACTTCGCTCATCTTTCAAGAGCCAGCTCTCTTCCCTTGGTTAACTGCGGGAAAAAATATTGAGTTGGCATTGAAGGCGGCTGGCGTTGAGCGTGCGCGGCGTAAGGAGAAAGCTCAAGAGCTGTTGCGTCTCGTACATCTTGATAAGTCGTACGACCAGCGCCCACATGAGCTGTCGGGTGGAATGAAGCAGCGTGTTGCCATAGCGCGCGCGTTGGCTCAAGAGTCAAAAATCTTGTTGCTCGATGAACCCTTTGCTGCACTCGATGCCATTACACGCGACTTTTTACATGAGGAAATTTCTCGCGTGTGGAAAGAGCGTGGGCTCACCATTGTTTTCGTTACGCACAACGTGCGTGAAGCTGTTCGACTAGGCCAGCGAGTGCTGTTGTTGTCGTCGCGGCCGGGGCGAGTGATTCGCGAGTGGAATATTGATATCGCACAACCGCGCAATATCGACGACCCACAAGTTGCCGTCTTGGCATCGGAAATTACCGCTGAATTGCGTCAGGAGATTCGCCGCCATGCCCGCTGATTTTGAAGTTCAAGAAGTTGATGATTTAGCAACGCTGGAGTCGGGTTTAGATGCACTCGAGTCTTCAGGCGAGCAAGAGAAGCGCTTCACGCTGAAACGTGTTGTGCTCAAATCATCCCCTGTATTCATCGCCATCGCAGTTGTGCTGGGTATTTGGCAGTTGCTTTTCGCGCTGAAGGTGAAACCCGATTATGTGATTCCGAGCCCACAGATGGTGTGGAACTCGTTCACTGCTCAATGGAAATTGGGAATGGTGTGGCCTGCAGTGCAAAACAGCATTACGCGAGGCTTTATTGGCTTTGCTTTGTCTATTGCTATTGCCACGCCTCTCGGGATACTTGTTTCGCAAGTGAAGTTTGCGCGACTTGCATTGCGGCCAGTGCTGACGGGTTTGCAACAACTGCCGTCGGTGGCGTGGGTGCCTGCGGCAATTATTTGGTTTGGTTTATCGCCAAGCACCATTTATTGCGTCGTGATTCTTGGAGCTGCGCCGTCTATTGCTAACGGGCTTGTTGCAGGAATCGATCAGATTCCGCCGTTGTACTTGCGTGCAGCGAAAGTGCTGGGTCTCTCTGGGTTTTCTTCCATTAGGCAAGTGGTGTTACCCGCAGCATTTCCTAACTATTTGGCAGGGTTGGAACAAGGTTGGGCTTTTGCTTGGCGTTCGCTGATGGCCGCAGAACTCATTGCTGTTTCACCTGAACTTGGCGCGGGCCTTGGGCAGCTTTTGGAAGTGGGTCGCACGCTGGGCGATATGTCGCTCATTGTGATGAGTATCTTCCTCATTCTCATTACTGGTATTTGCGTAGAGCGACTCTTTTTTGCACCAATTCGCAGGCGCGTGTTTCGGGCCCGTGGTCTTCTTGTTGAGTAGTCGCACAGTGTGGAAACTCTGCCGCTAATGTCACAGTGCATGCTGACGGTTAGCGCACATTCCATTGAAGAGATGAAACAACACGCTCTC
>WLST01000112.1 GCA_009711295.1 Actinomycetota bacterium | reverse complement strand
TATTGGTTTCGACGCAGAGTCGATGTTTAAAGATTCAGCTGTGGGCCCGAGTCGCACACAAGTGTGAGGCTCAGACCCGCCACTGACTAAATAATGTTCAGCGCGTCGAGGAACTGAGCAGCTACTGGCTCGTCGCCAGTGACTTTGCAATGTTCGCGCCAGTCGGAGCGTTGTGTGCCCCAGTTGATGAATGAGTGACCATTGCTGCTCACATCGGCAACGGTGCCAGGAGTTTTTCCTGGTGTCACGGTGATGTCGGCACCTGCTGGTGCAATGGTCCACACACCGCCGCCAGGGCCAGTGAGTGTGAGAGTGATGGGTGCGCTCAGTGTGCGGCCGAGGTCGGCTTGCATCTGTGGCATTCCGGTCATCATCCAGCCAATGGCAGGGGCAAGTCGCACAGCATCGGCGTTCGGCATCTTGCGCTCAATGGGGCCATCTGGGGCAAGCAGGTCGATGCGCAAGTGGCAGTAGTGGTCAAAGGCATAGGCATCGGCCAATTGGTTCATGGGGTATGAACCGAGGTCGGCAAGAGGAATGACTGTTGAGGCCAATGGTTCTTCCTGCATGGATGCCAACACGGCAACGGCCTGGTCGGCAAAGGCCAGGTACTCGTCGAGAATCTGCTGGTTGGTCCAGCCATCACGCATATCGACCAACATGTCCATCATGCGCTCGGCAGGCAAGTTGATGGGCTCTGCTGGCGCTGGCGATGGGTCAACTGTTTCTTTGTAGTTCGAGCTCATATGAGCCACAAGGTCGCGTACCGACCAACCCTTGCAGCCACTGGGGCGTGACCACTCTTCCTCGGTGAGGCTGGAGATGACTGTCTTTACTTCCTGTACTGCGATTTCTAACGCTGCCAAGCCTGCTTTCGACACGCTTTCCCGTCCTTTTTCTCTCGTTGGTGATGGTCAATTGATTGGAATTTTGAAGATCTGAGTGCCCGGCGTTTTACCCCGGACTATTTCCCGACTACTCTACGCAGACAGTCGCCACAGTGGCGAGAGGAACGGGTGGATAACTATGGAACTTCAGGGAAGAGTTGCTGTCATCACAGGGGGTACCCGCGGTATTGGCCGAGCCATTGCCGAGGCGTACCTTGCCGACGGGGCAAGCGTGGTCATTAATGGTCGCAGTGCCGATAAGGGTGCAGAAGCTATTCGCGAGATGAATGGCGGAGATCGTGTCTTTTTCGTCCAAGGCGACGTGAAAAGCCGCGTTGGTTGCCAGGCAATTATCGATGCCGCCATCGCGAAATACGGAAAAATCGACATCATGGTCAACAATGCCGGTGGTTCCACCGACAACGCACAGGTTGTTGACCTCACCGATGAAGCTTTAGACAACGCTCTCAAGTGGAACCTCTGGTCAACTTTTTGGTGCACCCAGATGGCATTGCGCGACATGCTCCCACGTGGTTGGGGTCGCATCATCAACATCTCGTCACTTGAAGGCAAGCACGGGAAGCCTGGCGTCTCTATTTACGTCACCGCCAAGCACGCCATCAACGGTCTCACCAAGTCATGTGCTCAAGAAATTGGCACCACCGGCGTCACTATCAACTGCATCTGCCCAGGTGCAATTGAAACCGACACCATGCGTGATGAAGGCCCAGGCGCCGCAGTGGCAATGGGAATGACCTACCAAGACCTCCTCGATTGGTTTGCTTCTGAAGCAGCCATCAAGCGTTTGAACTCATGCGATGAAGTTGCTGCTGTTGCATCACTTCTTGCTTCTGAAGCAGGCGCCGGCATTACCGGCTCAATGATTTCCGTCGACGGCGGAACCGCTGCGTACTAAGACCACGAATTACACCACACGAACGAATCGAACGAAGGGGACCAGACATCATGGGAAAGCTTGACGGAAAAGTTGCAGCAATCACAGGTAGTACGCGCAGTATTGGCCGCGCCATTGCCGAGGCATATTTGCGCGAAGGCGCGAAGGTAGTTATTAACGGACGCTCTGCCGAAAAAGGTGCAGTAGCAATGAAAGAAATGGGTGGCGGTGCAAACGTTGCGTTTTTCGCAGGCGATGCTCGCAATCAAAAAGACTGTGAAGGCATTGTCGATTTCGCAATTGAAAAATTCGGCAAGCTCGACATCATGGTGCTCAACTCAGGTGGCGTAGAAAATACTGCTCCTGTTGCACAAATGACCGACGAAGAGTGGATGCTTGAAGTTACTTGGAACTTGCACAGCGTGTTCTGGGGAATGCGTAAGGCATTGCAGCACATGATTCCTCGTGAAGCTGGCCGCATCATCGTGACCTCTTCAGTAGAAGGCAAGTTGGGCAAGCCTGGTATTCCGGGTTATGCAGCAACCAAGCACGCCGTACTTGGTCTCATGAAGTCCGCTGCTCATGAAGTGGGCACGCTCAACATCACCGTCAACGCAATTCTTCCTGGCATCATCGAAACCGACATCGTGCGCGAGACCGGCCCAGATAGTGCTATTGCAATGGGACTCGGCACTTACGAAAACATGATTGCCCTCTTTTGCAAAGAGTCAGCCATTAAGCGCCCGAACAAAGTTGAAGAAGTTGCAGAAGTCGCTGTGCTCTTGGCACGCGATGTTGCTGCTGGCATCACCGGAACATCGTTCCCGGTTGATGGCGGCACCATGCCCTACTAAAAAGTGTTCTCGGCGCGGTATGTCCCGTTAATTGGCACATACCGCGCCGAAAAAACTCATCGCGTTTTCATGAAGGGGTAGTCATGTCGCAGTTCGAGGTACTTTTCCAACCCATCACTGTGGGCACGATGAAACTCACCCACCGCCTCATGGTGCCACCGCACTCTGCAGGCTCAAGTGCTTTTCTTGGACCCATTGAAAATTTTCAGAAGTTCGTGCAGTACTACACCGCGCGTATTACCGGTGGAAACGAATGGGTAGGCGGCGGCCCCGTGTTTGTGGCCAACCCGCTCATTCCTGGTTTCGAACCATCGGGTGTTGGCGCACACGGGCCTGGCCTTTTTCGTCACCCTCTGTTCCCTGAGCGCATGAAGGCAATGCAAGACGCCATTCATGATGCTGGTGGTTTTGGAACGGTGCAAATGGTGCTGCAAGGTGGAAAGCCCATCTCTCCTTCGCAAGAACCCAGTGGCTATGCCGACTTCCGCATTCCACACGCAATGGATATTGATGAAATTAAATGGCTTATTCAGGAATATGGCGAGTCGGCAGCTATTGCCGCCGATGCCGGTTGCGATGCCATTGAACTTCATGCGAACCACGACGACATCATTCAGTTTTTCTTGTCGCCAAAAACAAACAAGCGCACCGATGAATATGGTGGCAGCGACGAAGGACGTCGTACATTTTTGCGCGACATTGTGAATGCCATTCGCGACAACGTGAAGCGGCCCATCACGGTGGGTTTGCGGTTGTGCATGGATGAACTCATCGACGGTGGTTACGACGTGGAGTATTGCAAGTACCTCATGCGCAAGTTCACCGAAGAGGGAACAGTCGATTATTTCAGTCTTGACGTAGGTAACAACTGGGGCGTTCCTTCGTACATTCAGCTTGGTACATTCCCCGAAGGTCATTGGGCAGCAATGTGCGGCGAAGCAAAAACCGCAACACATTTGCCTGTTGTTTATGTTGGCCGCGTCGCTTCACCACAACGTGCAGCAGAAATTGTTGCTGCAGGTCAAGCCGACATGGTGGGTATGGTGCGCGCAAATATTGCCGACCCCAATTT
>WLST01000111.1 GCA_009711295.1 Actinomycetota bacterium | reverse complement strand
TCTTGCGCTGCTCTAAGCGAGTACGACCAAGGTTCTTTAACTCGCCTTCCAATTTGGTGATGCGCTTCATGATGCGCCGACGGTCAACTTCAAGCTGTGTTTCACCAGGTCCGCGCGTACCAATACCACCGCCCTGCTGGCTGAGTGCACCTGAGACACCACGACGCAAACGTGGCAGGCGATAACGCGACATTGCGAGCTCTACTTGCGCCTTACCTTCAAGAGTGTGTGCATTTTGAGCAAATATGTCGAGAATGACTGCTGTGCGATCGAGTGCAGTACGACCCAACAACTTTTCCAAGTTGTATTGCTGTGCTGGTGATAGTTCATTATCGAATACAACAGTGTCGGCATCGACCTCTAAACACAGTGCTTTCAATTCTTCTGCTTTACCTTTACCAATAAACCAGGTGGAATCGGGAGCATCGCGTTTTTGAGTTAAACGCCCCGCTTCGTCGGCGCCTGCAGTGTCGACCAGCAGCGCCAACTCATCGAGGCTTTCGTCGGTTTCTTCTTCAGTATGGAGTGGAAGCGTGACACCCACAAGCACAATACGCTCGCGAATGGATCGGTCGATGAGTGTCTGGCCAAGGGCCTCCTGATACGGATTACTCATGTATTACTTTGCATTCGTTGCACGAACTTCAGGCATGAAATACCACGTTGGCAATGAAAACAGACGGCCCAATGAGAGTTGCTTCTGACGTTGCAGCATCTATCCGCACGCGTGCATCGCCGCCATCCATATGTACGAGCACTTCGGGTGCAGAAGCAGGAACAAAACCCCATGCTTTTGCAGCAACGGCACTGGCACATGCACCTGAACCACAGGCGAGTGTGATGCCCGAACCGCGTTCATGCACGCGCATGGTGATGGCATGAGCTTCTGGGCCTGGTGCAACAATTTCAAGATTGACGTGGGGCACTAATGCACCCAGAGTTTGTAGATCGACATCGGCAACGTCTTCCACACTCACGACCGAATGAGGGTTGCCGAGCGATAAGTGCCGCACGGGTCGATCGGGGTTGCACTGCAGTGCTGCCCAGTTCGCAGGTTCAGCAATATCGCTCACCGCTCCCATGCTCACACTGAGCTGTGCCACGTTTGAAGTGGGCGAACCCTCAAGAACCTCAACTGTGCGCACACCTGCGTCGGTCTTCACCACGTAAGTTGCTGGGCCATCAATGTGATCTTGCCAATACGCAGCTTGCACCAAACAACGAATGCCGTTGCCAGAAATTTCTGCACGGCTTCCGTCGGCGTTGTACAACACCATGGTGAGTTGATTGGTGCCTTCACGACCTAATAACAACACGCCATCGGCACCGATGCCAAAACGTCGGTCGCACCAATCGCGAGCAAAAGATGCCCATTGCGCATCGGGGTTACCACCCGCGAAAGGCAGACCCTGACGAATGTCGTACACCAAGAAGTCGTTACCCAACCCTTGATGCTTTGACATCGTTACCTGCATGGGAAAAGACTACGCCTTCAACGCTCTCAACACATAAGGCATTACTTCTGCAACGGGGTCTTTGTGCACTTCCACCCATGTAATGCGTGGGTCGCGGCGAAACCAGCGCTCTTGGCGCACAGCGAATTGTCGTGTGCGCAAAACAAGCTCTTCTTTGGCCTCGGCGAGTGAAGCGCGGCCCTCAATATGGTCGGCCATTTCTTTATACCCGAGCGCCTGGCGAGCAGTTGCCGACATTGCCGGGCGACGTCGCAACAAAGCCTTCGTTTCTTTTACAAGCCCGTCTTCGAGCATTGCGTCAACACGGTCGGCAATACGTTGCGCCAGCACTTCACGCTTCCAGCGCAGGCCTATTTGTACTATTCCATTTTCCGGGTAGGCCGATGTGCCTGGGCCAGAATCGCTGAAAGGTCGCCCACTGCCAATGCACACTTCCAACGCACGAATCATGCGACGACGGTTAGTGGGCTCAATGCGCTCGGCAGCTACTGGGTCGAGTTGCTTGAGTTGCGCATAGAGAAGGGTGGTGTTGTGGTTCTCTTCAAGTTCTGCACGAACATCTGGCCACTCACCAGGAAATTCAAGGTTGTCGATGACCGCAGTGAGATACAAGCCCGTGCCAGCAACAAGAAGTGCCGCATTCCCCGACTCCCCGAGTTTTACCAACTCACCACGAGCTACTTCTTGAAACTGCGTCACTGTGAAACGTTGCGACGGGTCAACTAGGTCGATGCAATGATGCGGAACTAATTGCTGGTCGCTCGCTGTTGGCTTTGCGGTACCAATATTCATTTCGCGATACACCTGCATGGCATCGACGGCAACAATATGCGTGCCTGCAACTTGTTGTGCTGCAGCCATTGCAACAGACGACTTACCACTTGCCGTTGGGCCGAGAATTACTACTTGTTTTGACATGGCCAAACTTTCTGGAGAGGGTGCATTACAGCGCGGTCACGGGCAAATGCACGCGGTGCGTTGGCATGGAAAGCATTTCTTGAAATTCACCGCGCAAGAAGTGGCGAGCTGCAGAAGTAACAAGAACATTTGCATATGAGCCAACGCGAATGGGTTCGCTGTAGGGAAAATGCAGCAACTTGTTTTGACGTGTACGACCCGTTACAACGCCTTCATTTTTTCTGCTCATGCCTTCAATGATGACCTCTTCGATGCGACCAATGCGTGCTTCGTGTTTCATTTGCGCGCTGCGTTCCACCACTGCACGCAAGCGCTCGTAGCGTTGGTTAGCAACTTTAGGGTCGACGAAGCGATCGGTGTAGGTAGCTGCCTCTGTACCCGCACGTGGAGAGAACTCATAAATGAAAACTGAGTCGAAACATGCTTCAGCACACACTTCCATGGTGCGCACAAAGTCGTCTTCTGTTTCACCCGGGAAGCCGACAATGACATCGCTCGATACAGCTAAATCGTCGATGGTGGCACGCGCCTCAGCGAGTCGCGACAAATAACGCTCGGCCGTATAACCCCGATGCATCGCTGCCAAAACAGCATCGCTTCCCGACTGCAATGGGTAATGCAGGTGTTCACACACCTCAGGCGTGTTAGCCATGGCGGCAAAGGTTTCGGTGCGCATGTCTTTCGGGTGCGGGCTCACAAAGCGCACACGACGAATGCCATTCACTGCACCGACAGCTTCGAGCAACTCGGCAAACATGGGGCGCACACTGCCCACACCTGTTTCACGACGAACATCGAGAGCAATATCGCGGCCATATGAGTTGACGTTTTGGCCGAGCAAGCTCACTTCAGTGATGCCCTGTGCTGCAAGATCTTCTACTTCACTCACGATGTCGGCAAAAGGGCGGCTGATTTCTTCACCGCGCACCGAAGGAACAATGCAAAAGGAACACGAGTTGTCGCAACCAATTTGAATGGTGACCCACGCGTTAAAACTCTTCTCACGTTTTGCTGGCAGTGCGCTGGGGAACAATGCATGATCTTCTAAAACAGCCTCATCGAAGATTTCTGTAACCGGGCCATTTTTTTGCGCAAAGTTAATGAGTTCTGCCGCGCGATGCACATTGTGCGTACCCATGACCACGTCGGCCCATGGCGCCTTTTTGAGCACAAGGTCTTTATCTTTTTGCGCCAAGCAACCAGCAACAACAATTTGGCGCTCGCGGCCAAGGTTCTTGCCGGCTTCTTTCCATGGCTTCAACCAGCCAAGTGTTCCGTACAACTTCTCGTCGGCGTTTTCGCGAATGCAACAGGT
>WLST01000110.1 GCA_009711295.1 Actinomycetota bacterium | reverse complement strand
TCCTGTGTCGGGGGCCGAGCAGTTCAAGCACTCAGAGGCCAACGGGTTCTTGCCGAGTTCGGTTGCAATGTAGGCATAGTCGAGGTTCGATAAACCTTCACCCGTTTCTGCATTGGGTAAAAAGAAGTTCCACAGGCCACTTGCCTTCGCTTTATTTTTCACCGACTCCAAAAGTTCAAGCTGACCAGGCGCATAACCCCAGCGGTCGGCACGACCTTCACCAAGTGCGTAAAACTCTTCAGTGATGGGGTCAACTTCGGTTGCAATGAACTTCTTCACTGCTTCATACAAAGGCAATACATGATCTGACATCGCCAAGTTCATGGCGTCGTCTGTAGCTATTCCTGAATGCATCCCCGGCTTTGGCATCTTTTCCCCTCAATTATTCGCGACTAAAGCCCAACTTTCTTGGGCACATAGGAAATACTACTGATATGCGCCGAAACCTCTTAGCCGTAGCAGTGGGCGGCATGATCACTTTTGCCGGAATCATGCATTTTGCTTCACCGAGTTTCTTTAATGACATTGTTCCCCCGTGGCTGCCCTTCAGCCAGAGCTTTTGGACCTACGCCAGCGGCGTTGCTGAGCTCATTGTGGGCGGGCTCATTTTGCGCCCATCAACGCGCAAATGGGGTGGGTACGCACTGGTTGCTCTGCTGATTGCCGTCTACCCTGCCAACTTATACATGACCTGGGACTGGCGTCATCGTTCGGGAGGCGAGCAATTCATTTCGTGGGCTCGACTGCCTTTGCAATTTGTGATGATTGCTATTGCTTTGCGAGTAGCGCGACAGGCTCAGCAGGAGCAACTGAACTAAGGCTATTTAGCTTTACCCAAAATGCCATTCACGGCATTGCGCAAAGAGTCGATACCAACACCGCTCGAAGCGCTCACCCACATCACATCTTTTTGCGCCACTTCGCAACCGGCTGCTAAATCGCGCTTTCGTGTTTCACGTTTTGACGACTTCACCTTGTCGTGCTTCGTAGCAACGATGGTGTGTGGAACTTCATTTTCACGAAGGTGCTCAAGCATCTGCACATCGAGTTTGGTAGGCCCAATTTCACCATCAACCAATACAAAAACCATTTCTAACTCTTCACGCTCAAGCAAGTAGCCAACAATCATCTTTTCCCAACCCGCACGAATACGGCCGGGAACTTTTGCATAGCCATAACCCGGCAGGTCGACGATGGTTCCCTTGCTTGGTGTTTCAAACAAGTTGATGAGTTGAGTGCGCCCAGGAGTATTTGACACTTTGGCAAGTTGCTTGCGGTTTGCAAGGGCATTGATGAGCGACGACTTGCCCACGTTTGAGCGCCCAACAAAAGCGACTTCAACAGGCGACTCGGGCAATGTAGACATATTGGACGCCGAGGTCACAAAGGCAATTTGTAGCGGCGAAGTCACCCTGTGAGTTTACGCCGGTGGAATTCGATTATTCCTGATGACTTATTGAATAACGCCTGGCGAACGTTGCCACATGAGAGAAGCATCGAAACTCAAGGTGTAATCGGGAACAAACTCAATAACTACGCGATGAGGCGAGTCGAGGAACTTTTCAAACTCTTGTGCAGCCGTTGGGCTCTCGGGGCGAATGTACGTGGCAAATTCTGGGTAGAACCAATCTTTAACATCACGGCCGGTATGCACGATGCAATTTCCTTTATACGAGACCGTTTTACCGCCGCCGATTTTGCTCCCTGTACTGGTGATGCAAATTGAAGCGCGTGGGTGGCGCCGAATTGCAGAAATACGTTTTCGCGTTTCAGCTGCCGTCATCCAGATCTTTCCGTCTTTTGGCATAAATGCCATCACCACACCGAACGGGTCACCTGCCTTATTCACCCACATGAAAACACATTCGCGTTGTGACGCAACAAGTTGCTCTTCAAGCTCTGGGGTGAGGGCACAGGCACTGAGATCTTCATAGTTTTCCGACATGGGCAAAGAGTAACATTTGCTCCACTACCAATGTTTCGCGAACTCACTGAGCTGTGGCAAATACGCCAATTTCGTCGCCTGTTTACAGCGCGGGTGATTTCCAATATTGGAAATGGGATGACACCCATTGCCCTGGCCTTTGGAGTTCTTTCCTTGAAAGGCGCCGACGCGGGTTCCCTGAGTTATGTCACCACGGCACAAATGGTTCCGCTTGTGCTTTTTCTGATTGTCGGCGGAGTTGCCGCTGACCGGTTTGGACGTTCACAACTCGTAGGCATTACCGACATCATTGGCGGTGTTGTTGTGGCAATTAGTGCCATTGCATTTTTAACTCATCATGCTTCTATTCCACTTCTTTGCGTTAATGGTTTTATCTTTGGCGTCCTCAACGCCTTGTGGTACCCAGCATTCAGCGGGCTCATGCCGCTCATTGTTCCCGAGGCTCAACTGCAATCGGCAAATTCACTTTTAGGAGTTGGTGCCAACTTAGGTTTCACTCTTGGTGCAAGCGTTGCAGGCATCATTGTTTCTTCCGCGGGTTCAGGGTGGGCCATATTGTGCGATGCGCTGAGTTTTATCGTTGCTGGCTTTTTAGTTTTCGCATTGCATTTGCCAAAAGGAATGGACAACGATTCCACAACTGAACGTGTCACCATTTTTCAACAACTGCGCGAGGGTTGGTTTGAATTCTCTTCACGTCGATGGATCGTGATTGTTGTTGTGTGTTATGCCTTCTACAACATGGCCTTTGAAGGATTCCTTGGAGTGTTGGCACCAGTGCAATCAAAAGAAGCTCTACACGGCGCAACCGACTTGGGATATATGATGTTGGCATTTGGCGTCGGCGGCGTTCTTGGTATGGGCGTTGCCATCAAATGGCGACCCACTCACCCATTGTTGATCGCTGTCGCAATATTGCCAGCGGCGGGCATTTGGATGTTGTCGCTTGCCGTTCCACTACCACTTCTTGTGCTCATGCTGGCGGCGTGCGCTACTGGCATCTCAATGGATCTGTTCTATGCACTGTGGCTCACAGCGCTACATATGCATGTTCCTCAAGATGCCCTGTCACGCGTTGGTTCTTACGATGCTTTTGGTTCCTTAGTATTTGCCCCCGTTGGACTGTTTCTGGCAGGACCTCTTACCCACCTCATTGGGGCGAAGTCAGCGCTTTTATCGGTGGGCGTCTTTGCCCTAGCAACTTGCCTCATTCCACTTCTTTCACATGAAGTACGCACCTTAAAAAGTGGGCCAAGCCCCGCCCATCAGCAAGAATAGAAACATGGCAGTTGCAACTTCAGCTCAACAAGGCATTGTTACTCTCGACCTTGAAGGGGTTCTGGTACCAGAAATTTGGATTGCCGTTGCCGAAAGCACCGGTATTCCTGAACTGCAGCGCACTACCCGTGACGAGCCCAATTACGACCTGCTCATGAAAGGTCGCATTGAAATTCTCAATCAACACGGTCTCACCATGAGTCGTATTGAAGAGGTCATTGCGGGTCTCTCTCCGCTCCCCGGAGCAGTGGAATTCCTCGATGAACTACGTACACGCACACAAGTCATCATTCTTTCTGACACCTTTGAACAATTTGGTCGACCACTTATGAAGTTGTTGAACTGGCCAACACTTTTTTGTCATCGCCTCATAGTGGAAAATGATCGCATTGTTGATTTCGAATTGCGCCAGGCCGACCAGAAACGACACGCAGTAAATGCATTCAAGGGCCTCAACTACCGCGTTGCCGCCGCAGGCGATTCATACAACGACACCGCAATGCTTGGCGCAGCAGATGCAGGGTTTCTCTTTCATGCCCCAAGCAACATCACC
>WLST01000011.1 GCA_009711295.1 Actinomycetota bacterium | reverse complement strand
TTGGCTGCTGTTGGCGCACTGCAAATCGAAGTATTTGCTTACCGACTCGCTAGTGAATTCAATTCACCTGTTGAAGTCAACCCCGCTGTTTACCAGGCCATACGCATCACTGATGAGAAGAGCGTCGACCGTTTGCGTCGCATTGGCGGCATTCGCATTTTGAAGCGGGGCGACAATGCTCTCGTTGCACTTTTCGAAAACAAATATCGCCTGCAGCGCCTAGAAGCCGACGAACCAGAGCTCACCCTCACCCCTATTTTGGCCGATACCGATTCAACAAAATAGGTACTTTTTCCTCTCGTATAACGAGATGGGCTGTCATACCCTTCCCTTATGTCGAAGCACCCAAAACAACGCATTGCAGTAGGAATAGACGGCTCAGAAAACTCTCATGCAGCGGTGAAATGGGCAATTGAACATGCTCGCCAAAGCGACACCGTTATTTTGGTTCATGTTTGGCACCCCTATGTATATGGCACGGAACTTGCGACGGCATTCACCATTGACGACACTGCTGCCACCGAGTTGCTGGAAGCAGAGTTCGTTCGCTTCGTTCCATTGGCCAAAGAACACGAGGTGATGTTGAAGCGTGACCTCATTGAAGGCGATGCTCGCGACACTTTAAATATTCCAAACATTGACATGCTGGTCATTGGGGCACGCGGTCATAGTGGGATCGCTGGCATTTTGCTGGGTTCAGTTGCCGACTACGTCACTCGACATGCCACGGTTCCTGTGGTGGTTATTCCACCCGACAACCGCGTTACAACGAAGTAATACTGCGCACGTCTACAACACTCGGGTTGTAGGTGAGTTCACCCAGCAAGTGTTCAAACTTATTGGTCAATATTTGTGCACCACCAAAAGATGTTTCAAAAATGATTTCGCGCGCCCCGCGATTTGTTGTGAAATACACGAGCCCTTCGCGGTCGCACTCTAATAAGTAGACGCGTGCTGCGGCATCGCCCAATTCGTCACGAATGCCAAATTCGGTTGCCTTCACCACTCGCCAAGCCCGTTGTGAATAAATGCGAGATTCAATGGCGAGTTCATCGCTTTGCATCTCATTACTTCCATTCATCCGCCACTGCAGTAATGACTCTGCATCAACCCTGGTATCGGCATGAGTAGATAACAACAGCGGCATCTTTTCTGCCCCCGTAAGCACGCCAGTGAACATGAGCATCGTGCTGTTCTCAAGCATTGGGGCAATACCCACTGATTGCATCTCGCCTACCCATGTAGCAATAGACGCGACATCGTGGCACCGCTCAAGTGATACATATAACCCACCATCTGCCAGATGCTGCGCAACACACTGCGACAGTGGTGACGCAGATGCAACGATTGCATTCGGAAGTTCAGAGATAGCCGAAAAATAACCAAACGACCCCTGCCGACCTGATGACATCTCTTCGCGAAGCGCAACCGAAAGAACGCAACCAAACGTTTTCCCTAACCGGAGACCCGCAATTTCTTGCTGATGGAATTCAACATTGGAAAGTCCCAGCAACTGTGCGAGTTTTTGTGCCGTCGCCACGACAGCGGGAAGAAGGTCAATTCCTACAACTTTTTTTTCTGGATACTTCTGTGCCAAGAAGCACGCGACAACGCCAGCACCACTTCCCAATTCCAAAATGTCACCAGGTGGAAGATCAATTGCATCTAGTTCTTGCAATAAAACATTGAGGTAGGGCGATACCACACTGTGGAAGAACTGACTATTTTCCAGCGATTCAAAAAAGAATGCCGAGTGCACCGGGTTCACCCGACCAGACTGACGCTCTTCAAAAATAGTTCTCGCAATGACTGCAATATCTTTATTGGGTAGCCCGTGAAGGCGTTCCCAGAACTCTTCTGCAGATGTGAAATGAGCTATCTCGACACTGTCAAGAAATTCAGTGATGCTCATTACTGAAGATTAGTGCTCAAATAATGCGGCGGAACCATCGCAACGACAAAACAGATGCGGCAAACATCGCCAACAAGCTGAGCATGGTGAGAACATCGCCGTGTTCGTGCACATTTGTTTTGCGCACAACGGCTTCGCTGAGCGAATCGTAAATTGCCTGCAGGTCTTTCGCAGTTGCTGCAGTAAACGACTTGCCACGAGCAACATCGGCAATGTTGCTGAGTGCTTGTTCATCGGGCGGTACCGGCACCACCTGGCCATCGGGAGTTGTCACCGTTCCATCTTGCGTACCAAATGCAATGGTATTGATTTTGACGCCGAGCGATTGGGCTTCAGCAGCTGCTTCTGTGTCGGGGCGACCTGTTGTTGTGGTTCCATCTGACAACAAAATAATAGTGCCCGCATTTTTAGTGCCACCGCTTGGGTCGACGGCCGATGAAATGGTGTCGAGCGCCGCATAAATGGCTTCACCAATTGCTGTACCCGTTCCGGGCTGAAGCGCAGTCACTACTCGCGAAATCGCTGCTTTGTTGTCGGTCGCAGCAATGATTTGCCGTGCATTGCTGTCGAAAGCCACAACACCAATGAGTGTGTTGCTTGGTGCTTTTGCCACAAAGCGAAGTGCTGCATCTTTTGCCACTTCAATACGTGATGGCTCTACGTCTATGGCGCTCATCGACAACGACACGTCGATGGCCAACACCACTACCGCTTTACTACCGGCATCAACACCATTAGTTGCCGGACGAGCAAAACCGAACACGCCAAGGACGAGCGCCACCACAACAAGCCCTACTGGTGTACTGCTTTTCCACCTCCGTGGCTTTTCAACCAAGCCCTCCAACATGCCGAGCGCACTGAACGAAACCGCAGATTCAGATCGTTTCTTGCCTGACAGGTAGATGAACACAAGGAGCAACCCAGGAACGACCAGGAGCAAAAGTCTCCAAGGCTCAAGCAAATAGAGCGCAATCATCGACGATGCCCCATTGCTAATCGGCGCTTTCGTGTGCGTAAGAAAGTAGCAAGTTGTGCGACCCAATCTTCATCGGCACATAGCGACAAACCGTCGGCACGCGCCAGGCGAATGTCGTTGGCGATTTTTTGATGACGCTGCTGCGCGGAGGTAGCGAAATTATCTCGCCACCCTGTTTGTGAGGTATCGATGCGGAGTGTTTTTCCCGATTCCACATCGCGAAACTCAACAATTCCAACATCTTGAAACTCATGTTCACGGCGGTCGGAAACTGCGACTGCGATGACATCGTGTTTTTGCGCAAGTTGCGACATCGCATTTTGCCAAGGTGACTCATCAAAGAAATCAGAGACCACAACTACAAGACCACGTCGCGTGCTTGCCGACAAACATTTTTCTAGTGCTTGCGCCAAGGTTCCAGCATCGTCATTGTTCTTTGCCAGTTTTCCCAACACCTGGGCCAGTTGATGTGTACCACTTCGCGGCATGAGTGATTCAGCAGAACGCGCAGTAGTAACACAACCCAGGCGATTTCCTGTGTGGGAAATGAGATAGCCAAATGCACCTGCTACATCACTAGCCATCTGTGCTTTTGTTATTTTTCCTGTACCAAAATTCATGCTGGCTGAAGTGTCGACTACAAGCCAAGCTTCCAATTCGTGGTCGGCGATGGTGTCGTGTACTTGTGTTTCATTGGTGCGAGCAGTTGCAGGCCAATCAATACGGCGCACGTCATCGCCTTCCATATACCGACGTGTGTCACCAATTTCAGAACCGGCACGATGCAAAAGACCCGAATAGTCGCCATGCAAAAGCCCCGAGATTCTTCGGCTAACTGGAAGAAGTGAGGGCGGCAACCGAGGTGGGGCAGAAAGCGCCATGTCACCAACCCACAGGTGCGAGCACTCGCTCGAGCAACGCAACAATGAATTCGTCTACCGATGCTCCACGCGTTACTGCATCCCACGACAACACAAGACGATGATTGAGCACGTCGTAAGCGATGTCGTAAATGTCTTGCACCTGCACCACACTGTGTTTGCGCATTAATGCCAAACCGCGGCCGGCAGCAAGTAAGCCGATTGTTGCACGAGGACTTGCCCCGAAAGACAGCCAACCATCGAGTGAGTCAAACCCAAATTCGCGTGGATTACGTGTGGCCATCACCAAACGCACTGCATAATCTTGCACCGCATCGGGAACCGGTAGCGCATTTGCTTGTAATTGCAACGACACCAATTCATCGATCGACAGCACTTGTTGCGGTGCGCGCGCTGGCATGGAACTCCGTCGCGCAATTTCATGCTCTTCAGCAAGCGTTGGGTAATCAACAGGAACGCGCATGAGGAAGCGGTCACGCTGTGCTTCAGGAAGCAAATACACGCCCTCTTGCTCAATGGGGTTCTGTGTTGCAAGCACCATGAATGGCAACGCAAGTTTTGTACTGACACCACCAATAGTTACTTGGCGTTCTGCCATTACTTCGAGCAAAGCTGACTGCACTTTTGCTGGTGCTCGGTTGATTTCATCGGCCAATACAAAGTTGGCGAATATAGGACCGAGTTCAATATCGAAAGATTCTTTCGATGCCCGATAAATACGTGTGCCCACAATGTCGGAGGGCAAAAGGTCTGGCGTGAACTGAATACGCGAGAAGGTTCCACCCACCATTTGCGCCAAGGTAGAGGTCATCATGGTTTTTCCGACACCCGGAACACCTTCTAAAAGACAATGACCGTTAGCAAGCAACGACACGATGAGTCGTTCAATGACTCGCTCTTGACCCACTACATGGTGTGACAATTCATTTTTTAGAACATTAAGTTGATCGCTCACGTGTTTACTTCTTTTCTTTCACGGCATCGGCAATGGTCTTTAAGTCTTTACTCGACACATCACCAAAACCCTCAACGACAACAGTGATGTCTTTACCTATCTTGCGTATGATTCCATTGCCTTTGTATTGCTCGGCAACTTGAGAGCTGCGTGAGCCTTTGGTTCCGGAAACATTCACTTGCCCACTTGGCCCAATGAGCGTGATGCTGTGCACGCCCTCTTCTCCAGTTGGTGCAGTATTCAAAAATGAAGAATCACCCATTTTCGACCAGCCTGAGGGCAATGGATTCACCTCTAAAAAACCCGTGTTTTCCTGCGTTGTTCCGCCATTATTCCCCGTTCCTCCATCGGTTCCCGGATCATTAAATTGTTTGAATAAATCACCGAATAAATCGTTGAGTGAGTCGGGCATCTGGAAATCGAAGCCAGGGATTTCTGAAGAACTAGATTCTGGCGCATCAATGGTGGGCGCTTTTGCACCGCCTGCTGCTTCTACTTTTTCTTGTAACTCTTTCGCATCATTGACTGGCACAGCAAACCCCACACCGTTGCTTCCGCCCGATGCAGTTGCAATTGCAGTGTTAATTCCGATGACCTTGTTTGATGCATCAATCAGTGGGCCACCTGAGTTACCAGGGTTAATAGCCGCGTCAGTTTGAATGAGGCCAGTGAGCGTGAGATTCGTGAGTTTCAGCTGGCGGTTCAAGCCGCTGATGATGCCTGAAGTAACTGAAGCCTGGTATCCAAATGGACTACCCAGTGCAACAACTGGTTGGCCAATTGCCAAATTGGATGTGTCGGCTAACTGTGCGGCAGTCAATTCCTTTTCAGAAGTTACTGCCACAATGGCAAGGTCGCGTGCTGGCTGACGCCCCACTACTCGCCCTTCGACTTTTGTTCCGTCAGCAAAAACCACGGTGACCGTTGATGAATTTGCAACTACGTGATGGGCGGTAAGAATGAGGCCACTCTTGTTGTAGATCACGCCACTGCCAATGCTGCCGTTGTCATCAATTTGCACAACTGCTGGTCCAACTGCTTGCGCAATTGCTTGCGGCGAACCCGCAGCACCCACGGAAGGAGATGTATTACCCGGCGCAACGGTTGAATTTGGAACAGTTGAAGCACTCTTACTTACTTCGGTGGTTGTTGACGTCACTTCATCAGCATCGGTGGAGTCACTTCCCCCTTGTGATGCGACAACAGCAACGGCACCAATGAGAAACACTGCCCCGGCGATAATGCCCACAAGCTTTTTGCGCGACTTCTGTGTCGGGGCAGGCTCGTGCACCCCCGCACCGCTGATGTGTGATGGCGGTGGCAATGGGGAACCCAATGGTGGAGCAGGTGGAATATCGCGCCATGTACGCGAGCGCGGCTCTTCGCCGGGGAATTCTGGAGAGTTTGGAGGGGTGAGGGTCATTTGTGCTGGCCTTTACGTTGTACCTGCGCCATGATGTCGCAGGTAGGTAAGAAAAGAGTAAAGGATCTCTGCCAACAATGGGCAACGCTCTAGGAAATTGAGCCGTTTCCCCATTTGGCGTGAGCAACTTCATACACCACTTGCCCAAAACTGAACTCAATCACATTGCCATCGGGGTCGCTCACCGCGCACAGATAGCCCACGGGCGCCGGGTTGTCTTCCGCTTCCCACACCAAACAGCCCTCGAGCCGCGCCCGCTGCGCGATGATGTCAACTTCATCTCGCGTGGCTAATTGAATTCCTAGATGACCAAATGGGCGCAGTTGTGGCTGAGATGCACTGCGGTGCTCAGGCAAACTCGCTAAAACCAATACAAAGGGATACTCAGCGGCTTCCGGATGAGATAGCCATGCAACATCTGCACCATCTTCATGGCGTTCATCTAGAAGTCGCAATGGGGTGTAGCGCTCATACCACGCAAGTGAACGCTCGAGGTCTTGGACCGGTAGAGCAACATGTGTCCAACGAGGGAACACGGTCATTTGCGTTAAGGCCGCGCCATGTATTTGTCGATGGTTTCGTGCAGGTGACGCGTGCGAATTTCTTGGTAGTTGCCAAGTGTTTCCGCCGTGCGCATGCTTCCCTTAAACCCACGTGTTTGCGCGGCAAGGTTGTCGGTGTCTTGGTCGAATACTCCGCCAAGGCCAGGATCCATACCCGGTGCACTGGCATAGCTGTCTTTAAAGTCAAGATGACACACTTTTGCAGGTGCAGGAATATTTCCGTCTGCAGGATGTGGGCGCAAGAACAATAAATCGAATGTGCACTCATCAGGATTATCGGGGTTTGGTAAGAACCGGTACGTGAGTGGAATTCGAGCTCCTGGGAAAAAGAACCCGTTCGGGAAGACGAAATATTCAATGGAGTCAACGGTGTCGGCGACCTTGAAGTCGGAATAATCGGCTCCGTACTTCTCGCCTAGCTGCACCTTGGAGAGTTGTGCGTATACGTCGCGTGCGGTTTTGCCTTCAGGAATTTTTGGCGTTTCCATGCCTGGGCTGAATTTGCGACCCAACAAGAAATCTAAAATTTCCTGTTCTGTTTGTTGGTTGGCAATATGCGGACTCTGCGTTCCGGATGTGTGCATGAAGCGCGAAATATGTTCGCCAAATACGTCGTATTGCGCGTTGGCATCGCCTGTAGCACGCAGACCTTGTGGATGCGTTTTGTACACGTGGTATGCCTCGAGGAATGCAGCCATGCCTGCTTTCCAGTTGCACGGCAAACGCTTTTTGATGTGTAGTTCCACATAGCGCTTCGAGAGATCCCAAGCACCTTGAAAATGTTCAGGCAAGACACCGAGGTAATCGCGTAGCGGGCCAGCCGTTGGATCGAAGTTCACAAATACGAATCCGCCCCAAGTGTCGACTTGAATTTCAGGCATCTCGAGGTCGTCGTCAGACAAGTGCGGGAAGTCCCACCGGCAAGGCAACGAAGCAATTTTTCCTGTTGTCGACCACGCCCACCCGTGGTACGGGCACGTAAAGCGGTTTGCATTGCCTTGGTCGCCCGATGGTTTGAGCTGAGTTCCGCGATGCAAACAGAAGTTATTGAATGCACGAATTTTTCCTTGCGGGTCACGCACGAGAATGATGGAACGTTGACCAACGTCGTATACGTGGTAGTCACCTTCGTTGGGAATGTGTTCTTCGCGGCAGGCCCATTGCCATGCACGCATGAAAACCTTTTCGAATTCGAGTTCCGCAAATTCTTTCGAGGTGTAGCGGTGGTAGCCAATGGGCTCACTGCCGCGGTAGCGGTATTCACTTTCCAGCATCTGCGCGGGAACACCGGTTTCATCGCGCAACACGAGGTCGCGATAGCTCGGGCCTGGGCAACGATGATCGCCGAAGGCAACATTGGGGTCTGGCAGTGATTGCTCCATATGGACAGGGTAACGCATGCGTCAAGTGGCCCGAGAGGCGCAGAAACCTTGGCTAAAGTACAAAAATGATCAAGAAATTTCTTGCACTCACCGTTGTCTTTCTCGTCGCCACATTCCCCGCAACGTGGCTTCTCATGCTCTTCCTCGGCAATATCGGCACCCACGTCTCGTATTGGGGAACCTTGCCACTCGGCATTTTGGGTTCAAGCCTGTTAGCAGGGGCAAGCCGCTCACGCGGACACGGGCACTAAACCTTTAGTCGTCTTTTTTACGACGCCCGGTGAGCTTTGCCAGCAAGAACCCAATGAGCATCGAGGTAATGACAAGAACGAAGAGTGGCAAATTCGGCTTGGCAAAGATGAGGTTCATTTCGGTCTTTTCGCTGTTGAGTACAACAAAGAGCACGGCGATCATTGCTAAGAGACCCCAGCAGACCTGCTGAAAACTGATATTTGATTTGTGATCTTCTTTATCTGATTGATTCATACGATTTCCTTTTCACCATGTGACTCACTTCAAGAACTACCTGTAAAAACAATGCCACAAAAAAGAGTTGCACCCCTGCTCTGCTCAGCCCGTCGGTAAGCGCACGATATACGTGTATCGGCGTGTCATTTCCCGCATTCAGAGCATTGCTGTAGATATTTTCGCATATTTTCACTGCTGCCACTATCGATGCCGCCCCCAGCAGCCACGCCACCGACACCAACTTTGCGCCTCGCCATTTATTGCGACTCATATAAATGATGAGTGCTGATAAGAGCAAAGCAAACACTGGCAACAGTGTTGCACTTTTTTCCAAAACACCTGCCCATCCACGAATGTTGTGCAGTGTTTCAGGATGAATGAGTTCAATGGAATAGTCACTTCCAATGAATGAAACCTTCTCTAGAAAAGTCGCACCCCGTGCAACGAGTGCATCGATGACGGCCTGAATAAATGACTGCAAACTCAACACTCCGGCAACAACGGTATTTGCCACACCGTCACCTGTGAGCACCTGCTTGATGGCAACATGACCTAGCCGCGCCGCGCCGCTCCAGAGTTTGCGAAACGCATCGCTGTCAACCAATTTCTCTATTTGACCGAGCACCAACTTCTGAAATGCATCGTTGGATTTTTCGGCTAAAAAGTCAAGTTGTCCCGGCAAGTACGCATCAAGACGCCCATCTATGTCCACCACGGCAACTATGGCCGCGGTGAGTCGATCAGACACTTCTGCCTGCACAGCAGGGTCATCCGCTAGCGGTGTGACGGTTTTTACGAAGTAGTCGGTATTTGTTACTTGCTTGTTTGCCCATACCGCCACCGACGACAACAGCACGCCAACGACCAGCAACACAGATAACAAATACGGGGTGACTCTTCTCATTGTTAATGCTGAATAGTCATGCCGCCGTCAACAACGACAACAGAACCATTCACAAATGAAGAAGCCGGCATCGCCAAATTCAAAGTCATATGTGCCACTTCTTCTGGTTCTCCGTAGCGCTTCAAGGGCACCTTGCGATGCGCATATTTTTCTTTTGCATCTTTCGGAATATCTGCAGTCATGTTGGTGTTAATAGGGCCAGGGCACACGGCATTGACCGTAATTCCATAACGCCCCAGTTGAGTTGCCATACTTTTCGTGAGGCCCACCACCCCGTGTTTCGCTGCCGTATATGCGGCTAAACCCGGTGTTGCAACTATTGCCTCGGTGGAAGCAATGTTGATGATGCGTCCTGCAATATCTGCACTGCGCATATGCGGAACAACGAGTCGAATGAAATGTGCTTGTGCGCTTACATTCACCGCAAGTGTGTTATCCCAAGCTGTTAAAAACTCATCATCTTCAGCAAACACCGAAGAGCTCACGCTAATTCCCGCGTTGTTCACCAGAACATCTATCACGCCAAATTGCGATAGGCATGTGTCAACTACTCGCCGGCGATCGGCATCAGAGGTAACGTCGGCCGCCACCCCTACAACGTTGTTCGCACCATGCACCGCGGTGATTTCTGCAACTACTTTTGCCACACGCTCTTCACCTAAGTCGGCAACCACTACTCGTGCGCCTTCATCGGCAAAGAGATGTGCGGTCGCGCGGCCCATGCCGCTCGCTGCGCCAGTGACGATGACTGCCTTACCCGTAACAGATCTGTTGAGTTGAGAAAGCCTATTCGTCATCCCTTGCGCCATTCGGTGCGGCCACCCATCCCATATTGCGGCAAGTAAATGGCGCGGTATGGCTCAATGCGCATAAACCCCGTGTCGGGCGAATTCTCTGGCCCGCCTGGTGCAAATGCATTGAGGTCGTAGTCAAATACGCCACTCCATAAACGCTTTTTCGTTTCCACATCGGAATGCAGAGTGGCAGTTCCCCACACCTCTACTCCGTCACCGCTTTCCGTTACCTGCCAATGAAAAGCCACGTGATTGTTGTGGGCAATATTTTTTGACTTCACCGATGTATTGCCAACGAGCACCCACAACACATCGCCTTCCCAGCACGGGTGCACAGGCACCACATCGGGCCTGTTGTCTTTGCCTACCGTTGCAAGGTGCGCCCACGGGCTGAGCTTGGTTGCTGCATTCTTGATGAGTTCTAAGTTTTCGTATGGAAATGTTTTCTGCGACACCACTACCTACCGAGGTCACGTGCAGTGAGGAGCCCTTCAAGACCAACTGGTCGCAAGAACGTGGGATGACCAGCCCATACTTGGATGCAGTCTCCCGTGCGACCCTGCGGACCTTCATTGATGAGTTCCACAACAACTGCGGCCACATCGGCCGGCATCATTGTTCCAGCAGGAGTTGGCTTGTCGCCAACAAAACCTAAATACATCGGAGTAGCAGTAGCACCCATACCAAATGAGTTCACGCGCACGCCATGTTCGGCAAGACCGCGCGCCCATGTATTGGTGAGACCTTTAATTGCCCACTTCGATGAGTCATAGACATCGAAGCCGTTGCCCCCAACTGGCGAACGCTGCATGTCTTTCCATTTGCAATCGTCGGTGTGGTCGTGGGTGATGACTGGATATCCGCAGTTATGAATGTGATCGGTGGTGATGTTGATGAGGTCACCACCTTGTTTGATGAGATGTGGAATTGCCGCGCGGCCAGTGAGGTACACGCCGCGATAGTTCACGCCAATGACCGCATCGAAGTCGTCAACTGTTTTTTCCCATGAATCTTTTGTTGGTGCCGTTATGCGCACAACGCCCGCATTGCTGATGACCAAGTCGAGACCACCCAACGCTATTGCTGCATCGTCTACAAACTTTTTAATCTGCTTCTCATTGGCAACGTCGGCAACTGCGCTATACGACTTGACGCCGGCAGCTTTTAATTCATCAGCAACAGCACTGACCGAACTGTTGATATCGCACACTGCTACGTCGGCCCCGGCGTGGGCCAATGCCAATGCGAATGCTTTTCCGAGTCCATCTGCTGCCCCGGTCACGAGTGCCCGGCGTCCTTTTAATGATGCGTTCATAAGCCCGACCATAGTCCGCCTAGAAGAAGCATTGTTCAGCCGACGTATAGTTGCACTATGTCAAGAGGTTTGGCATACCAACCTTTCTCACAAAGGACTACCGATGTCACTTGCTGAAGATCTCCGCAAAACAGTTGCCGCCGCATATGAGGTAGATGCCGATACCGCATCAACCCAAACGTTTGACTTTCCACTCATGCCGTTGGGTACTGCCTACGACATGGGTCGCGATGCAAATGGCGTTCCCCTCTTCGACCCACGTATTTTCGACTCACGCGAATTCCAACGCAACCCTTATCCGTACTACCGCATCTTGCGCGACCACTACCCCGTGTACCACGACAAATTACACAACTGCTATTTCGTCACGCGCTATAACGACATCGCCGAGTGCTATTTCGATGGTCTTGGCTACAACACCATTCCTAAAGGCAGCTCAAACCATGTTTTGGGAAACACGCAACTCGAGCTCAGCGGAATTGAACACAGCCGACGTCGTAACCTTTATGGTCGTCACCTAGTAGGTGCCGCGCTCACCAAACGCATTGGCGCAATTTGCAAACTTGCCAATGAAATGATCGACGAGTGGTTTAACCCCGAATCGGGCATGACCGAGTACGACCCAGCAACTGGCAAGTACACAATGGAACTCGGCAAGGCATTTGCGAACGAGTTCCCCATTCGCGTGGTGTGTCAAGTACTTGGCTTTCCCGACGAAGCTCGCGACAAGTTTTACTACTGGTACAAGTACATGATGGGCGGCATTGGTGGCCGCGACTATGAGCAAAAAGGCCTCATGGCTCGCCAAGATCTTGAAGATTTTGTCGAGAGCATCGTTGAAGAGCGCCGGTTGAAGCCGAACTTCTTGCTTGACGATGAAGGCAACGAAGTTGCACCAGACATCATTTCTGAACTGTGCAAAACAATTGTCGATGGTGACGTGCTTTCCACTGAAGAAATCACTTCAAACATTGCACTCATTGTTGGTGGCGGCGGTGAAACCACACGCGGTGCCATTTTGAATATGTGGTACCTGTTATTGCAGCACCCCGACCAAATGGAAGCCGTTCTCAACAACGACCCGTTGTGGGACGCAGCATTCCACGAGACATTGCGACACTCATCTTCTATTGGTGGGCAACCACGCCAGAACACCTTCGATGTTGAACTACAAGGCGTCAAGGTTCCTGCTGGTTCGCTCATGCATATGGTCGACTTTTCCGCCAACCACGACGAGCGCATCTTTACCGACCCAGAGAAGTTCGACATTTTGCGCAACGACCTCTACAGCGAAAAGATTCTTCGCTCGGGCTACAAAAAAGATGGACGCACTAACCACATGGCCTTTGGTGTGGGGCCGCACCTGTGCCCAGGAGCATGGATCTCGCATCAAGAAGGCAGCATTGGTTCAAGCATCATGTCGAAGCGCATTAAAAACGTACGTATTGCCACCGAGCGCATGGCCAAAGATATCGATGGGGTTTCACTTGCCCCCATTGGCTTGGGTGCCATTAACGAACTCTGGCTTGAATTTGAGGCGATGTAAATGTCGGCTGACTATGGCTCACCCACCGTTGAGCACGAAGCCGCAGCCGGTGACGACGAAGCTGGTTACCGCAGTTACGAGGTCTACCAACGTGAACGTGTTGGTTCACCGCCGCCAGTTAAACCTGGGCAATTACGCACGCAAGATTATCTTGACGACCCCTACACGCTTCTTGCGAGCCTTCGCAACTACGGGCCATCGTTTCGCGACTGGCAGGGCAATGCATTTTGGATTACTCACTACAACGACGTCACTTCAGTACTTGTAGACAGCGCAAACTTTGCAACTCGTTCAAAGCGTTGGTTTTATGGTCTTGCTACTTTTGGACGCGACCTACGCAACAACGTTCCCTTCCTCACCGCGCAAGCTGCCGGTATCGACAAACACGCACCTGTTGTTGCGAGCGAAATAGTTGAAGCGTTCGCAAAGCGCGGAACAGCAGACCTTGCTACCGAATTTGCTGCCGTATTTCCGTTGCAGCTACTTGGTCGCACATGGGGCATCCCCGATGCAGATCTTCCTGTATTCGCCGAACGTTACCTACGAATGCACCGCGGTTTTAGATGGAACACAGCAAACCAAGAAGCCGGCAAACAAGCAATGCTGCAACTCGTTAGCTACTTCACGCCACTGCTTGCCGCACGTCGCGCCGACCCACAAGACGATGTTTTGTCAACGCTTGCCACTTTGGAAATAGACGGACCCGCAATTGACGCCCACGACGTTGTTGCAACGCTGCTCGAAGGCGATCACGAAACACTTCATGGCGCACTTGCCAACATGTGGTTTTTATTGCTGACGCATCCTGAACAACTCAACATGGTCAACAACACGAGGCGTTTAGTGAAATACGCATACCTCGAAACTTTGCGTCACTCCACTCCGGTCTTAAGCGGCGAGCGATTCGCGAAGCGCGAAGTAGAACGCTTTGGGTTACTCATCCCCGAAGGCGCATTGGTTATATGTTCCGCAGCTGGCGCAAACCGCGACGAAACAATTTTCGCCGATGCCGACCAATTCATTGTTGGGCGTAAAGACCTTGTGCAACGTGAACCACGCGGCCAATACCGCGCCGACGGTTTGCCAGCAGGCATTACACCAGCACTTGGCACACCATCGAAATTCCCCGCGCTTCCCGTGGGTCGGCC
This sequence comes from Actinomycetota bacterium, assembly GCA_009711295.1. Taxonomy (GTDB): domain Bacteria; phylum Actinomycetota; class Acidimicrobiia; order Acidimicrobiales; family Ilumatobacteraceae; genus F1-20-MAGs119. Next base: position 20,201 of record WLST01000011.1, on the reverse strand, counting down.
GCGATCGCTCTATGCCATCACGCGCGATGTAGCAACAATTGCATCGCACGCACTTCTCGATGCAACGAGCAACTTGAAGCTGGCACCCGGCGCACAACCCGTGTTGAAGTCACGTGGCTATGGAGAACTTCATACGTGCTGGCACCTGCCAGTAACCTTCGCGGCAAAATAGAGCCCATATGAACGACCCTCACCTGTGGTGGGAGGGCACTGCCACAGGAATGAACCTATTTGTTCGCGTTGTTCCTGGGGCAAAGAAGTCAGAAATTGCAGCTATTACTGCTGAATACGTGCGTATTCGGCTTCATGCTCAGGCAGTAGAAGGCCAAGCAAATGCAGAACTTTTACGATTCATTGCACAGTGGTGCAACGTTCGCAAAAGCGCAGTGTCTTTAGTAAACGGAGAGCACGCACGACTCAAAAAAGTCGCGATAGACGGGCTTTATTGCCCGCCCGATACCACGATGTTCTGACCCGTTACCCACGAACCTGCAGGTGAAGCAAGCCATACCACCGCAGCAGCACAGTCGGTTGGTGTGCCCAAGCGGCCAATGGGAACGCGTGCGGCAATGGCAGGCAACATTTCTTCGGTAATTCCACCAATTTTGAATGTCGACTCGGTTGGCACGTTTCCAGGAGACACGATGTTGGAACGAATTCCCTTTGGTCCGAGTTCTGTTGCCATGGTGACCGACAATGCGTTCATACCAGCTTTTGCTGAACCGTAAGCACTGAAGTTCACAGCAGCTTTCAAAGCAGCAATGGAAGAAATACCAATGAGGCATGAGCCTGGCTTCATTATTGATGAACATGCGCGCGATGCCACAAAGTGTGGGCGCAAGTTCAGAGCATGCTGGTTGTCCCAGTGCCATTCAGGAAATTCATCGAACGAGAAGTTGCCGGGGTGATCTGACGTACCAGCGTTACTTACCCATGTGTCGATGCGGCCAAAAGTACTCATTGCTGCATCAACGAGAGCAGGAATAGTTTCTGCAGCAGTGATGTCGGCAACCACCTTGATTGCTTTGCGTCCGCGCTTGGCAATTTGAGCCGCTACTTCATCGAGTTCATTTTCGCGGCGAGCAGTAATAATGACGTCGGCACCGGCATCTGCCAGACCAAGTGCAATACCGCGGCCAATTCCTCGGCCAGCACCCGTTACTACGGCAACGGTGCCATCGAGACGAAAGAGATCCATGACATTGGCATCTGCAGGGTCGAGTGGGGTCTGAGTACGGGAAAGGTTTTGAGACATGGCAAACTTTGACACATCACTAGAGGAGGAAAAGAATTGAACGACTCAGCTACCCCATCAGGAGCACTCGCTAACCCCAAGGGCTTTAAGTTCCCCGGCGGCAAATACACCATTGCCCATTGGGAAAACTTCTTACTCACCGATTGCACCACATCGGCGCAGCTCCCCGACAAGCTCGTGCACCCTGTTGCGCTCTTTCATGTGCCCATCTTGGGCTCAGGCGTGAACATCGCAAAACTGTTTGAAGTATGCGGAGCAGAAGGCCCAGGTTCAGTAGGTCTCGACGGATACGACTGGGAGTACTTCAGTAACTTACGTATCGATATTGAGTACGACGTGCAAGGCTCAATTATTCATTGGGAAAATCATGTTGATGAAAATGGTGTTGGCTACGACGCAATGAAATTTCAAATTGAACTGCGCGACGGCAACACACTTGCAGCACGCATTACCAACTCATGGCGTTTCCGTCGTGGTGGATATAAGCAAGCCCTGCAAGCAAAAACCGCAGATGAAGCAACTGCAAAACCACTCGCAACTTTCCCTGAGTTTCATGTTGATGGCGTGAGCGCACAACGTATGAAAACAATGGCAGCAATTTTGCGCGACCCGTATCGCGTGCACTGGGACCGCGAAGCAACTACCGAGATGGGCTTGAAAGGTCGAGTCATCAACCAAGGTCCACTCAACTTGAGTTACATCGTGAACTCCATTCATTCATTTGCAAGCCCAGGCTCTGTGCGACGACTCACCGTTGCCTTTCATCGCCCCGTATTTGACGACGATGTACTGGTAGCTGGTGGCGAAGTATTGAGCACCACAGACGGCGTGAGCACCTGCAATGTGTGGCTGAAGCGCGGCGATGAACTGATGGTCACAGGAACAGCGATGGTTGGAGCAGCCTCTTAAAAAATATTATCCGTGAGCTACTTGTAGTCCACAAACAAAACCCCCTCAAAAGCGCGCTTTTGAGGGGGTTTTGTGTTGAAAAGGCCTGTGTACTGACGGGTAGTTTTTGCGTTTCGCAACCCGACACAGTCACATTTCATTTCGACGTCAGCAGTTGACGTTCTGCGTTTACTTTTCCCTGTGACAATGGTTATAGTTGGTTCACCGGCATGCCGGTTGTCACATCAATCGGGCCAATCGGCTCAACCTATAGGGGGAATATTGAAGAACCAAAAGAGGAAAATGTTGGTTCCCATTGCACTTGCTGTTTCAGCAGCACTTGCATTCGGATCAACAGCTGCTTCAGCGAAAGCTGGTAGCGGACAAATCAAAGCAAATACTAAGTGTGCAACTGCACTCAAGCCAGAGCTTGACAAAAAAATGGGAGCTGGAGCAGCTTTCCTTGCACGTGCAATAGCATGCGGAAATAGCAACCCAATGAAGGCCACCGGAAAAGCGATCAAAATTGGTTTTGCTGTCCCCGAAGGTCCAGTTGTTAACTTCCCTGAGTACCGCGTTGCAGCGCAAGCTGCAGTTGATTACATCAACAAGGAACTAGGCGGCGTTGGAGCAGACCCAGCAACAGGTAAAGCTGGCGTTCCCATCAAGCTCATTCCTTGCGCATTTAATATTATGGTTCCTACAGAGCAATCTGCTTGCGTTAACACTTTGGCTGAGTCAAAGCCAGCACTCGTGTTCTCATCATTGTCTTTTGATGACACCGTGATTGCTAAGTACGCAGCAGCCAAGCTTCCCGTATTGGTGGGAACACCAATCATGCCGAGCGACTTCATCACTCCTGGTGTATTTGCAATCGGTAGCGGTGGCGGTTGCTTGGGTGTTCACCTTGGCCTCATTTACTACGCAACTCAAATATTGAAAGCTAAGAAAATTGCCCTTCCTTGGGCTGGCTCAGCTCCTGGTATTTTCTGCTTCAACGACCTTGAAGCAAAGCCACTCGATATTCTTGCCGGTAAAACGCTTTCAGGTGCTGCGGTTGAGACCACTTCAAAGTTGAAGGGGACAATTCCTACATTGACCTACTTACCGATCAAGGTGCCAACAGTTGCTCCAGACGTAGCTTCCTACGCAGCACAAATCACAAAATTTGCGCCGGATGCTTTGGTCTACTCGAACCAAGGCAACTTCTGCTGGGACCTCGTTGGAGAGTTGTTGAAGAATGGCTGGACGAATGCCAGCTATCCCCTTATTTTGTCTGGTTCATGCATCGATACCGTCACCATGGCAAAACTTGGTGACAAGATCAAAGGTGCTATCACCCTCGGTGGTTTGAGCATCCTCGATCCAGACGCACTCACCGGTGAATACAAGGTTGATGCTCTTACTTACGGAACCAAGATTTTCACCTATTCCAAAGAACGCAAGTTGAATGGCACAGGCTTCTCAACTGCTGGTTTCAGCGGAATCATGTTTGCTTGGCAAATGATGAACGAAGCAGTTGATGCAAAGGGCGTTTTGAACGTCAAAACCATGGTGTCAAAGATCAAAGGAACCAATGGTCATCGTCAATTCGGTGCCCAAAGCAGCAACTGTGCGAAAGCAATTGCTCCTTACATCGGAGTATGCGCAACTGAAGTCAGTGCAAGTGTTTGGGACGGAACCGCTTTGAAGGCCGACAAGGCACATCAGGGCTTCTCTGGTCTGAGCTTGGTTGGAAAAGGCGACAAACTGCGCTTATCTGAAGTGAAGTAATAAAGAATTACAATAATGTTGTTCAAGTAGAGCGACTTTGAATAATAAAGAAAGGGGGCGATCCTCGGGTCGCCCCCTTTCTTTTATAAAAAAAATCAATATCACACAAAGATTATGGGGGAACATGAAGGAAGGTATTGCTTACGCAATCATGGGGCTCGGCAGCGGAGGCTTTTATGCCCTCATGGCTATCGGTATTGTGATTGCCTACAAAGGCTCTGGTGTCATTAACTTCGCGCACGGTGCGATTGCAATGTACGTCGCATTTCAATTTTCATATTTAAGATCTGAAGGAACCTTTCGGTTTCCGTGGCTCGACCCGATTCCCACATCAGTTTTAAATTTACCGGTCACACTCTCTCTCAGCAATGGTGAACCCATTAACTTTTGGATAGCGGTATTGCTTTCACTATTCACTGCATTAATACTCGGAGCAGCTATTCATTACTTAGTGTTTAAGCCATTACGTAATGCTGCTCCCTTGGGAAAAGTTATTGGCGCAATTGGAGTGATGACCTACCTCTTAGGTGTTGGATCAAAGCACTTTGGCTCCAACCAGCCACAGCCCGAAGGAGTGCTATTCCCAGATAAGTTGCTGAAAAACTTCCTCGGTCTTGGTTTAGGTGTTTCAGCAGAAGCCCTTGCACTCGCCGGCGTTTCCGTTATTGTTGGTGCTGTTATTTGGTTTATCTATAAGTATTCGCGCGTTGGACTTGCTACTCGAGCTGCTGCTGGAAACGAAAAAGGTGCCGTTCTTTTGGGTTACTCCCCCGACCGACTCGCGCTATTCAACTGGCTCCTTGCAGCTTTTCTTGCTGGCCTCGTGGGAATCTTGACGGGAACCGTTACCGGTGCCCTCGGCACGGGCAAATTCACCGGTCTCATTGTTCCGGCTCTTGGTGGTGCGCTCATCGGCAGTATGTCGTCCATTCCGTTAGCCGTACTCGGTGGTCTACTCATCGGCAGCCTTCAAACTTTTGTGGGAACTTACGTTTCTGGCCTGTCGTGGTTCCCAGCGTGGCTATATTCTGGAGCACGCGACTCCATTCCTCTCGTCGTGATCGTGGCACTCCTTTTCTTGAGAGGAAAGTCACTTCCTATTCGAGGGAACATCGAAGAAAAGCGACTGCCGTTGGCCCCGTATCCAAAGCGCATCGGCAAGTACGTCGCCATCTTTGTGCCATTGGGTTTCCTACTCTCTGCAGGATTCCCAGGTGACTTCCTCTTTGCTGGTCTCAATGGGCGTTGGGGAATGGCACTCACCACCAGTTTGATTGCAGGAATGTTTGGCTTGAGTTTCGTACTGCTTTCGGGCTACGTGGGCCAAATATCACTCGTGCAAATTTCTTTGGCTGGTATTGCGGCCTTTTTAACAGCGCGTCTCATGTCGCACTACGGACCATCCGATTCCAATCCATTTGCTGTAGGAGGCCTCCATTTGCCATGGCCTGTTGCGATGGTCGCCGGAGTTGCTGTGGCAACAGTTGTAGGTTTGATTCTTGCCGTGCCAGCATTGCGAATTCGTGGTGTACAACTCACCGTGGTCACCATTGCAGCATCAATTTCGTTGTATTCATTCTACTTCGACAACCCGAAGCTCACGTCACTGCAAGGTGGCTCGTCGTACATCATTCAACCACCAACGTTTTTTGGCATAAAATTTGGCAGCACAGGATCACAGGGGCTGACAGATAATCCGAAATTCGCATTGTTCTGCCTCATCGTACTTGCGGGTCTTAGCGTGACTTTGGCAAACCTTCGTCGCGGTAGTTCTGGACGGCGATTCCTTGCAGTTCGTGCTAACGAACGGGCAGCTGCGTCTGCAGGTGTGAACGTTGCTAAAACAAAGTTCCTTGCATTTGGTATTGCCTCAGCTATGGCTGGAGTTGCTGGTGTCGCGGGGGCATTCCAGGCTGGCTCCACTTCGGCCCCGATGTGGGACTACGGCGTTGGTCTTTCAGCGCTTGCCTTTTGCTACCTCGGCGGAATTACCTCAATCAACGGGGCAATCCTCGGCGGCATGATTGCCGGCGGTGGCATGGTTGCCACATTCGGCAACTTCCACTCACCTGGCCTGTACTCATACATTCCAATTTTTGGTGGAATGGGAATGATCTTGACGGCAATTATTCACCCAGCTGGTCAGGCATCTATTTTCCAGCCGCTCATGCGCCACTTTGGCTCATGGCTTCTCACCGCTCGAGGAAAAGAATGGGGAGTCGTTCTACGTCGCCTCGCTCCATACCTCATTGGTGGTGGCATTTGGGGTGCTATTGGTATTAACCCATGGCGAACCGACACCTATAACCGCACATGGATGATTATTCTTGGCATCTTGATTGTGCTCTTCGTTCGCAACATCGTCAACCAAGTCAAAGCAGTTAAAGCCGCTAAAGCACTACCCGATACCAACAGTCTCCAGGAGGTGACAGCATGAGTGCACTACTCGAAACAAACGAACTCACCGTTTCCTACGGCGGGTTGCATGCAAACTCCAATGTCAATATCAAAGCCGAAAAAGGCAAGCTCACCGGGCTCATTGGTCCGAACGGCGCAGGCAAGACCACATTTATCGACGCCATTACTGGCTTCACCAACGTGTCGTCGGGTCGCGCAGAGTTCAATGGCAAAGACCTTGCTGGCGTTGCACCTGATGAGCGGGCAAAGTCTGGTTTAGTACGTACCTTCCAGTCGCTCGAATTGTTCGAAGACCTGACGGTGTGGGACAACCTCATTGTGATGGCGGAAGAGACCAAATGGTGGTCATTTCTTGCCGACATCGTGAAGCCAAATCGTGTACTTGGTATTGAAGAGCAAGCCGAATGGGCACTCAACTTGTTGGGCCTAGGCGAGCACCGCGACAAGCTCACACTCGACTTGTCGCATGGTCAACGCAAGTTGGTCAGCGTGGCTCGCGCACTTGCCGCCAAGCCCAGCATGTTGTTGCTCGATGAGCCTGCTGCTGGTCTCGACACGGTGGAAAGTCAACAGCTTGGAAAACACTTACGTGAAATTTTGAAGCAAGACATCAGCATCTTCCTCATCGACCACGACATGGGCTTGGTGCTCAGTGTGTGCGACTACATTTATGTGCTCGACTTCGGCAAAATTATTGCTGAAGGAACGCCCGAAGAAGTGCGTAAAAACCCAGAAGTAAAGCGTGCTTACCTTGGTGAGACCGCAGGTGAAATGCAAGCAGAAGGTGGCGCTGCAGCAGCACGCTCACTTAGTGGAGAAGGGTAAACAACATGAGCGAATCACTACTCAAAATCACGAACTTGAACGCTGGCTACGGCGGCATCCCCGTTGTACGTAGTCTCAGCATTCACGTGAACCCAGGCGAAGTGGTAGCACTACTTGGGCCAAACGGCGCAGGAAAAACCACCACCCTGCTCACCATCTCGGGCATCTTGCGTCCTATTGCAGGCGACATTCAACTTCTCGGAAGCACCACCATTGGTGAGCGCCCCGAGAAAATTTCCCGCCGCGGGCTTGCACACGTAGCTGAAGACCGGTCACTGTTCTTCGACCTCACCGTGCAGGAAAACCTACGCCTCGGCCTCACGGGTAACCGTGAGACCCGAAGCAAGGCTCAAGAGAACGCACTCGACATGTTCCCAGCACTACGACCACTCCTCAGCCGTCGCGCTGGGTTGTTGTCGGGTGGCGAGCAGCAGATGTTGGCAATGGCCCGTGGACTTGCTTCAGAACCAAAGATGCTTTTGGTCGACGAAATGAGCCTTGGTCTTGCTCCCATCATCGTTGAGCGCATGTTGCCCATCGTTCGTCGCATTGCCGACGACACAGGCGCAGGCGTACTCATGGTGGAACAGCACGTTGGCTTGGCATTGTCGGTTGCCGACCGTGGCTACGTACTTGCCCATGGTGAACTCACCATGGAAGGTTCTGCCCAGCAATTGCGCGATAACCAGTCGTTGCTCGAAGCTAGCTACCTCGGTGGCGAAGCTCACTAGAAATACTTTAAAAAGACCCCAGTCGAAAGGCTGGGGTCTTTTTTATTGCCCCACTACAAGCAGCGCACTGTTGCGCATGATGCACAATACGTTTGCGCCATAGCGGTGAATACTCTCCGGTCCATTCGCGGAGAAGTTCACAGAGCTCTTCACATTGGAACCGATGCAATGTCGCCAGTTCCAAAGCCACACACGACTGCGCTAATCGCTCTTCTACACGATGGTGGAATTTGTAGACATTGATGAGTGAAATATGGAGTTGCTCCGCAATTTCATGCCAGCCCAAATCTTCACCAACAAGCATTTCTAAGAAACGCTGGTCGCGAGCACCAAGACCTTTGCTTGCACGCTCCACAAGGTCGTGCCACTCCCCTGTTGCGTTCAATTCTTCTGCATCTGATGCATCAAAATCAGCAATGCCCACAGACATCCTCTGGCACTGCCGCAGATACCTGTACGACTCATTCTTTGCAATAGCACACAGCCACGACTCAATCTTTTGGCTATCGAGCAACTGATCAATATGTTCACTTGCACGCAAGAAGGTCTCGTGCACCACATCGTCACTTGCGGCCTGCACACCCATTCGACGCAACACCACATTTCTCACGTGATACTCACAGTCGGTGTACAACATCTGCAGTCCTAATGAACCGTGTTGTCGCAATGCAGCAACGACCACCGCTCGATGGCTAGCGGGTTTGACCAACTGCAGTTCCTGAAGATCCATATGCACACCCCCATGGCACTGGAATTTCTTAGGAAAGTACCCCCTCATTCCAGTTTTGTGAAGAGAACCTCTGCTTTGCCTATTTCATAGGGCTTTGCTCACCATCGGCTGTATATTTCCGAAGTGGCTCGCCGTTCTTTCTCAGCTGTTCTTGCGCTCAGCGCCGGCCTCTTCGCCCTCCCATCAATCATCAACATTTCACCCGTTCAGGCTCAATCGGCAAACGATTCTTTTATTGTTGACCGCGTCAAAACAAAAGACCCGGTGGTATTCATCACCATTGACGACGGCTCGGTCATCACAGATGGTCTAGTAAATCTTCTTCTCTCAAAGAAAATTCCTATTACAAACTTTGTCCTGTCGGAAGCCTTAAAAACACATTGGAAGGCTCTTCACCTCATCCGTCGTCCAGGCACTTCGTTTGAGAATCATTCAGAAACTCATCGACTCATGAGTTCGCTGTCACTGAAAGAACAGACAAGTGAAATTTGCAGAGCCAATGAACATGTGCGTGGAAACTACAAAAAGCTTCCTATCTTCTTCAGACCTCCAGGCGGTTCTCACAACAGCAATACCGTCATCGCTGCGAAGAAGTGCGGTATCAAGAAAATTGTGCTGTGGAATGTTGAAGCCGACCAAGGAAAAATCATCAGGTCGGGTGGGAACCCAATGCAACGCGGCGACATTATTTTGTTGCACTACCTCAACAGTTTGGAATCAAGTCTGAAACTTGTGCTCGCGGAGCTCAAGCGACTTGGGTTGCGCCCCGCCTCATTACGCGACTACCTCGACCCAGCCCCTGCGGCCACTCCAACAACCACGACGACTTTGCCCCAATAACCCTGCTTGCAACTATACCCCTAGGGGTATACAGTGAGCGCATGCAAATACCCGCCGAAACCACCGATGATCTGCAAAAACGACTGCGCCGCGTCGAAGGCCAAATTCGTGGTATTCAACAAATGCTGAGCGAAGAACGCGATTGCCGCGACGTGGTTACTCAAATCTCCGCCGCCCACAAAGCCTTGGAACAGGTAGGTTTTCACTTGGTGGCAGCTGGTCTCACGTGGTGTGTATCGAACCCAGAGCAGTCAAAAAAAGAGGGCTACTCCATCGAAGACGTACAAAAAATGTTTGTGAAATTGGCTTAGGTATGTACTAATCCCGACCGAGTTGGTCGGGATTATGGAATCTGGCGTTATCGTGGACCCTGAAACAGTCACCTTCAAAGGAGAACACCATGGCACTTCGACTCGGCGATACCGCCCCCGACTTCACCGCAGAAACCACACAAGGCACCATCAACTTTCATGAATGGCTTGGCACTTCGTGGGGCGTACTTTTTAGTCACCCAAAAGACTTCACACCAGTGTGCACTACAGAGCTTGGCTACGTAGCAAAAATCAAACCTGAGTTCGACAAGCGCAATGTGAAAGTAATTGGTTTGTCGGTCGACAATGTTGAGTCGCACTTGAAGTGGGAAGGCGACATTGGCGAAACACAAGGAACACCAGTGAACTTCCCCATGATCGGTGACCCAGACCGCAAGGTCAGCGACCTCTACGACATGATTCACCCCAATGCAAGCGACACCATGACCGTGCGTTCAGTATTCGTTATTGGACCGGACAAAAAGGTGAAGCTCACAATCACTTACCCAGCATCAACCGGTCGCAACTTCGATGAAGTGCTTCGCGTCATCGATTCATTGCAATTGACAGCACAGTTCAAAGTGGCCACACCTGCCAACTGGAAAGATGGCGGCGACGTCATCATCGGTGCAGCTGTGTCTGACGATGAGGCAAAGACGCTTTTCCCACAAGGTTGGACAACCGTCAAGCCTTACTTGCGCGTTTTGCCACAACCTAAGAAGTAATTTTCAGCAACTCACCCCAGCAAGTTTTTCTCTACCCACTCGCGCACTTGCGGCGCAAGGAAGTGGAGATACTGCTGGGGTGTTTCGCGTATTTGGGTCGCACTAATAGGAACATTGATGCGATCTTCATCAACCACTACTGCTTGAGCTTCTAGGCGACGAGCAAGCTCTGCAACATATGAGTCAGATGAAAACACTGCGTGAGGGCCGGTGTTGTGGGGCCACTTGCTACGGAACAACGCAATCCATTTCGCCCACAGTTCATTGTCGTTCCAGTTGGTATCGAGTTCGTGAGCAACTTCTACCACGGTGACATTCGCGTGCAATTCGGCAAGCCAGCCTGCGCGTAAAGAGCCAGGTACCAGTTCACCTGCACGAGTGTTGACGAAAACCACCAACGCATCGCACTGATCTGCAGCGGCATTAATGAACCATGAATGCCCTAAATGCGGAGGGTGAAAACGACCCACAATGAGCCCAGTGGAGAAATGTTCGCGGGGTTGGTCGGTCCGATACGTCATAGGTGTGCTCCACTTGAAACGATAGAGCACATGGACGTCTTCGATGCAATGAACACCGCTCGTGCAATGCGCTTTTTCAAGCCCGACCCCGTGCCGAGTGAACTCATAGAAAAGGTGTTGTGGGCCGCCACCCGCGCCAGCAGCCCAAACAATACACAGGGCTGGGATTTCATTGTGGTCACCGACCCCGAAGTTCGCAAGCAACTCGGCGCACTCTTTTTGCCATTTGCCGAACGAGTTTCTAAGTTTCCCGACCCCGGCAACGATACCGATCGACGCACATTAAAAGGCGCGCAGAATCTTGGCGCCAACATGGGAAATTTCCCATGCATCATTTTTGTTTGTGGTCGCAACATTTACCCTGCCGACAACCCACGTGAACCGTTCATGTATTCAGCCGTATACGCCGCAAGCCAAAACCTTATTGTTGCTGCACGCGCACTGGGTTTGGGCGCAGCCTTCACCACGTTGCACGGAATGGTGGAAGCACAAATTCGCACCATCTTGAATATTCCCGATGAAATGTACATCGGCACCACGATTCCTCTTGGCTACCCCGACGGCCCCGAAGGTCCTGTGTCGCGCAAAGATGTGTCTGAGGTTGTTCACTACAACGGCTGGTAAAACTCTATGCGCCTGGCGCACTCAACACGGTGCGTTCCATTTCTTCTGGCTCGCAGCCCGTCACAATGAGCAACTTGCTAAAGCCATGAAAGAGCGCCAAGCCAATACCCATTTCAGCAATTTGTTCTGTCGTGAACTCTTTTTTCATCTCATCTTGCACATCAATACTCGGAGCACCTTGTGCACCAAGAAATGCATCGGCGAAAGCTAAGGCAAGTTTTGAGCGTTGTGGAAGGTCGGTTTCGTTGTAGTCGTCGTCAACCTTCTGAACGTCATCTTCCACCATGTTTTCTTGCTTCACGACCGTGAAGCGAACATTGCGTCAATAGCCACAATCGGTAATGCGGGCATTGCGTAAACGTGTGGTTTCTTTAGTGATGTGGTCGAGTGCACCTCGTTGCCAAAATTCGGCATACAAAGTGGAGAACGCTTTGGCGAGTTGCGGTTGGTGCCCGAGAATAGAGCCAAATACCGAACGCGCTGTTGGGTCGACGGGGTCGAGGCGTGGAGTACTCGACATCAGGCCACCTTTTCCAGTTTTCCAAAGCCATCACACAGCGCAATGTGAAACAACATTGCCAAAATATCGGGAGTAGAAAAATACTTTCTCAACTTCTCAAATTGCTCGTCGGTCACGCTGTGCACATCGAGGACAAACTGTTCAGCAATTTCCAAAATGGCTTTTTCTCCATCGGAGAATTCCGAAGATGAGTACCAGTTCTTCATTGCTTCGCCTAAAACACTCTCTGCGCGCTCTAAGCCCAGCAATTGAGCAACTTGTAGTTCAATGAGGTGTGTCGTACGACCTGGTGCCGTGCTGCTTGCTTGACCGCGCAATTCATCGATGAAGGGGGCCAAATGGGTTTGGGCACTGGCAATATCGGAAGCATTCCATGCACCATTGACCCATGAGTTGCGACCTTCATTATTTGCCACTAGACAAGCCTAGATGACTTCCACCACCCCCACTCTCGTTGCGGCAGCTGCTGCGCTCAATGCCTCAAAAATATACGGAAAAGATGACAGCGAGGTACGTGCCCTCGACAACGTCACGGTCGACTTTGCCGAAGGCCAGTTCACCGCCATCATGGGCCCCAGCGGGTCGGGCAAGAGCACGCTCATGCATTGCCTTGCCGGTCTCGACACCCTCACCTCGGGAAAAGTGTTTGTTGATGGCACCGATTTGTCGGGGCTCAACGACCGCGAACTCACCGTCTTGCGCCGTGAGCAAGTGGGCTTCATCTTCCAGGCATACAACCTCATCCCTACACTCACCGCATTAGAGAACATCACGTTGCCACTCGACCTGGGTGGTGTCGACGTCGACCAAGCATGGCTCAATGAAGTCGTCAGCGCCGTGAAAATGGAATCACGCCTTACTCACCGCCCGAGCGAACTATCTGGTGGGCAGCAACAACGCGTAGCAGTTGCACGAGCACTGGCTAGCCGCCCGAAAATTATTTTTGCCGACGAGCCAACGGGCAACCTCGATAGCCGCTCAGGTGCAGAAATTCTCGCGTTCATGCGTCACGCCGTGAGCGACCTTGGGCAAACCATTGTGATGGTGACCCACGACCCTGTTGCTGCTGCGTATGCCGACCGTGTTGTTTTTCTCGCCGACGGAAAAGTTGTTGACGAAATCACCTCGCCAACAAGTGAGCAAGTGCTCGACCGTATGAAGAAACTCGGGTCATAACAGTGTCATCCCCCGTCATACGCCTCACTTTGCGTGGCGTACTTGCTCGTAAGTTCCGCATCTTGCTCACCGTGTTCGCCATTGTGAGCGGTGTTGCTTTCGTGTCTGGTGCATTCATGCTCACCGACAGTGTGAAAACCGCAATCAACAGTCTCTTTGAAGAGCTCCGCGGCGACATTGCACTTGAAGTACGCACCCCCATTGCTTTTGGCGACGAAGCCACCGCGAAACGTGACCCCGTTCCCGCTGCACTTGTTTCTGGTATCGCTGCAGTTCCTGGCGTGAGTTCAGTTGAAGTCAATATCATTCGCGAATCCACCATTGTGAAACCCGACGGCAAGCCACTCAAAACTTCAGGCCCTGCTTTTGGTATTTCATGGCTAGGTCAAGATGGTTTAGACGGTCGCACTATTCTTGATGGGCGCGAAGCACGTGGCCCTGGCGAAGTTGCCATCGATAAAGCTTCCGCCAAACGTGCTGGCTACGTTTTAGGCGACAAAGTCACAGTTGTTGGCCCTACTGGCAAAGGTGAATTCACGCTCGTTGGCCTCACGGGAACCGGCGATACGTCTGGTGGCGGCGGCGCCAGCGTGTGCGCATTCGACCCAGCAACTGCCAACACATTTCTTGGCGCAGAAGGTTTAGCCGATTCCATTTACGTGGGTCTTGAAAAAGGCGCCTCGCGCTCAACGGTGCAAAAAGGAATTGCCACCGTGCTCACCAGCAAGTACGAAGTCATTCCCGGCGAGCAATCGGCGAAGGAAACTGCTGGCGCCATTAATGACATCATCGATATTTTTGGGAAGCTTCTTTTAGGGTTCGCAGCTATTTCACTTTTTGTCAGCGCATTTCTTATTTTCAACACGTTCGCCATCATTATTAGCCAGCGCTTGCGTGAACTTGCCTTGCTGCGCGCCATCGGGGCAAGCTCACGTCAGATACGACTCATGATTTTGGGTGAGGCCCTCATCATCGGCGTCATTGCTACCGCCTTTGGCATCTTGGGCGGAGTCGGTGTATCGAAAGGCATCACGGCGCTCTTCAACGCCACCGGTGCCGCGTTCCCATCGGCCACCATCACCATTTCCACGCGCACCATCCTTGCCTCGCTCTTTGTTGGCATCGGCGTGACCGTCACTGCGGCAATGGTGCCTGCCTTGCGGGCCAGCAAAATTCCTCCAGTTGCCGCTATGCGCCCCGAGATGGGCTTCACCGCCCTACAACGCAGCAAACGCCTCTTTGCTGGTGCAGCAACTTTGCTAGCCGCCATCGCATTGCTCTGTATTGGCCTCTTCGTTCAACCAGGCGGAGCCATCGGCATACTTGGTGCAAGCGGGCTCGGAGCCATCTTGTTGTTCCTTGGCGTCGCAAGTTTGTCTACCTCATTTGCTGCCCCCATGAGCGCAGCAATCAGCCGTATTCTGCCTTTCCCTATTTGGCCAATGACGCGTTCAGTGGCAGGCAGGCTGGCAAGTCGTAATGCACAACGCACGCCGCGCCGCACTGCAACTACTGCGTCAGCACTCATGATTGGTCTTGCACTCGTCAGCACCGTTGCAGTCATTGCCGCCTCAGTCCAGAAGTCGTTTAAAGACCGCCTACAAGGTTCGGTCACGGCCGATTATTACGTAACGAGCGATGGGTTCCAAGGTTTGCCTCCAGCATTTGCTGAGAAACTTGCCGTACTTCCTGAACTCGGTGAAGTATCACCTTTCCGCATTTCCACTGCGCAAATTAATGGTGAATCAAAACAAATTGGTGCAGTGAACGTTGAAATGGGCGACATAGTGAACGTCAAGCTCACCTCTGGGAGCTTTGCTGCACTGGGTAAGGGGCAAATACTCGTGCACCGCGATCCAGCGCGCGACCTTGCACTGTCAGTGGGAAGTTCAGTCGCTGTTACATGGCAAAACGGCACCACCAGCAATCTCACCGTTGGCGGTGTCTATAACGACTCATCTATTGCCGGCAACTGGCTCGTCAGCATCGATGTTCTTTCTCAAGCCTCTACCGCACCACCCGTCGATTTTTTCATTGGTGCCAAAATTGCTGATGGGGTCAGCATTGAGACTGCACGCATCGCCGTCGACAAAGTTGCCGAAGAATTTCCGAGCGCCCAGGTTCAAGACCAAGCCGAGTTCCAAAAGAGCCAGGAAGACCAGCTGAACCAGCTTCTTTTCATTGTGTACTGCCTGCTCATATTCGCTATTGGCATTGCCGTTTTAGGTATTGCCAACACCATGGCACTTTCTGTTTACGAACGCACTCGCGAGTTTGGCTTGCTGCGTGCAGTAGGAATGAGCAAACGACACCTCAAACGTTCAGTCCGGTGGGAAGCAATTATTGTCTCCGTCTTTGGCGCAACACTTGGCGTTGCCGTGGGTGTTCCCTTAGGTATCGCAGTTTCAATTGCACTTCCTGAATCGTTTGTTAATGGAATTCAAATTCCTATCAACACCATTGTTGTGGTACTTCTTGCATCCATTGTTGTTGGCATCATTGCAGCAATTGGGCCGGCGCGTCGCGCAGCAAAACTCGATGTGCTTGAAGCGATTTCTGCAATCTAATGTCTCCAGAAAACATCACTCCAGAAATCATTGCGTTCCTCACCGAGCGCCATTTAGCTTCTCTCACCACACTGCGCAAAGACGGATCACCTCACGTGGTGCCAGTGGGCTTCAGCTTCGATGCATCGTGCAATGAAGTGCGCATCATTACTTTTGCAGGTTCACAGAAAGTAAAAAATGCTGAGCGTGGTGGCCGCGCTGTTGTCTCACAAGTCGACAAAGGTCGTTGGCTATCGCTTGAAGGAACCGTACGCGCTACAACAAACGCAGCAGAGGTTGCGCAAGCCGTCGCCGGATATGCAGCGCGCTACCAAGCTCCAAAAGAACGTGTCGACCGTGTGGCCATCATCATTGCGGTCGACAAAATACTCGGGCGCGCCTAAGCCTTTAGCTAGCCGCTTGGTTGCCGTTATCGGTGAATAAACCCTTGTTTTGCACCATTTCAGAGATGTACATAGAGCCTGCTGGGTGTGAATCGGTGAGCCTGGCTATGGGGTCTGAATGGTCTGGTTCTGGCGCGGGCGCACAGCCGAGTTGACAGCTGGGGCACCAATACAAAAGTCGCTCGGGCGCACCGTGATACTGCACGGCGATGACTCCCCCGCAACGCTTGCATGGTTGGCCATTACGTCCGTAAGCAAACAGATCTGTCGGAGCTTCTGTATTTTGTTGTTGCAGCATTGCAGAAGCAGTGCGCACAATTTCTACACATGTTGATTGTGGCAACAAACCAACTGGCGCAAGTGGGTGCACTTCACTCGACCACAAAACTTCACAGCGATACACATTGCCAATTCCAGTTGCAACATGTTGATCGAGCAAAACATCAGCAATAGAGATTGTTGGATTCTCATATGTCATGAGCCGACGCACACATTCATTGATGTCGGCATTGGCGTCGTGCAAGTCGGGACCAAGTCGACCAAAGTTTGGATGACGTACGAAACTATCGGGGCGATATGTTTCCACATCGCGCGCATTGAAGCACACGGCAACCCAGTCGATTGTTTCCACAACAACTCGCGCCATGCGTTGAGGCTTACGCCAAGTTTCACCACGACGGTACAGCTCCCAACTTCCACGCAAGCCGAGGTTGGTGTTCAACACAATGTCGTCATCCCAACAAATTTCTAAGTGCCGACCATGAGACACCACGTCTTCAACGGTTCTTCCGAGTCGCGGTGTGGGCCCACTTAACTTTTCTGCTTCAAAGCCAACAAGTTGTTTGCCAACCAGCGCAGTGCGCAACGCCGCAGCAGCACGATGCACGGCGTTTTTATCTGGCATAACTGAACAATAGACGGTGACGCAACGCCGCATTCACCATTCGCAGTACGCTTCAACAATGAGCGAGAGCAACGAGCCCAGCGACATCGACGACATTGCTCCCATCGAAGTCCTGCCATCTGATCTTCAACGCGTGCGACGCCAACACGGCATGGCCGGGGCAATTCTTGCCGGCGGCATGTTTGCCCTCGACCAGGTCCTCGGACGCAAGCCAAAAGAGCAACCTGCAGCGGTTCAAGAAGTTGCGGGCGAACCTGGCGACATCGACTCGCAGGGAATCACCATCGACATCGATGAACATACGTCGGTTGTTTCTCCGGCACCCCACAATCGCCCTGGTGCAGCGCGCATTGTGCGCAAACGCCGGCGGGGTTGAATCCTTAGGGGAGCTGCCCCACGGAAGCTAGAGCCAAACGAATGAGTCGGTCGTGCCCGAGCGTCATTTCACGGCGTACTTCTTGGCTCACTGCTTGCTCTGGGGTGAACCATGCCAGGTCGAGCGCTTGTTGGGTGGGGCTGCATTCGCCGGTGACTGGAACAACAAATGCCAAGCTCACCGCATGATGCCGTGGGTCGTGAAACCCGCTGATGTTCGGATCTTGAAAGTACTCCACCACAGTGAATGGTGATGGCTCTGGTGGAATGCGCGGAAAAGCCAAAGGCCCTAAGTCTTTTTCGAGATGTCGCAGCAAGGCTTCACGAATGCGTTCATTCAAGAGCACGCGACCCGACACCACCATCCGGCTAATGGTGCCGTCGGCAGCTTGTCGCAAAAGCATGCCCACATGCGTGACACGACCTTCTTCGTCGACACGTACTGGTACCGCATCGACGTACACCAAAGGCACGCGATCGCGGATGTCGTTTAAGACGTCGGGCGAAACCCAACCTGTTCTGGTGTCAATTTGCTCGCTCACACCACCATCCTGCCAAACCCAAGGGTTCTCGGACGGTTATTTGATGGCTGCGAACCCGAGGTCGAGGTCGGCCAAGATGTCGGCGATGGATTCAAGACCCACTGACAAACGCACGAGACCAGGATGCACGCCGCTCGAGAGTTGCTCTGTTTCGGTGAGCTGGCTGTGTGTTGTAGATGCTGGGTGGATGACCAAGCTGCGCACGTCGCCGATGTTGGCTACGTGGCTGTGCAACTGCAGCGCTTCAACAAACTTCTGACCAGCTTCACGGCCACCCTTGACGTTGAACGCAATGATGGAGCCAAAGCCGCGGCCTTCGAAGTACTTCTTCGCACGTGCGTGCCAAGGGCTTGAAGGTAAACCTGCCCACGAAATGCTTTCCACGCCTGCTTGTTTGCCGAGGTAGTCGGCAACCTTTGCAGCGTTCTCCCAGTGACGATCCATGCGCAACGAGAGTGTTTCCACACCTTGCAAAATTGACCATGCGTTGAATGGGCTGACAGCTGAACCAAGGTCGCGCAACATTTGTACGCGTGCTTTGATGATGTAGCTACCTGCACCGAGTGCTGGCCAATAAGCAAGGCCGTGGTACGAAGGATCTGGCTCGGTGAAGTTCGGGAAGCGGCCACTTGCCGAGAAGTCGAACTTGCCGCCGTCAACAATTGCACCAGCGATGCTGTTGCCGTGTCCACCCATGAACTTTGTGAGTGAGTGCACAACGATGTCGGCACCCCACTGCAACGGACGAATGCCATATGGCGAAGGAACGGTGTTGTCAACAATGAGGGGAACACCTACATCGTGAGCAACTTTTGATACGCCTTCAATATCAAACACATCGTTCTTCGGGTTAGCAAGAACTTCACCGTAGAACGCTTTGGTGTTGGGGCGTACTGCGCTCTTCCACTCTTCCAAGTTGTCGGGGTCGTTCACGAACGTCACTTCAATGCCCATCTTGGGAAGTGTGTAGTGCAACAAGTTGTATGTGCCGCCGTAAAGCGATGGTGAAGCAACAATGTGGCTTCCTGCTTCAGCGAGCGTGAGAATGGCCAAAGTTTCTGCAGCTTGACCCGAGCTCACAACCAACGCACCAGGCAAACCAACAGCAGTAGTAGTTGCACCTTCAAGGTCGGCAACGCGTGCTTCAAGCACACCTTGGGTCGGGTTCATAATGCGGGTGTAGATGTTGCCAATTTCGGCAAGAGCGAAAAGGTTCTGAGCATGTTCCGAGTTGCGGAATTGATACGACGTCGTTTGGTAAATAGGAACTGCGCGCGAACCCGTTGTTGGGTCGGGAGTTTGGCCGGCATGAATTTGGCGGGTATCGAAACCCCAAGATGCATTTGTCATGGGAAAGACCCTACCGACCAATTCCCGACCTGACAAGTCGGGAATTGGCTCAGAGAAAATATTTCCAAAATTTCGTCAAAAAAGTGTCCACTTTTGGGGTTGTCAAACATCTATATGGGGAAGGTTTCCTCATATCTGAAATCTTCATCCCGCCACCCCTAAAGGCGGGAAACGAAAAGGCGCCACCTTGCGGTGGCGCCTTTTCACTTTCCTTCTTTTTTCGGCGCGTAGCGTTACAAAAAACGATACATACGGCGCCGAGAACACTCAGCCGCCGGAGGCGTCGGACACCTTCTGCTTACCAGCCGAGATCCATGGCATCATCGAGCGCAAGCGCTTGCCCACTTCTTCGATTTGGTGATCGGCTCCGGCTTTACGCAGTTCGTTGAACTTCACGCGGCCGCCTTCGCTTTCTGCGATCCACTCTTTAGCGAACTTGCCGCTTTGAATTTCCTTCAGAATTTTCTGCATTTGCTTTTTGGTGTTTGGTGTAACGATGCGTGGTCCGCGTGTGACGTCGCCGTACTCGGCAGTGTCGCTGATGCTGTAACGCATGCCTGCAATGCCTTCTTCGTACATGAGGTCAACAATGAGCTTCACTTCGTGCAAGCACTCGAAGTACGCCATCTCTGGCTGGTAGCCAGCTTCAACAAGCGTTTCGAATCCGGCCTGTACCAGTGAGGTGACTCCACCGCACAACACCACTTGCTCGCCGAACAAGTCGGTTTCAGTTTCTTCGGTGA
>WLST01000109.1 GCA_009711295.1 Actinomycetota bacterium | reverse complement strand
TTCCACACGGGGTCGAAAACAAACGCATGTGGTTGCGCAATGACATGTTCTTCACCTGTTGCACGATGCACCACCACGAGCTCGCACAGGTTCTGCACACAAGCAATCCACTCGCCACTGGCCGACACAGCAACACCGAAGCGCGAGGCTGTGACTGGCGACTGAGTGTCGATACGACAGGCACTAGTTGCACCACGTGCGGCTTCCCACAGCCCTCCGGTTTTCGCTGCGTACACAACCCCACTGCCATCGGGAAGCCACTGAAAACATCCGCCGCCAAAACCACGGGTCACACTCGGCGCAGGCTCGAGCAACCATGTCTCTTCAGCGCCCCCCGACACGTCGCGAGTGTGTATTTCACCTTTTCCCTGCTGACTTACCCCAAACACCAACACTTCGCCCTTGGGGCCCACCTGAGGCTCAGAGAGGTCTCGGGAATCGAGACAGCGCTCAAGGGGAACGGCGGTTATTTTCACGGGCATTAGCCCGAGGGTATCGCCGGCACTACGGTAGGGGGTGATGAACGAACGACGCCCACAAAAGCCAGAACGCAACCTCGCCATGGAACTCGTCAGAGTCACCGAATCTGCAGCCCTCGCCGCTGCTCGTTGGGTGGGTCGTGGCGACAAGAACGGGGCCGATGCTGCCGCCGTTGATGCCATGCGCACCGTACTCACCACCGTCCCCATGGACGGCATTGTGGTGATTGGTGAAGGTGAAAAAGATGAAGCGCCAATGCTCTTCAACGGTGAAAATGTTGGCGACGGAACTCAGCCCCGCACCGACGTTGCTGTTGACCCCATCGACGGCACCACACTCACCTCACTCGGCATGGGCAATGCGCTATCGGTCATTGCCGTTTCTGAGCGTGACACTATGTTCGACCCGGGTCCATGTATGTACATGGAAAAAATTGTGGTGGGTCCACAAGCTGTAGGTCATATCGACATCACTGCTTCCGCTACTCAAAACATCAAATGGGTAGCAAAAGCTAAAGGCGAATCGGTGCGTGACCTCACCGTCATGATTCTCGATCGCCCCCGCCATAAAGAACTCATTGAAGAAGTGCGTTCTACCGGTGCACGCATCAAACTCATTAGTGATGGCGACATTTTTGGCGCAATTGCCACATCGTGGCCCGATGCAGGCGTCGACATTCTCATTGGTATTGGTGGCACCCCCGAAGGTGTGGTGTCGGCAGCTGCGCTGAAGTGCATGGGTGGAGAAATTCAAGGTCGTTTGTGGCCACGCAATGAAGAAGAGCGCCAATCGGCTTTGGCCGCCGGATACGACTTATCCAAGGTGCTCACTTCAGATGACCTGGTGAAAGGCGACAACTGTTTCTTTGCTGCAACTGGTGTCACCGATGGTGAACTGCTTCGTGGAGTGCGCTTCGATTCACGCGGAGCACGTACGCAGAGTTTGGTCATGCGTTCCTTGTCGGGAACCGTACGGCTCATTGATGCACAGCATCGCCTTGACAAACTGTCAACATACGCTTCAGTTGATTACGCCTAGTTTTTAGGCTCAGGTGCCCAAGTTGGCACGCAAACAACTAGGGTAAAGACCCGTGGGTTCAGACCAGACAGCCGGGCCAGAGTCAGTTGACTTTGCCAAACGCCTCGCAGCAGAAAATGCTGCCAAAGCGTCCTCCTCTACTCGCCTTCCTCATGACCCACACCACGAGCATTCGCACTCCAAAGCCGGTACGGGAATGCTTGCCCTCGGAGCACTTGGTGTTGTGTATGGCGACATTGGCACGAGCCCGCTCTACTCGCTGAAGGAAACGTTTACCGAGAAGTCGCACCCCATGATGGTGGACAACATCAACGTGTATGGCGTGTGTTCACTTGCCTTTTGGGCACTCCTCATTATCATTTCTGTGAAGTATCTCTTTCTCGTGATGCGCGCCGACAATCGCGGTGAAGGTGGCATCTTGGCCCTCACCGCACTTGTCATGCCAAAGCGTGGTTCAACAACCGCCAAGGCAGGCCTGTTGGTGGGCTTGGGTGTTTTTGGTACTGCATTGCTCTACGGAGACGGCATCATTACACCCGCTATTTCGGTACTCAGCGCTGTTGAAGGACTTGGCGAAGTATCTACTTCATTCGACAGCTGGGTCATCCCCATCGCAGTTGTCATTTTGCTCGGGCTCTTTTTTGTACAGAGCCGCGGTACTGGCGCAGTAGGCAAAGTGTTTGGACCCATCATGATTATTTGGTTCATCACACTTGCTGTGCTCGGACTCTCCAAAGTGTGGTCAGAGCCCGGAATTATCGCCTCAGTGAACCCGTATTACGCAGTGCAGTACTTCACGCATGAATCGAGCCATGCATTTTTGTCACTCGGATCCATTTTCCTGGTGGTCACTGGTGGTGAAGCCCTATACGCCGACATGGGCCACTTTGGTCGCAGGCCCATCACCCTGGGTTGGTATGCCGTGGTGCTTCCTGCACTCTTGCTGAACTATTGGGGCCAAGGCGCATTCCTCTTGCAAAACCCTGAAGCAATCGAAAGCGTCTTTTTCCGCATGGCACCAGAGCCACTGCTGTTGCCGCTCGTTCTTCTTGCAACATGCGCAACCATCATTGCTTCACAGGCACTCATCTCGGGAGTGTTCTCCCTCACCGCTCAAGCTGTGCAGCTTGACTATTTGCCACGTATTCAAATTCGCCACACATCGTCAAGTCATTCGGGACAAATTTATGTTCCGCTGGTGAACTGGGCACTCATGATTGCGTGCATTGGTCTGGTACTCGGGTTCCGCACTTCTTCGAACCTCGCTGCAGCTTATGGAATTGCCGTCACTATGACCATGGCCATCACCACGCTCATCTTCTTCCGCGTCATTACCGACCGCTGGAAGTGGAGTCGCCTGCGTGGGTTCATTATTTGCGTGCCGCTTTTGCTCATTGAGTTAGGTTTCCTTGGGGCAAACGTCATCAAGATTCCACATGGCGGTTGGTTCGCGCTTGCAGTAGGTGCCATTTTGATGGTGCAAATGCAAACATGGCGCCGTGGCCGCATATTGGTGGCAGCACGAATTCACCGCGGAGAACGACCCATCGAAGAAGTGCTCGACGAAGCCGAGGGCATCAAACGTGTCACAGGTACAGCCGTGTTCATGTTCAAAGACTTGGGCAAAGCTCCCCCAGCTCTCGTGAACAACTTGAAGCACAACAAGGTTCTGCATAACACCACCCTCATTGTTGCTGTAGACACTGCCGATGAACCTCGCGTGTCACCCGAGCACCGCGCAGCAGTGAAGAAAGTTGCACCGGGCGTTTTCCAAGTAGAAGTGTCATTCGGTTTCATGGAAGACCCCGATGTTCCGAAGGTACTTGCTGCAATTACTCACCCAGGCCTTGACTACGACCCGGAAGACGTCACCTATTTCCTTGGACATGAATCCATCGTTGCGGGCAAGGCACCTGGCATGAACCCACTCCAAGAACATCTCTTCGTGTTTTTGAATCGCGGTGCCGACAGTGCGAGCCGCTTTTTCAACTTGCCAACAGAGCGTGTGTTTGAAGTTGGGTCACGCGTCGAAATTTAAATTCCGACAATTTTTCCCGAAACGCGACGCATCACTACACGTGGCACCAGGCGTACCCACATGAGCATGCTCTTGTATTGCGTACCTGGAACAATGAGCGCTTTGCCCTTTGCTGTTCCCGCTAATGCTTCCGACACCACGTTGGCAATATTGAGCCACATGAACTTGGGAATGGAATCAATTTCTGCACCCGTTTGAGCTACTTCTTGAAACTCTGTGCGCACAAAACCAGGGCACAACGCACTCACATGCACAGGGCTCTTGCGTAGTTCTTCATGCAGTGCTTCAGAGAAACTAGTAACGAAAGCTTTTGTTGCGGAATACACCGCCATGCCAGGGCCCGATTGGAAACTGGCCACGCTCGA
>WLST01000108.1 GCA_009711295.1 Actinomycetota bacterium | reverse complement strand
GCCTGAAAGAAATCTCCGTTCGGGGCCAAACACAAGCGTTGATCCCACGGGTTATAGGTGGGAGTGAAATCTTTTTCGATGTCGTAGTCGGGGCCGAGCTGCTCACGCACTCCTTTGAGCAAAACTTCTTTCACTTTGTCGGGATGCGTACGTGAACGTGAATACACCAACTGTTGATACTTCGTGTTTTTTAGTCGCGTGATTGCATAGGCAATTTTTGACGGAAGATACTTCCGCAACTTATTCGCAAATGCATCAGTGTCGGGGCGGGCTGCAATATATGTTGGGGAGCGCTGCAACATGGTGACGTGTTCTGCGTCTTTCGCCATTGCAGGCACCAGAGTAATTGCTGTTGCGCCTGAGCCAATGACAACGACGCGCTTACCAGAATAGGAAACATCGTTCGTCCATTTTTGCGGATGAATTACCTCTCCACGAAAGCGTTCTCTTCCGGGAAATTCAGGAGTAAAGCCTTCGCGGTAGTTGTAATAACCCGAGCACATAAACAAAAACCCACACGTAAATGTGACTGTGCCGCCGGCACCTACGCGCTCAACGTGAACAGTCCACTGCGACTTTTCACTCGACCATTGAGAGCTTTTCACCACATGACCAAACCGGATATGACGAGCAATGTCGAATTCGTTGATTGTGCTGTGGAGATACCGCAAAATATCGGGCCCGTCAGCAATAGCTTTTGCTTCGGTCCACGGTTTAAAGCGAAAGCCCAACGTGTGCATGTCGGAGTCGGAGCGCACACCTGGGTAGCGAAAAAGGTCCCACGTGCCGCCAATGTCGGCGCGACCTTCGAGAATTGCGTAGGTCTTCGAAGGGCACATGGTGTTGAGGTGATATCCAGCCCCAATGCCCGAAATTCCCGCACCTACGACGAGGACATCGACGTGCTCGCTTGATGCCGCGGAGGTGTTTTGGACCATCGAAATACCCTACATCCCTGCCATGTAACAGCCCATTTGTACTATGGAACCGTGCAAACCATTTTTGGGCTCATCATTGGCCTCCTCATCGCTTCACTCGCTTTTCTCGTTCTGCGCCAGCGCTATGCGTTGAGCATCCCACCGGCACCTATCGAGACCGCGCCTCTTGCACCCAGCATGACCAACGAGCAAATATCTGCAACCGTGTCGGCCACTGTCAATACCGAAGTAGGCAAGGCAGTCCAAAGTGCCCTCACTGAAGCGCTCAACGCTATGCGTACAAACGCCACACAAGACCGTGAAGAGTCCATCAAGTTGGCTTCAGCGCAAGTAGTAGAAAAAGGCGATGAGCAACTCGGCAAACGCGCCGACATTATCGACAACACATTGAAAGCTGTGCAAGACAACGTCACACAGCGTCTCGCCGAGTTGAACACTGAACTCAAGTCACTGCGCGACATGAACACCGAAAAGTTCAAAGGTGTCGACCAGGCAGTCGCCGAACTTGCCAAGCAAACCACCGACCTCAATAACGTGCTCTCCAGTTCGCAGGCACGCGGCCAATGGGGTGAGCGTATGACCGAAGACCTCTTACGTGCAGCTGGGCTCGTTGAAGGCATCAACTACGAAAAGCAAGACACCATTGAAGGCCGCGGTCGCCCCGACTACACGTTCTTACTTCCACCCAACCGCGTGTTGTATATGGACGTCAAGTTTCCTCTCGACTCGTATGCAAAATACGTCGCTGCTACCGAGCAGGCTTCGCGCAATGTATTGAAAGCTGAGTTCTTAAAAGCAGTTCGTGCTCGCGTTACCGAACTCGAAAAACGCGACTATGCCACCAAAACCAACGAGATCTCACTCGACTACGTTTTGCTATTTGTTCCCAATGAAGGCATTAGCAGCTTCATTCACGAAGCCGACTCCACCCTCATCGACTGGGCCCTCGAACGCAAAGTCGTATTGTGCTCACCGCTGTCGCTGTACTCACTCCTCGTAGTTGTGCGCCAAGCAGCCGACAGTTTCCACACAGAAGAAACCGCCGAGCAGATGATGCAATTGGTCAACAAGTTCAAAAAGCAGTGGGAGTCATACGTCAAGTCGCTGGAAAAAGTGAAAAAGAGTTTCGACTCCCTTCAAGACGACCTCGAGTCGCTCACTGTCGGCACACGCTTCAAAGGCCTCAACCGCGAAACGAAGAAAATTGACGAACTCCGCCAACGCCGTAATATCCCGGAACTCACCGAAGGCAGCGAGTTATATGTCATCGATGAAAATAATGATGATGACGATGTTGACGATGAGTAATATGCCTGTGTGGCAAAAATAAAAACTCGCATCCACTATGCGTGGGTCATTTTTATTGTTGCTTTCATCACCCTTCTCGGAGCAGCAGGGTTTCGCTCCACACCTGGGATACTCATCGACCCGTTGCGTCATGAATTTGGTTGGAGCCGCGCCACAGTAGGAACAGCGGTCAGCATCAACGTATTGCTTTTTGGCTTCGTTGGACCATTCGCTGCTGCCTTACAAATGCGCTACGGCTTGCGCAGAATCACCATGAGTGCTTTAGCGCTTGTTTCACTCGGTGCACTTGCTACTACGCAAATGACTCAACCCTGGCATCTCTATGTGCTGTGGGGCGGAGTTGTTGGTATTGGCTCGGGCTGCATGGCAACCGTTTTTGCCTCCACCGTGGCATCGCGTTGGTTCGTCGCGCGCCGCGGGCTTGTGACCGGTGCCCTCACTGCTGCATCTGCAAGTGGTCAACTGGTATTTCTCCCCGCCCTCACACGCGTCGCAGAAAACCATGGATGGCGCACCGTTGGCGTGGTCATCGCATTGTGCGCAATTGCGGTGATTCCCGTGGTGTTCCTCTTCTTGCGCAACTCACCTTCCGATATCGGCCTCCTTCCTTTTGGCGCATCTGACAACTACGAAGTTCCTCTTCCCACTACCAACCCCATCCGCTCTGCCTTCGAAGCACTGCGCGACGCAAAAAACGATGGCATGTTTTGGCTGTTGTGGGGGTCATTTTTTGTCTGCGGGTTCTCCACTAATGGTCTCGTACAAACCCACTTCATTTCAGCTGCGCACGACCACATGGTGCTCGCCGGAACCGCTGCCGGTTACCTCGCCCTCATCGGTGGTTTCGATGTCATCGGCACTGTCTTTTCAGGTTGGCTTACCGACCGCACTAACCCCGTTCGCCTCCTCATGTTCTATTACCTCTTTCGCGGGCTCAGCTTGCTCATCCTCGACCCTATGTTGAGTGCCAAAGGTTGGGGTCCCGCCGGTTTCATGATGATGTATGGCCTCGACTGGGTAGCCACCGTTCCCCCAACAGTTGCATTGTGCGCAAAGCGCTTTGGCTCACAACGCGGCCCGCTTATTTATGGTTGGGTGTTTGCAGGTCATCAAACTGGTGCTGCTATTGCTGCATGGGGTGCAGGCATCTTGCGCGACACCACTGGTTCGTATCAGTCTTCATTTGTTATTGCAGGAATTGGCTGTCTTATTGCTGCTTATGGGGTCACACACATGAACCGCATGGTTGAATAGGTACATGACAACCGCAATTGCCGACATCGTTTCCACCCTGCGCGCCACCTACAACTCGGGGAAAACTCGCCCCCTTGCATGGCGCAAACAACAACTCGAAGCTCTTGTGCGCATGATGGAAGACAACGAGGCCGCGTTCAGTGCCGCATTGAAGGCCGACCTTGGCAAGCCCGACGTTGAAGGCTTCATCACCGACATTGCATTTGTCACTTCCGAAGTGAAAGCAATGATCAAGAACTTAACGAAGTGGAATAAACCCCAACGCGTACCAACGCCAATTGTCGCGATGCCCGCAAAATCACAACTCATTCCCGAGCCACTTGGCGTTGTGCTTGTTATTGCCCCGTGGAACTACCCCGTACAGCTCTTGCTTGTGCCGGCTGCCGGCGCAATCGCTGCTGGCAACACCGTTGTCATGAAGCCTTCAGAAGTATCAGCTGAAACATCTGCGCTTCTTGCACAACTCGTCCCCAAG
>WLST01000107.1 GCA_009711295.1 Actinomycetota bacterium | reverse complement strand
CAATTGCCAGCGCATCGCGAACAATGTCAGACAAGTCGAAGCGTTTTTCGGCGCGCACAATTTTGCGAATAGCAAGAAGTGCTTCCACATAGGGTGCAACACGTTCGCGGGGGTCTTCTAGGCCACCTGTTGCTGCTGTCCCTAGCTTCACAATCATGGAACGCAGCACTTCACGTGCCGAGTCGGCGTCGGTGCCGGTAAGGGTGTCGGCCGACCACAACTTGATGTCGTTTTCTAATTCCAAAATGGCACGTGTTGCGCCGTTTGCATCGCCAGCTGCAAGCGCCGACTCAAACTCTTCGCGGCGCAGCTGCGCCACGCTCACCAAAGATGTTGCAACTACTTCTGGTTCGTCGACCACTACAACCGATGGCGGGGGAGTTGCGCTTGGGGCAACAGTGGGGTTTTGAAGTTGTTCTAATGACAGCACTTCGCCAGAGGCAAACGTGGTGGAGTTTCCCTTTACGCGTATGGTGACAACACCGTTACCTACTACCTCAGCAGTGCGCTCGTTGAGATCAATAACTATTCCGGTGTGTTCGTCAACGCCAAGAACGTATTCGCCGTCGTCGAGTTGTTGTTCAAGAATGTTGAGGCGCGTTTCACCGAGGTAACAAAACCGCGTGTCGTGGTGGCCACCTTCGGCGTTGTTGTAATGCGGAATCACCACTGCGGGTATATCGAATTCGCCGAGCAGGTTGAGACCCTCGAGCCAATAGGGCTCTTCGCCACATTTATAAATTTCATACACAGGAACTGTGCGTGTGCCTAAGGTGAGTGCAGCTGCTGAAGCAAATGTAACAATGCCACCGCGTTGCAATTTTTCATGCAAGATGTGCGACACCTGAGTATTTTTCCATTGGCGCAGTGCATAGGTGGGCGAGCCTGGCCCAGCAAATACATAGTCGGCGTCGGTGAGTGCGCTGAGGCCTTGTTGAACAGCTAATGCATCGGCGCCAATCATGCGTGTCAGGCCAAGTGGAGTGATTGCGGTGTTGACGCTGACGTCGAAGTACTCGACAGCGCGTAACGCCAACTCGGGAGCATTTTCTTGAAAGCCATATGGCGTGTCGAGCACGACTGCATTGGGTTGTGAGAGGCGACCAATGAGTTGGCGATGTGTTTTCACCATGGTGGGAGAGGTTTCGCCCGAACCCATGATGGCGAGAATGCGTGCAGTGGTACTCATGGTTATATGAAAAATCCGTTCACTGAGGCGTCGTGTAGTTCTTGGGCAACTCGTTGTGGAAACTGCGCATGTAGATCGTGGTCGGCAGGTTCGTACCAATTTGCTGCACCTTTGGGGAGCAACTCAATGGCTCGTGCTACTGCTTCTTTTTTATCAACCGCCCAAGCTGCTTCACCACTGCCCACTGCAGGCATGAAGAGCACGGGTACTGAAATATGGGGGAAGCGTTCTTCTGGGTTGTGCTCCCACAAACCACGTAGCACTTTCATGTGCCGTTCTAATGAGAGCCATGGGCGAATGGTGCCATCGGCAAGCACTTCCATATTTGCCATTGCGCCGCGAATGCCAGCTTCTGGCCAATCGGAATGGTGTGCGCGAATGGCGCCTTCAAGCCGCGTGGCAGGTGTGCCGAGCAGGTTTGGCGGACGCAGTTGTTGTTCGCACGTTTCCCATTCGGGAAAATGTTTTTGTAATTGAATGGTTCCGCCATCGACCGCACACACACCGCGCACAAGGTGTGGTGCACGTGCAGCAAGCTCAATTACAACGTTGGCTCCCCATGACTGGCCAGCAACAACAGGTCGTTGCAATTCCAGTTGTGTAATGAAGAGTTCAAGGTCGTGGGCAACAGTTGACATATCGAAACCGTCGTCGGGTTTGGAGCTTTGACCATGCCCGCGTTGATCGATGGCAACCACATAGTGACCAAGCTCTACGAGGTGCTCGGCAACGCCGTCCCACAGCCGAGCATTGGAGGCAAGGCCGTGCACCAAGAGCATGGGGGCCTCGGGAAGTGTGGGTTCGCCCCATGCGATGCAATGGAGATGCAGGCCGGAACGGATTTCGTGCATCTGGTGTTGGGTCATTGGTCTTAGTTTCTCACGCTTTGGGTGAAGTCGCGTAATGCTGGCATGTCACGATAGACAGATGAGCAATATGTCGAGCGCTATTTGCCTTCCTCCCTCATCGCCAAAGGTCGATGTATTGCGGACAACCATTGAATCAATGGGGAACATTGTGGTGGCTTTTAGTGGTGGAGCCGACTCCGCCTTTCTTGGTGCCTTTGCCACCTTGGTCTTAGGCGCAAACAAAGTGTTGTGTGCCACAGCCACGTCAGCTTCTTTGGCGGCCAGCGAAGCCGACGATTGTCGCGCACTTGCCACAGAGTGGGGCCTGAACTGGCAAACATTTCTCACCAATGAAACAAGTCGGCCTGAATACATCGCAAACAATGGCGACCGTTGTTTTCACTGCAAAGACGAACTCATGGATGTGTTGGTTCCCATTGCTCGCGAGCGCAGTGCGCACATCACACTTGGTGTCAATGTTGATGACCTCGGTGATCATCGCCCGGGTCAACAAGCTGCAGAACAAAAAGGCGCCGCGTTTCCGCTGGTCTCAGCGGGCTTGTCGAAAGCAGAAATTCGCGAGTTATCGCAAGCAATGGGGTTACGTACCTGGAACAAACCCGCGGCTGCGTGTTTAGCAAGCCGTGTGCCGTATGGAACTGCTGTCACTGTGGGGTTGCTCAGCACCATCGATCGTGCAGAAGCTGCATTGCGACAATTGGGGTTTGCTGGCAATATGCGTGTGCGTCATGAAGGGAAAACGGCCCGGATTGAGCTTGATGCGAGTGATTTTGCCCGTGCAGCAGAGGTGCACGGCGACATTGTGGGTGCTCTTTCGGCGTTGGGTTATCAATACATCACGCTCGACCTGGCGGGTTTTCGCTCGGGCAACTTGAATTGGGCATTAGAGGCCGAAAAATCGTAAGGTGTACTCAGTAGTAACACATGGGGGTAGTAATGAAACTGTCAATGATGATCAACTATGCCGGTGGCTTTAAAGAAGCCGCGGCGCGAGTTGTAGAGCTGGAAAAAGCAGGACTCGACCAGGTATGGATCGCCGAGGCGTACAGTTTCGATGCTATTTCGCAAGTGGGTTACCTTGCCGCAATTACTAATCGCGTGGAAATTGGAACAGGCATTGTGAACGTGTACTCGCGTTCTGCAGCACTCATGGCAATGACCGGCGCTGGTTGCGATTACGTGAGCGATGGTCGCTTCATTCTTGGTCTCGGTGCATCTGGCCCACAAGTGGTGGAAGGTTTCCACGGCGTTCCGTACGAGAAGCCAATGCAACGCATTAAGGAATACATCGAAGTATGCCGTGAAGTGTGGAAGCGTGAAAAGGCTCTCAACTATCAAGGTCAAACCGTCACTGCACCTTTGCCAGCGGGCGAAGGAACTGGACTCGGTAAACCACTCAAGCTCATCAACCACCCATTGCGTGCCGACATTCCTATTTGGTGGGCAAGCTTGAAAGGCCTCAGCGTTGAGGCAACTGCAGAGTTGGCCGACGGTTGGTTGCCCATCATGTTCGTTCCTGAAAAGTTCGACAAAGTATGGGGCAAGCAGTTGAAGGCCGGTACTGCAAAGCGCAGTAAAGACCTGAAGCCACTCGACATCAGTGCGGGCGGCATTCTTGCTATTGGCGAAGACAACGTTGGCGACACCAAAGCTAAAATTCTCAACATGGTGCGCCCAAACAGTGCTTTGTACATCGGCGGAATGGGTGCTCGTGGCAAAAACTTCTACAACGACATTTGCTCGGCATACGGATACGAAGCAGAAGCAAAATTGGTACAAGACCTGTACCTCGACGGCAAAAAAGAAGAAGCCGCTGCAGCTGTTCCCACTGAAATGCTCGAACTCACCAACTTGGTGGGGCCAAAGAGTTTCATTGCCGAGCGTGTTGCTGCATTCAAAGAAGCAGGCGTCACTGTCTTGTCGGTCAACCCTGTTG
>WLST01000106.1 GCA_009711295.1 Actinomycetota bacterium | reverse complement strand
CTGAAGGTGTACCGCGGTGTGTCACGTTGGTGACGGGAATATGGCGATTGATGAAGAATGGGCCTGCTCCGAAATGTTGCGCCCACTCAAGAGCAGCAGCTTCGGGGTCTTCCACCACGTAGGCAATTTGTGCAACGGGGCCGAAGTCGGCGCCATGAAGCGGGTGAGAGGCGGGTAAAGAGTTCTGTGTCACCTTGTCAGCCTGCCAAACTAAGTGCCTATGGCACGTATCGGATTTGTTGGATTAGGCGTAATGGGATTCCCGATGGCAGGGCACTTGGTGAAAGCAGGGCATGAAGTCACCGTGTTCAACCGCAATCCAGCGCGTGCACAGGCGTGGACAGAAGCCTTCACTGGAAAATCTGTTGCTACACCGCGAGAAGTGGGAGCTGCGTGCGATGTGGTGATGTTGTGTGTGGGCAACGACAACGATGTGCGCAGTGTGATGACGGGTGCAGATGGCGTACTTGCGGGAATGGCTGCTGGAGGAATTGTGGTCGACCACACCACGACGTCGGCGGAACTTGCTCGCGAGATGGCGGCACTGTGCGCAACGCACCAGGTGGGCTTTGTTGATGCGCCAGTTTCTGGTGGCCAGGCAGGTGCAGAAAATGGCGCTTTGAGTGTGATGTGCGGTGCAAACGATGTTGCCGTATACAACGCTGCTCGCGAAGTCGCGATGGCGTATGCAAAAGCATGTGAACGACTCGGTGATGCTGGTTCTGGGCAGCTCGCCAAGATGGTGAATCAAATTTGCATTGCAGGAATGGTGCAAGCTCTTTCTGAAGGAATCAACTTTGCTCAAGCTGCTGGGCTCGATGTTGAGCAACTGGTGTCGGTTATCTCTCAAGGCGCAGCGAGCTCTTGGCAAATGGTGAATAGGTCATCAACGATGTCGCGTAATGAATTCGACTTTGGCTTTGCTGTCGAGTGGATGCGCAAAGATTTAGGTTTCTGCATTGACGAAGCGAAACGTAACGGAGCGCCACTGCCTGTTACTACTCTCGTTGATTCTTATTACGCCGAGGTGGAAGCTCGTGGTGGAAAACGCTGGGATACCAGCAGTTTGATTGCGCTTCTACGGAAGTAGAGCTGGTTCAGGAGCTTTCACAACGGGTAGCCCTGGGAAGATGACCCACTGTGCACCAGCGCTGCGTTCGGCAACCGCGGTTTGTGCAGCGTCAATAACTTGGTCGACAGTAAGAATGTCGAAACCTGTTTCGCGAATGAGAGCTTGTGACTCGGCGTTCACCAATGGCGTGTCGACAAAGAATGGGCAAATAGCGCTCAAGCAAACATTGTGCTCAATGAGCGTTGGGGCCAGCGACTTCACAAAGCCAAGTACGGCGTGTTTGGTGAGGCCGTAAACGGGGTCGGCTTGAATGGGGAAGAGGCCCGCCATGGATGCAGTAACCACAATGTCGCCGCCGCCATTTTTTGCCATGGCGTCGGCAAGGTGAGCAACACCAAAAACAACACCATCAATGTTGATGGAACTCACACGACGGAAATTCGCAAGGTCGAATTCAAAAACCGATTCGGTTGCAGCTGCAGCAAAGATATTTCCGCCACTTGCTACGCCGGCATTTAAGAACACCACATCGAAAGGTTTGTGTTGCGAAGCAAGTTCCTTCCATTGTTTTTCGCTCGTGACATCGTGGTGCTGGTAAGTGGCGCCAAGCTCTTGCGCAAGTGCAGTTCCGAGCGCATCGTCGACGTCGGTAATGAGGACGTCGTTGCCCATGTTGGCCCAGTGGCGTGCAATGCCTGCGCCAATTCCGCTAGCGCCGCCAGTAATAAGAATGCGGTGTTGTGTCATGGGTTCCTCAGTTCTTTTGTTGAACAAATTCCATTGTTGTGGCGGCAAAAATATCGAGCAAGGTCGTGAGTTCTTTATCGGTAATCACGAGTGGCGGGCAAAATGAATTGGTGTCGGCCGATACTGCGCGCGTTATAGCACCACGCTTCAACATGGCATCACGAACAGCAAAGGCGTCGATTCCTGGCTGATGTGCGGCTGCCCATACGGCCACTGCTCCGCGTGCATGATGGATGATTCCATCGCTCACGAGCGACTGCAATGTTGCTTCAAGTTGTTTTCCAATATGTACCGCACGTTCTAGTAAGCCTTCGCGCTCCATGATGTTGAGATTGCACAGTGCAGCGGCACATGCAGTGGTGTGGCCTGAATAGGTGTATCCGTGGCGCAGAAGGAAATTGGGGTCGGCTTCCAATGGTGCACAAACACTCGGTGCCATAATGACTCCGCCAAGTGGTTGATAGCCAGAGGTAACAGCTTTAGCGAACGTGAGGAGATCGGGTGTCACTCCGTAATACTGCGCACCAAACCAAGTGCCGAGTCGCCCGAAGCCGGTAATCACCTCATCGAAAATGAGATATGCACCATGCTGGTCGCACATTTTGCGTAGTTGTTGCAGGTAGCCCTCTTTTGGCGGGAACACTCCACCAGCACCTTGTAGCGGTTCGGTAATGACCGCGGCAAGACGATGAGCATTTTGCGACATGAGGAGCGACATCGCTTCAATGTCGTCGGGGTCAACTTGAACAACGTCGGCAAGAAGTGTTCCGTAGCCTTCACGGTTGGGTGGAATTCCCTGTGCGCTGGTGCCGCCATAGTTGGTGCCGTGGTACCCGCGACCACGAGAAATAATGAGCGTGCGTTCAGGGTGTCCGGCTTGAACATGCGCGAGACGAGCAAGTTTCATTGCCGAGTCAACACTTTCGGAACCGCTATTGCAGAGAAATACCCTGGCATCGGTGATGGGCGAGAGCGATGCAATGCGTTCGCAAAGTTCCTCAGCCACTTTTGTGGTGAAGGGGTCAAAAGACGAGTAGGCCTCGATGGTAGACACCTGAGCCGAGATCGCAGCGGCCATTTCCGCACGACCGTGACCAATGGCGCAGTACCAGAGGCTCGCCATGCCATCGATGTATTCGTTTCCTGCGGTGTCGTAAATGCGGGCCCCGTCACCGCGGGCAATTTCAATGAAATCGGTGCGGGTGGGTTTGGCAAATGGGTGTAGAAAACGCGGGTACGGGGAAGCCATCTCTAGATGGTAGATCGCCTAGGCTGTCTACCAATGAAGGGCCTCATTCTTTCCGGTGGTGCTGGCACGCGATTGCGGCCAATTACCCACACCAGCGCCAAGCAATTGGTGCCCATTGCCAATAAACCCATCCTTTTCTATGGCATTGAAGCCATGGCAGAAGCGGGAATTTCTGAAATTGGCATCATTACCGGCGATACCGGGGCCGAAATCCGCGCCGCCGTCGGTGATGGCTCGCAATTTGGGGTGAAGGTCACTTACATCCCCCAAGACGCACCGTTGGGTCTTGCTCACTGTGTGCTCATTGCTCAAGACTTCCTTGGCGACGACGACTTCGTCATGTACCTCGGCGACAACATGTTGCAACAAGGTCTCTCTAAATTTGTACAGCGTTTTGAAAATGCGCGAGCAGCTGGCGGTACCGATGCACCGAGTGCGCAAATTCTGTTATGCGAAGTGGAAGACCCGCGTCAATTCGGTGTGGCAGAAGTCGACGCTTCGGGCGAAGTGGTGCGCTTGGTAGAAAAGCCATCGAACCCTCCTTCTAACTTGGCACTCGTTGGCGTTTATCTTTTCGATAAGACGGTCAACCTTGCTGTGCGCAGCATTAAGCCTTCACCTCGCGGCGAATTGGAAATTACCGATGCCATCCAGTGGCTGGTCGACAACAAGCACCGTGTGACTCATGAAGTGCTGAAGGGCTGGTGGATCGACACGGGCAAGAAAGACCCACTTCTGGAATGCAACCGTCTCGTGCTTGAAGTGCTGCAATCGAAGAACGAGGGCAGTGTCGATGCCAGTTCACAAATTGAAGGTCGTGTCGTCATAGAAAAAGGCGCTGTTGTAGAAAACTCGCGTATTCGTGGCCCTGTGGTCATTGGTTCCGATGCCGTAGTGCGCAATAGCTACATCGGCCCCTACACCTCGGT
>WLST01000105.1 GCA_009711295.1 Actinomycetota bacterium | reverse complement strand
TTTCATCCAAGAGACCACCAGATCTCGACCGACGCGATCTTCTTCGGTGAGAGCTAAGCGACAGCTTCCACCATCACCGGTACTGCCAATATCTGCGAGTGCCATGATGCGTTGCATCATGCGAACACCATTGATCGCTATTTCTGCTGACTTCATGTTCACAGTGTTTCACATTTTATGCAGTACCTGAGCTATGACAATCGCCATATCTACTATTGTTTTTCGATGGTCCTTGATCTGTTGGCAGTAGCTGCAATCATTTGTATTGCGGCCTTTCTTCAGTCCATCTCTGGCTTTGGTTTCTCACTATTAGCTATGCCACTTTTGTCCGTCTTTGTAGATATCCATGATGCTGTCGTCATCGCAACGCTTTGCGGAATCTTCACTAATGCCGTACATCTCAAGAAAGATCATCATTTGGTTGAACGTTCTGTCGCTCGGCGCATTTCGTTGTCTGCTCTCATTGGTATGCCACTGGGAGTCGTTGTGCTTTCACTATTCAGTGCTACTCAAATGCGTGTAATTATTGGAGCCGTCACGGTTGTGTTGGTGTTCTTGATGATGCGTCATTTCGTATTGAAAGTAGAGAATACAAAGGTCGATATTGCCTTGGGTGCACTATCGGGCTTGCTGGCAACTTCTGTGTCCACAAATGGCCCTCCTTTGGTGTTCTTATTGCAGTCGAAACAGCTCGACCCGTGGCGCTTGAGAGCAACCTTGGCGTACGTGTTCACCGTTTCTGGTTGTGCGTCTTTCGTTGTTCTGATGATGGCTGGCAAAGGGAGCGTAGATGCGTTTCAATTTGCGCTGTTGTCGTTGCCAGCCATGTACTTAGGAACAGTGATCGGACGTCGAACGAGGAATTACGTGACGCAAGAAGTGTTTAAGAGATTGATGTATGTTTTGCTTCTTGCAACAGCTTTGAGCACTACTCTCGTTGCACTTTTTTAGTTGTCAACTCCGCCAAACCACTGCATCCAAGCTTCCTTATTTCGTGTGCGATACACGTAGTTCGCCTGACGCACATTTTCCATTGGAGAACTTGATGGAACTGAATACTGGTGACCTGGGTACACGATTGTCTGGTCGGGGAGTTGGGCTAAGCGCTGCAAACTGTCGTACATGTCTTCCGGGTTGCTCCCTGGTAGGTCTGTTCGCCCGCACCCATCGAGAAAAAGTGTGTCGCCTGAGACAAGACATCCATTGGCGAGAAAGCACTGACTGCCTGGCGTGTGGCCAGGAGTATGGATGAATGTGACTTCCACGTTTCCCACTGCAAGAGTGTCGCCACCTTTGTGCTCGACAAGGTCGGCTCGTGTGATGCCTGTTGTTTTCATCACAAATTCAGACTCAAGAGCATTCACGTGAATGGGAATCGAAGCGCTTTCCAGCATCTTTGCGATTCCTTCTATCCGCAAACCCATGATGGATCCGCCAATATGATCGGCGTGATAGTGGGTCGCAAGAACTCCTGAGATCTTCATGCCGTCTGTATTTGCTATGGCAATAATGTCGTCGACGGCGTACGCGGGGTCAATGACAACACATTCACCTGTTTCTTTGTCGCCAAGCAAATAGACGAAGTTGACCATTTGCTGCGCAGCTTTGTTGCCGACGGCAAAGTCTCTGCCAGACAGCAACTGGCGAAAATAGATATTGCTCGAATTCTGCATGTTTGCCACACTATGTCGTAATCTGCATCTATATGAACTCAGATGTCGCTGGCACGGAAAAAGTTGAATCTCTTGAGGTTGGCCAGCGCATTTTGTGCGGAAATCGTTGGGTGCGAGTGACGCAAGATCTTGCCGATGCGTTCCAGCCAGGAGATTCTCTCATTGCACTTCAAGAAATGGGAGAGTTATTACGAGTCAGTGCGGCCGATATCAAGATTGCTGATGATGCCGTCTCAGAAGCGAGTCGTGCCTTTGCTGCTTTGACCCGGGCAAGCGATCAACAGATTTCACTTTTCTATGAAAAATTCGCAGAATTACTCAGCGATGACCAGCTATTTCGCACTGTACAAATAGCTAATGAAAAGGATGTTGAAGCGGCGTTGGAAAAAGGCCGGTCGGTGACGCGACTGCGCATTGATGAAAAAATGCGCAACGATATGGTCGAAGGTTTATTGATGTGGTCGCGTTTGGACCTCGCTCGAGACCACGTGATGAGCACCGTTGAACATGTCGGATGGAATGTTGATGTAGTGCAAGCTCCACTCGGAGTAGTGGGTTTTGTATTCGAAGGTCGCCCTAACGTATTTGCCGACGCCACCGGTGTTTTGCGCTCGGGTAATACGGTTGTGTTTCGCATTGGTAGTGATGCTCTTGGCACTGCACGTGCCATTTCACAACACATGCTCGCGCCAGCTCTCGTTGCATCAGGTCTTCCAGAGAAAGCTGTCGTTCTGATCGACAGCCCAACCCACGGTGCCGGATGGGCATTGTTTGCCCATTCAGGACTGTCGCTTGCCATTGCCCGCGGTTCTGGCACAGCAGTAGCCCAGTTAGGCGCAGTGGCTCGTCAATCGGGCATTGCTGTGAGTTTGCATGGAACGGGGGGCGCCTGGATGATTATGGGTCAATCAGCACGCGCCGATGACATCTCATCATTCGTACGTCATTCACTTGATCGAAAGGTGTGCAACACGCTGAACGTTGTGGCGATGACCAGCGATGTCTCGGAGCACAATGTCCAAGCCGTGTTAAATGGCATTTCTACAGCTGCAACTCAACGCGCTACTCGAGCCATTGTTCACGTAAGACACACTGCTCAATTGTTACTGAGTAGTTGTGAAACGCCCGACAACCTAGACATCGTCTGGAGCGCTGACATCGACTACTCGCGTGAATATGAATGGGAGAATCAACCGGAACTCGCACTTCTCTTTGGATCCGATATCCACGATTGCATCGCATCTTTTAATGCTCACAGCCCTCAGTTCGTTGTTTCTTGCCTGTCTCAAGATCAAAAAGACCATGACCTTGTATGGCGCGAATGCAATGCACCTTTTGTTGGCAATGGGTTTACGCGTTGGGTCGACGGACAATATGCATTGAAACGTCCGGAACTTGGCCTGTCCAATTGGCAAGGCGGACGCTTGCTCGGCCGCGGGGGAGTTTTGTCTGGAGATGGTGTGCACACAGTGCGTTTACGCGCGCAACAAACAGATACCGGCGTGCATCGTTAATTATTCAACGATGTCGTGAAGCGGTAGTTCCATATGCGACAGTAAAGGAAATATACGTTCAATATCGCCTTGCCACGGATAGGCAAGGAGTTGATTTTGAGACCTTCTGCTGCCCGTCAGGCGGATCATCTCGAATACTGGATTGGCCGACCCACTGAGATCAAGAGTGGCAATCACGTCGCCTGAACCACACTGCCACTCAAGCTCGTTGGCGACGAGGAGGAGTGACCCGACGTCAGCTTGTGAGATGTCGCCGTCGAGAATGAGAGCTGCAACATTCATGGCGAGGATGAGAGCATCGGCATTTTCGAGAATTGGTGGCGTCTTCAGGGCGTGATGTAAGTCAAATTCATGGACCAGCAAGTCGTATGTCAATGGCATGGCTAAGCGCATGTCGGAACGAGCAATTGCGCAAAAGTTACTCAGAGATTCGTTCCACTCCGCAACTACCTGAGCCGAAGTCTGTGATTTTCTTGAAATGACTTGCTGATCGACCCAGTTCTGCGTGTCGGCTGGCGGTGCATCGCCTTGCGATATTGCTACACACAGCCCAGTAACATGACTTAATAAACCGTGAATGTTCCAATCGGGACAACTCTGAATCTGAATCAGTGAATCTTCAACAGACAATTCACTGATTCGTTCCGAAAAACGAGAGCATGCATCTGTGTAGACATCTGCATGTTGTTCGGGAGTGAACTTGGGCGCATTTGACTTCATGTCACTGCAACTCCTGATTGTCGATGAGACGAACTTGTGAACCCAAAATTGCTGCAAGAGCAACTAAAGGTTTGCTTGTATCGCGAGATGGCTGTAGTGAATCTTGTTCAGCAATGTCAAAATAATCAAGTTGAAAATGTTGCAGTCCGTCAAACTGCATTAAAGCATCTGTAAAAGCCGCATTGAGCGAATCGGGGTGGGGAAAGGAACGATTGAATGCCTTGAGTATTTCGTAGAATCTTGGAGCTTCATCTCTTTCTTCTTCAGTGAGTTGGGCATTGCGACTAGAAAGTGCAAGCCCATCAAATTCACGAACGGTTTCTAAACCACGAATGTGAATGGGGAAATTGAGGTCTGTAACAAATCGTCGAATAATGGCAAGCTGCTGATAATCCTTCTTCCCAAAGAAGGCAATATCGGGTTGAACGATGTTGAAGAGTTTGACAACTACTGTAGCCATTCCTGA
>WLST01000104.1 GCA_009711295.1 Actinomycetota bacterium | reverse complement strand
GTTGCCAATTCAAATTGCACCTTCTGTTTTACCCGCTGACTTTGCCGAGTTAGGCAAGGCGGTGCGCGACCTTGAATCGGCTGGCGTCGACCTCATTCAATGGGACGTCATGGACGGACAATTTGTGCCGAACCTTACTTTTGGACCCGACGTCATTGCTGCAGCACGCAAGCACTGCAGTGTCCCCTTTGAAGCACACCTCATGGTGCTCACCCCCGATGTAATGGCAGAGCAATACGTCAAAGCCGGATGCTCACGCCTCATTGTTCACGCCGAGGCATGTACACACTTGCACCGCACGCTGGCCAACATTCGCAGCCTCGGCGCCACCGCGGGCGTTGCACTGAACCCCGCTACACCAGCGAGTGCCATTGAACATATCCTCGACCTTGTCGACATGGTGTTGGTGATGACTGTGAACCCTGGTTTTGGCGGGCAGAGCTACATTTCAACAATGGAGCCAAAAATTCGCGAAGTACGCAACATGATTGAATCTGCTGGCTTAAGTGATGCAGTACACCTTGAAGTTGATGGCGGCATTTCTGCAACCACTGTTGCCGGAGCAGCAAGTGCCGGAGCAAATGTTCTCATTGCTGGCAGTGCTTTGT
The DNA here is from genome assembly GCA_009711295.1 of Actinomycetota bacterium. GTDB lineage: Bacteria > Actinomycetota > Acidimicrobiia > Acidimicrobiales > Ilumatobacteraceae > F1-20-MAGs119. The sequence continues at coordinate 3,809 of WLST01000104.1, read as the reverse complement.
TTAAACACCCCAATGGCTTACAAGCAGCGGTGAGCGAAATTCGCGCAAACGCTACTGCCGCATTTCGTGCAGCGTAATTTATTGTTCGGCGCGAGCAGCGTCGATGAGTCGCCGCACAAGAACGAGCGTGACCAACGCAAGAAGCACAAGGCCCGCTGGCAATACAACTGACAGCGCCAAGCGACCGCCACTGCCCGACAACGTCGAAAGAATGCCCGACTCAATAGATGAGCCATCAACATTTAACGTTCGCGCGGGGTCGGCAAAACGCGGACACGCTGCACCGGTCTTGTCGATATCGGCAACTTGATTGCCGCCGAAAAGTTCTGTTGCTTCTGTTACCCGCGAGAAGATGCGCCCTGTTCCCACATCGAGGCCGGCACCTACCAGATACTCCTTACCCACCGACAGAAACTTCACATCGCGGCCGTAGTACATGACCACAGTGTCTGTTCCGTTCGCATTGAGCACGTACCCCTCGAGCGCGCCAGAACGTAGGCGAATGTTGGCAAAAGTTGCCGTGGTGGAGTCTTTAGCAATGAGTGCTCCAACAAACACTGCTTGTGAAGCATCTGGCGGCACACACCCCGCAGGAATTGTTGTGACCGCAGAGGCAACGGTGCTCGGGGTGACCGATGTAGCAGGGAGTGGTACACCCCCTTGTTCGTCGATGACACCTTCAACAACTGCGATGGTTGTTGTGGTGGTCTCGACCGGCGAAGCAATAGTTACTTGCGCACTCAAAAATACTAGGCCACAGGCACTCACTACGCAGAGCAACGCACCTCGAGCAAACTTCACAGTGTTTAGTTGCCCTTAAATTGTGGGTCACGCTTTTCTACAAAGGCCTTCATTGCTTCACCAGTGTCTTTAGTAGAGAAGTTCACAGTTTGTGACAAGCCTTCGTCGTCGAGCGCCTCTTCCAAAGTGACATTCATGGAGTTATTCAAAAGACGCTTGGTCATTGCCAAAGCAATGGGTGGGCCTTGGGCGAGTCGTTGGGCCCAGTTGTCGACAAATGCATCGAGTTCCACTTCGGGAACAACACGGTTCACCAAGCCAATACTCTCGGCTTCAGCCGCATTGATGATGTCGGCAAAAAATGCCAACTCTTTGGCTTTGTGAAGCCCAATGCGACGTGGCAACAACCACGAGCCGCCAAAGTCGAGGCTGAGGCCGCGCTTGGCAAAAATTTCCGAGAAGCGAGCATTTTCAGAGGCCACGACAAGGTCGCAACCAAGAGCCATGTTGCACCCGGCGCCAACAGCAACACCACGCACTTTGGCAATGGTGGGTTGAGGCAAACGAGCAAGAGCTAAAGCAACATCACCTACGTGACGCATGCTGGCGAGCTGATGCTTGTCGGGGTTTCCCGCTCCGCCCCCTGTGAGGTCGGCTCCTGAGCAGAAATCGCCACTTGCACCTGTGAGCACCACAACACGGTCGGCGGCGCTCTGGCCGATTTCGTGGAAATTTGCGAGAAGTTCATTCCACATCACTTGGTTAATAGCGTTCTTTCGCTCTGGGCGATTGAGAGTGATGCTGACGACTCCCGCGGAGCGTGTGACTTCAATAGTTTCAAAGGTGTTGGATGCCATCTCTTCACGATACATAATGTTGATGTGGGATTTGACTCAACACGCAAACAAGTACGGCGAAAGTCCGACATTCTTTTTGTACTTTGTGCCGTTGTCGGTGCCTTTGCACTCGTGGCGTGGGCCGCGTTTGGCTAGCCCCAACTGCGATGTGGGACGGTGCCCTCGGGCCAATTGAGGTGCGGCGCATTCAGCCCTACCAAGCTCTGAAGGCATACATCTGCCCTGGGTGCAACCGCGATATTCCTGAACGGACCGGACACTATGTTGCGGTTCCTACGCAAGAGCCCGACCTACGCCGGCACTGGCACTACAGCTGCTGGGACCGACGCACACCATCAAAAAGCATCACGTAGCACTTCAATTCGCGTTCCCACAATGCACACCAAGTCGAAACGTAATTGCCACAGCGCAATGTTGTTCGCCTTGGCCCATTCCACTCCGGCACGACGCACAGTGCGTTGTTTGTGCTCGCTCATTGCTTGAGCGGGACTACCAAAGTTTTCCGATGCACGTGCTTTGACTTCGCCAATGACCACAACTTCGTGACGTGTGGCGATGAAATCAATTTCGCCTTTTCCCACCCGCACGTTGCGTGCAACGATGCTGTAACCGTGTTGCTCATACCAGCGACACGCCATGCGCTCGCCCCACTCGCCTCGTGCACGAGACGCAGCGGCAGTGTCTACGCCTCGACGACGGGCAGTTCCTCGATGTTCACGTCTTTGAAAGACAGGATCTTGACTGTCGATACGAAACGGCTCTTGCGGTACATATCCCAAACCCATGCGTCGGTGAGCTCCACTTCAATAAGCGGACGCGTTCCGTCGACGGTAACCGTGGAGGTAACGCTGTTCGCTAAATAAAACCGGCGCTCGGTTTCGACCGCGAAGCGAAACATCCCCACGACATCTTGATATTCCTGAGCCAATTGCAGTTCACGCTCGGCTTCAAAATTTTCAAGGTCGTCAGTGTTCATAGTGGCCTACAGAAGTTGAGTGCGATAGGCAAAGAGTTACCACCAGTGTGTGCGAACAGATGCGCAACACGGCAGAACAAAAAATTACCTGTCGCGCTTTTCGCGAATTTTTGCTGCACGTCCTGTGCGATCACGCAAGTAGTACAACTTTGCGCGACGAACATCACCATGGCTGAGCAGTTCAAGCTTGGCAACGGTTGGGCTATGCACGGGGAAGGTGCGCTCTACTCCGACGCCGTAGCTGAGTTTGCGAACGGTGTAGGTCTCGGCGATGCCTGAACCTTGAATAGCAACGATGTTGCCGTGAAAGATCTGAATGCGCTCTTTGCCGCTTTCCACCACGCGTACGTGTACCTTCACTTCGTCACCCGACTTCAACTGAGGAATGTCGGTGCGCAAGTACTGGTTGTCTACAAGATCGGTGGTCTTCATGGCGCGTTCCGTTACTGGTTGGGAGCGAGATGAGACCCGCTCTGGATGAACATTGAAGGATAGGCAAGAGAAGGGAACTCTTCCAACAAGGAAGCCTCTTTTGTGCTGATTCCTCCCCGAGCCGCAATGAGGTCGGGGCGAGCCAAAAGAGTGCGATGAAGGGCCTGAGCGAGTCGCCAGCGGGCGATTTTGGCGTGGTTTCCCTCGCGCAGCACGTCGGGCACGACCCAGCCCCGAAATTCGGCCGGGCGGGTGAACTGTGGCTCTTCGAGCAGACCTTCGGCACCAAAACTCTCGGTGATGGGTGATTCTGCATTGCCCATCACCCCGGGCAAGAGCCGGGTGACGGCTTCAATGATGAGACAAGCTGCCACTTCCCCGCCGGCTAGCACCACGTCACCCACCGATACTTCATGGTCAACGAGGTGCTCACGTACACGGTGGTCGACGCCTTCGTAGCGGCCACACAAGATGCTGAAGCCTCCGCTTTGGGCGATGTCGCTCGCTAAGTGCTGCGCCATTTCTTGCGAGAACTGCTGGCCACCTGGACCCATGAGCAACAAGGGCCGTGGAGGCTTCACTTCTTCCACTGCAGCAAAAATAGGCTCTGGCTTCATGAGCATGCCTGCTCCGCCGCCGAACACGGGGTCGTCAACCGTGCGATGCACATCGGAGGTATACGTACGCAGGTCGTGCGTACGGAGGTCGACGAGTTCTGATTGACGGGCGCGACCCAACAAAGAGTCGGAGCAAAACGCATCAACCATTTCAGGAAAGATGCTGAAAACATCGATACGCATTAC
>WLST01000103.1 GCA_009711295.1 Actinomycetota bacterium | reverse complement strand
TTTTTGCGCCAAGCACCCAGCAACCACCAGTTGTCGATTGGGGGCGGCTTCTTTCCACTGTTTCAACCAACCCAGTTGGCCGTAGAGCTTCTCATCGGCATTTTCCCGAATACAGCAGGTGTTCAACACAATGACATTGGCGTCGTCTTCAGTTTCGGCTACCGAATAGCCGTCGGCCTCTAAAAGACCAGCGATGCGCTCCGAATCGTGCTCATTCATTTGGCACCCGTGGGTGCGCACAATGTATTTGCCGTTCGTCATGGTGTGCAGGCTACCCAAGTAAGGGGTTCGGGCCTTTTGAGTCTTGATCTTGAATAATTTTCAGCCTACATTGATCACAACCGATGAAGGAGTACCCATGAAACGACCTATTCGCATCTCACTTGTGGCTGCACTCGTTGCAGCCTGTGCAATTTCTACAGCGAGCCCACGGGTTCATGCTGTAGCCATTGACGACGGCATGCCCGACCAGAGTTCACTCGATTCATCGCCCAACTCACAGAGTCAAGGCAACTGGTCTGACCTTGCCGGTGGAGTGACAGGTCGCCCCTACATCGCTTCTCTTTCGGTCACCACAAATGGAGCCACTACGCAAATAGTAACTAACGGAACCGCAACAACTGCTGCGCCCACCACGCCTGGCGCCATCACTGCTGTGATCTCGCCAACCAACCTGTGCAAAACAGGAAGCACCAACAATTGCTATGCCACACCAAACCGCGTGGGCATCACACTTGCCTATGTGAAACAAGCAGGGCAACTCGGCCACAACCTTTCTGCACCAACTGCAACTTTGTCTCCTGCAATTACTGCCACTTCAGTTTTTGACATGACCATTGGCCTCAACTCGGTTGGCAAAAAACTTGGCTGGACTTGGATGAACGGAACGCCAACTTTCTGGAAGACAGAAAACTTGGGGCAAGACAATGGAACGGTGCGAGTGAAGTTCTCATTGAGCGAGGCGCCCGGCATTGACTATCAAGATCAAAAAGCACAGCGGTGCACCACCATTCCTGTATCTGAGTGCGATGCCGATAAATCGACCCAAGACACATTGGGCATGCAAATGGTATTGAGCCTCGACACCACGTTGAGTGCCGCTTTTGCTGGCGCTTTGTTTGCCACCAATGCTGCTGTTATTGGTTCACTCGACGTAGCAAGCGGAGAAACACCGAGCCTCACCTATGGCATTGCCGGGCCCCACAGGCTCAGCGATGGAACAGTACGAAAAGGAAAGTTCTACGGGTTTCTCTCAGATGCAGTTCTTGAATCACAATTCAAAATTGCCGCAACTGAAACCGACATGACAAAGGTTCTCAGCATTGCACGCACCACAGAGTCGAAGTCGACTGCAGATGCTGGCACCGACACCGTTGCATGGACTAAATGGTCTGCAGCCGATAACGGCACCGACGGACGACTTGTGACCATTAGTGACATTTCATTCTCGGCACCAAAGTTCAAAGTGACCAAGGTGGGTGCTTCGGCTTCTGGCAGTGCGAAAAGTACAAGTGGCGCTGCGGTACAAGGAGTGAGTGGTCTGAAGTTCACCACGAAGGCACGCACCATCACCCTGACCGGTTCCGGTGTCGCTGGCATTACCTACAAAGCAACGGCAACTTTGGGCACGGTAACAAAGTCAGCTTCGTGCAAACTTGCGGGAACCAAATTGACATGCACCCTGAAAGCCACCAAGGCCGGTGCATGGAAAGTGAAAGTGACTCCATCGAAGTCGGGCGCCACTGGTGCTGCGTGGTCGCGTTCGATATCAGTGAAATAACTCGAGAAATACGAAAGCCGAGCCGTGGTGCCGGCTCGGCTTTCGATTCTTCTCTTGGAGAGGCAGTGGCAGCCCTAACAAGAGAGTGAACGGTGACGTTTAGTCAAGTTCGATGGGTTGCTCGTCGGCTTCGGTGAACTCTTCCACTACCCCATCGAGACCTGCACTGCTGCGGATCTTCTCTGACATTTGCATCATGATTTCTGGGTTTGCGGTGAGATATGCCTTGGCGTTTTCGCGACCCTGGCCCAACTGCTCGCCTTCATAGGTGTACCAAGCACCTGACTTCTTAGCGATGTCGTATTCCACAGCCATGTCGAGCAATGCGCCTTCGCGGCTGATGCCCTTGCCGTACATGATGTCGAATTCGGCCTGACGGAAAGGTGGCGAGACTTTATTTTTCACTACCTTCACGCGGGTGCGGTTACCCACGATTTCGGTGCCGTCTTTGATGGACTCAATACGACGGATGTCGAGACGTACTGACGAATAGAACTTGAGTGCGCGACCACCTGGAGTTGTTTCAGGCGAACCAAACATGACGCCGATTTTTTCGCGCAGTTGGTTGATGAAAATACAAATGGTGTCGGTCTTGTTGAGGTTTGCTGTCATTTTGCGCAATGCCTGGCTCATGAGGCGAGCTTGCAGACCCATGTGACTGTCGCCCATTTCGCCTTCAATTTCGGCACGCGGTGTGAGGGCAGCAACTGAGTCGATAACAACAATGTCGAGCGCACCTGAGCGAATGAGCATGTCGGCGATTTCGAGAGCTTGTTCACCGGTGTCTGGCTGAGAGATGAGCAACTGGTCGACGTCGACGCCAATGGCGCGAGCGTAGATGGGGTCCATGGCGTGCTCGGCGTCGATGTAGGCGCAGATGCCGCCGTTGCGCTGTGCTTCTGCAACAGCGTGCATGGCCAGTGTGGACTTACCCGAAGATTCTGGGCCGTAGATTTCGACAACGCGACCACGTGGCAAGCCGCCGATGCCGAGGGCGATGTCGAGCGGGATGGCCCCGGTGCTGATGGCTTGGATGCCAAGGGAGGTCTTTTCTCCCATACGCATGATGGAACCCTTACCGAACTGCTTGTCGATTTGGGCGAGAGCGGCATCGAGGGCCTTGTCGCGGTCGTTGCTCATATGGAACCTTTCGGAAAACCCGTGAAACGGGAGATGTACTGGGCGGAACGTGTATTCACTTCGTATTGTGTGCACAACCTAGACACGGGGTGTCATATGGCAATTGCGAACAACAACACTGTAGTTACGAACAGACGTTCGGTCAAGCATCTTCGCCAGATTTGTGAAAATTCTCGCTATTGAGTCTTGGCAGCCACCGCGGCTGCCGCATCGGCCAGCTCTGCTGGCTCGAGATCACGCATGAAAATATCGACCCCCAGCCACATGGCGTAGCTAATGGGATACATGAAGATGGGCAAAATGATTGCAAGGCTTCCGACCACTGCAAGCAAGGGCACCACCGCAACATCGGGGTATGTAAGGAACACGCCCACACCCATTCCGACGAGCAAGGTGCCATAAGAAACCAAAACGTTCATGGTCATTGCTCCGAGTTCAAAACCTTCGAGGCGACGTTGCCACAACAGGCCACACGTATGACAACGTTCATCGCGCTTGAACCACCCATTGAAGAATGCTCCTTTACCGCCACACCAAGCACAGCGTCGAAAGAGTCCTCTGAACAACAAGCGAATGAGACCTGGCCGTACGCGTGCTGTAGTTGTGTTCACAAGGAAATTCTACAACGTCACTTCGTGAGTTCGTTGACGAACTCGTGAAATACATCGGCATAATGCATTACTTCTGCATCGGTATGCATGACGGAAATGAGCCACTGTTCATCGAGACCTGGTGGCAAAAGCACACCACGGTTGATGCCATGTATCCATTGTGCAAAGGCAAGATCAAAATCGGTTTCTTTATAGTCGCGATAATTGCGCACGGGGTCTACTGACCATGTGATGCAGCCCTTTGCACCCAACTGCACCGTGTGTGCTGGAAGTGATGCGCTCACGATGATGTCGTTACATGCACCAAGCAAACGCTCATTGAGTTCAGCAGTTCCTCGCGTTACTTCAGGTGTGCATACTTCGTTGAGAACGGCACGCGCAGCCGCCATCACTAATGGGTTACCGTTATATGTACCGAGATGCATCACTTTTCCTGTTGTAATAACGTCCATGTATTCGGCTTTTCCACCGAATGCACCAATAGGAAAACCTCCGCCAATACTTTTTGCTAGTGCGATGAGGTCGGGCTGCACACCTAAGACACCAGTTGCACCACCCCAGCCTGCAGTAATACCTGTTTTTACTTCATCAAAAATAAGCAACGTTCCATGACGTTGTGTGATTTCGCGAACAGCTTCAAGGTAACCAGGCAGCGGTTTGCAGATACCGATATTTTCCATGACTGGTTCAACGATGAAGCAAGCAACATCGTGATTCGACAATGCGCGCTCTAACGCTTCAGCATCGTTAAAAGGCACCACAATGGTGTCACCAAGAACTGCTGCTGTAATGCCGGCAGTTGCAGGAACTGTGTTTGGTGCATGTGCAGGACCAGCAAGATCTAATGAAGGCTTCATTGAGACCATCACTTCATCGTGATGGCCGTGATAGCCGCCTTCGACTTTGACAATTTTGTCGCGACCGGTGACACCACGAGCAACGCGAATGGCATCCATGGTTGCTTCAGTACCCGAGTTGGTGAA
>WLST01000102.1 GCA_009711295.1 Actinomycetota bacterium | reverse complement strand
TGAAGGTCGCATTAGCGGTTTCTACAAAGATGTCGCTCTTGTTGAACAGCCTTATGCCAAAGACGACAAGTTGTCAGTTGCACAGTTCATTGGTGCAGCAAAAATTCTTCAGTACTCACAGATCGAGATCGGCTAAACCTGAATGGCTAAAGATGGGGTTTCTACAAAGGCAAGTCCTCGTACTCAGCCACGTTGGAATCGCATCGTTTTAAAGTTGTCGGGTGAGGCTCTTGCCGAGTCCACCGGGTTTGGTCTCGACACCGATGTTTTGCATCAAGTAGCAACTGAGTTGCACGAAGTGCATGAAGAGTTTGGTGTCGACATTGCCGTCGTTGTCGGCGGCGGTAACTTCTGGCGCGGCATGAAAGGTGCTGGTCAGGGTATGGACCAAGCACAGGCCGACTTCATGGGAATGCTTGCCACCGTGATGAATGGTCTTGCCTTGCAAGATGCACTCGAGCGCGTGGGTCAGCATTCACGTGTGATGTCGGCCATTGAAATGCCAAAGGTTGCTGAGCCCTACATTCGTCGCCGTGCAGAGCGCCACTTGGAAAAGGGTCGCGTTGTTATTTTGGCCGGCGGAACGGGCAACCCGTTTTTCACCACCGATACCGCAGCAGCATTACGTGCTGCGGAAATTTCAGCTCAAGCCATTTTGAAGGGCACTCATTCCGGGGTCGATGGTGTGTATACGGCCGACCCAAAACTCGACCCAACAGCCACCCGATATGACCGTATTTCTCATTTCGATGTCATGAGCAAGGGCCTCAAAGTGATGGATTCCACGGCAATTACCTTCTGCATGGACCAAAAGATCCCCATTGTGGTGTTCGATCTTTTGCGCCAGGGCAATGTGAAGTCCATCCTCAGAGGTGAGGCAGTGGGTACGCTAGTCGGGTGACCGAAGAAGCTCTCCTCGACGCCATCGACAAGATGGAAAAAGCAGTCGAACATGTACAGGGCCAATTCACCACTATTCGAACGGGGCGAGCAACCCCCTCCATCGTGGAAAAATTAGCTGTCGAGTATTACGGGGCAACGGTTCCTTTGCAGCAAATTGCTGGGTTCCAGGTTCCCGAGGCACGCATGCTGGTGGTGAAGCCCCACGACCGCGGAGCCATTGCGGCTATTGAAAAGGCAATCCAGAGTTCCAACCTCGGGCTCAACCCATCTAATGATGGCGTGGTCATTCGACTCGCATTTCCTGCGCTCACCGAAGAGCGTCGCAAAGACTACGTCAAAGTGGTGAAGGCAATGGCAGAAGATGGCCGTATTGCAGTGCGTAACGTGCGCCGTGATGTGCGCAAAAATCTGGAAACTGCAGAAAAAGATCACGACATTTCTAAAGATGAACTTGAGCGTGCAGAAAAAGAATTGGAAAAATTAACGCACGATCATATAGATCTCATCGATAAGGCTTTTACTCGCAAGGAACACGAACTACTAGAGGTGTAAACCAACTGCATGGGTGTTGCCCATGCATTACCCGAAAGGGAAGATATGACTGACGATTGGAAACGACGCGACGACACGGGAAACCGTGACGCAGAGGGTTATGGCACCGACTTTGGTGACGACTTCGGCACCGTCCAATTTGGCGACGATGCCGTGGAGCCAGTTTTGTCATTTGGTGACGACACCGGGCCACTTCCTCATTGGACCGAGCCACCTACTGGCGAACTACCAAAGTTCTTGCAATCAGAACCTGCAGACGACACCGATGTGTGGTCGACTTTTTCACAGCCTGCAGTGCAGCCCAATGCAGCACCTGAGCCGTCGTATCGCGATGAGCCAACACGCGAAGCGCGCTATTTCGAAAATGATGCAACGCCGGTTCCTGGTGCGCGTCGTGAACCGCGCCTGGTGATTGGCAGCGACCCCACCGACGAACGTGCTCGTCGCCCCGAAATGCATCAGCCAACAGGTGGTAACTCTCGCCCCATCGCTCGTCAAGCCCCTGTAGGTCGTGGCGCTCGTCCGTCTTCGCAACGTCCGATGCCACAACGCTCACAGCGAGCAACTGGTGGCATTGGTGGCCGCGATATGCCACAAGCCGTCACTGCTGGTTTGCTACTTGCCGCTGCGTTCATCGGCGCATTGGTATGGCGCCCTGCTGCAGTAATGATCTTCATCGTTGCTGCACTTGGCTTAGCTGCTGTGGAGTTTTTCGACAAGGTCACTGAAAAGGGTTATCGCCCTGCAACTGTTGCTGGCATTGCCGCTTGTGTAGCAGCACCGCTTGCTGCATATTGGATGGGTGATGGCGCATTGCCACTGGTATTTACTTTTGCATTCATGGCAGCAACTATCGGATTCATTGGCGCAAATGGTGTGCAAAGCGGACCGCTTCCCAACGTTGCCATCACCACCATGGCAGTGGTGTGGATTGGTTTACTTGGTTCGTATGCAGCACTCATCGTGCGCTATTCAAACTCGGGTCTTGGCGTATCGGGGCACAATGTAGGAACCGACACATTGTTCATTGTTGCCGCTGGTGTTGTGGCGAACGATGTGATGGCCTTGTTTGTTGGGTCAGCAACGGGGCGTACTCCATTGCGTGAATGGATCAGCCCATCGAAATCAGTCGAGGGCCTCATCGGTGGAACAGTCGGCACATTTGCGGCAGTTCTTCTCATTGGCATGCAAAGCGGCACGTGGAACAGGGCCAGTGAGTGGTTGCTCATGGCGTTGGTCATCTCGGTGCTTGCACCGCTGGGCGATCTTGTAGAGAGCATGTTCAAGCGCAACCTTGACATCAAAGACTTCGGCACCATCGTTCGTGGTCATGGTGGAGTGCTCGACAGGTTTGACGGATTCTTGTTCGTTCTTCCTGGGGCGTACTACCTCATGCTCGTTATTCAGCCTTGGGTGAAGTAACGCCTGTTCGCGTTGCAATAGCCGGGTCAACTGGCTCCATTGGAACGCAGACGCTCGATGTCATTCGCGCCGACCCGCACCATTTTCGTGTTGTTGCATTAGCTGCAGGTTCCTCTGTTGCTCAACTCATTGAGCAAGCACATGAATTTCGTCCTGAAGTTGTGGTGGTGAGCCGCGAGGAACTGTGTCAACAAGTTGCTGCTGATTTGCCTTTTGCGCACGTCACCACTTCGCTCACCGATGTGGTGGAAGTTGCCGACGTTGTAGTGAACGCCGTGGTGGGTTTTGCTGGTTTGCCAGTGACGCTAGAAACGCTGCGTGCTGGAAAGCGTTTGGCTCTTGCCAATAAAGAAAGCCTCATTGCTGCTGGTCCTATTGTGCAGCCACTGCGCCGCACACCAGGAGCGCTCATTGTGCCCGTCGACAGTGAACACTGTGCCATTCATCAGTGCTTGCGTTCGAGTGACAATACGCAAAGAGAAGTGCAGCGATTAGTACTTACGGCAAGTGGAGGTCCATTTCGCGGCAAGACCCGTGCGGAGTTATCTGAAGTAACGGTGGCAAATGCACTTGCGCACCCCACATGGAGCATGGGTCCAAAAATTACTGTCGATTCTTCCACGCTCATGAACAAGGGCCTTGAAGTGATTGAAGCGCACGAACTGTTCGGTACAAGTTATGACAGCATCGACGTTGTGGTGCATCCGCAATCGGTTGTGCATTCCATGGTGGAGTTCACCGATGGTTCCACCATTGCTCAACTCTCCATGCCCGATATGCGTCTCCCCATTAGCTATGCACTCGACTACCCGCATCGCAGCCCCAATGCGTTCGGTGCCATCTCTTGGCGCGATGTGAAAGAACTCACCTTTAGTGAACCCGATGTCACAACATTTCGTTGCTTGGCCATTGCGTATGAAGCTGGTCGTGTGGGTGGTACAGCACCTGCATTTATGAGCGCGGCAAATGAAATAGCGGTCGAAGCATTTCTCGCTGGCAATATTTCATGGCTCGCAATTGCCGATACGGTTGATGCCGTGATGCAAAAGTATTCCGCTGAAGTTCCTACTTCAATTGAAGATATTTTGGATGCCGATGCGCAGGGTCGAGCAGCTGCAAAGAAATGGCTCGCGCAATGACCTCAATGTATGAACGTATGCGCCAAGAAATTGTTGTTGGTGGTGGAGCGGAAGAAGAAACCAATGCACCGTCAACGTCGCGTGCGGTGTTGTCGGCACTCGTCATTGGCGCTTTGCTTGTTTGGCTTGGTGTGAAGAATGTGTGGACATTGGTGTTTGTCGCAGGCCTTCTCGCATCAATTTTCTTACATGAAGTCGGCCATTTTGTCACTGCTCGCCGCACGGGAATGAAGGCCACTCAATTTTTCATGGGTTTCGGGCCAAGGTTGTGGAGTCGCCAAAAAGGTGAAGTGGAATACGGCTTTCGTGCCATTCCCTTAGGCGCATTCGTGCGCATCATCGGCATGAATGGTCTCGATGAAGTGGAACCCGAAGACGAACAACGCGCATACCGAAATAAGAGTTTTCCGCGCCAACTTCTTGTGATCACCGCGGGTTCATTGATGCACATGATCATTGCGCTTGCTCTGTTCATTGGGGTCTATGGCTTAGCGGGTCGTTACGACGACACTGGCAAG
>WLST01000101.1 GCA_009711295.1 Actinomycetota bacterium | reverse complement strand
TTTCATCGTGAACCTCTTGTGCGTGGGTCAACAACGCCAATGAGCAAGTCGGCGGTGACATTGAAGATGACATAGCCAATGGCAGTGACGGCAATGAAGGATTGCAATGCAACGAATTCTTTCGTAGCAAGTGCATAGGCGATCTCAAATCCAAATCCAGGAATAGCGAAAATATTCTCAATAACGAGGGTGCCGCCAATGAGAGCTCCCATGTTGAGTGCGGCTGCCGTGAGAAGCGTGACGCTTGCTGGGCGAAAGACATGAGTGAGAAGAACGCGTGTGTCGGACAGCCCTTTCGAAGCCGCCATGGTGACATAGTCATCTTTCAAGGCAGCAATGACGTCGGTGCGCAGCAAACGTGTATAGGAGGCAGCTAATCCGACTCCCAAACTAAAACATGGGAGAACTAAGTGTTTGAAGTGCTGGAAAGGGCTCTCTTTGAAGCCAATGTATTCAAGAGTGGGGAACCATTTGAGTTTTACGCCCACCACGATGATAAGTAGAAAGGCCAGGGCAAAGTTAGGAACCGAAGATGACGTGAAGAGCGCGTTAGAAATGATGCGGTCAGACTTCTTGCCGGCTCGGTACGCGGTAAAAATGCCAAGCGGGATGGCTACCAACAGGGCGAATATTTGCGTGTACAACATGATGAGGAGCGAAATGGGAAGACTTCGCGTGACGTGGCTCCACACTGTTTCGCCGCCACCAGTGCCGTACATCAGCCCCATATTGCCACGAATGAAGTCTTTGAACCACATGAAGTACGAAGTGAATACATCTCGATCGAGATAGAGGGATCGTCGCAGAGCAGCTTTTTCCTCCGGTGAGCCGAAGGTGAGGATCATGTCGACGAGGTCGGTGGGCAAAAGGCGCAAAAGGCACGACAGGAAAAAAGTGGAGAGCATAATAACTGCGAGCAATGTGCCAAGTCTGCGCAGTATGGGGAGTGCACGATTCATAACTTGGTCTCAGTCTCGCATAAAAAGACGCCCCGGAAGAATTCTTCCGGGGCGTCTTAAAGTAAATGTTTACTCAGAGTGAGTAGTAATTATTTTTTCCAGACACTGGTCCAGTTGGTTCCCCAGTTGAACACTGCAGGTGCAGCCCCGCCGACTACCAATTTTGTTTCACCAATACCGTGAATTTTCTTGGTGGAGGCCATTGCGTATGACTGATATGTAATGTTGGCAATGTATGCCTGGTCTTGAATGCGCTCAGTGACCTTTTGGTAGTCAGCTGCAGTGCCAGAGGCGCGAGCTGCTTGCAAAAGGGTGTTGAGTTGTACATCGGTGTGCTTGGTGATGTTGAGCAAGTTATCAATTTTTCCAACGCGAGCTAAGCCGGCCATTGGGTTAGTTGTTCCTGCTTCAAACATGTTGGGCGACAAGAAGATGTAGTTAAATGCCGCATCGATGCCTTCCAGAGTCAGAAGGAAAGCAGCCTGATACTTGAGGCCAGTTCCAATTTCGAAGAATCCTTTGTTAATGATGTCGCTAATGAGTTCTTCGTTATAAGAAGCCTTGATACCAGCTTTTGCCATCATTGCAACAAATGCTTCTGAGTTTGCCCGTGTGGAGCTGTCGTTGGCCGAAGGAAAGACGAACTCGAGGTCTTTGCCTGTTTCCTTCTTGTAGGCCGCAGCAGCATCTGTAGCATTTTTCATGTCGAAAGTAGGGAAGTTCTTGGTGGAGTACATGACGTTGCTCTTGCCCACGATGCTGGTTGCTGCTTCGGCGATTCCGTTACCACGAGTTTTCACCCAATATTCGCGGTCTAGGGCAAACGAAACGGCTTTGCGAGCATTGAGGTTGTTGAACGGAGCGATAGACGTGTTGAACCATAGGGAAGGGTAGAACTCTTGGCCAGTTTTGAAATACGAGACAGTTTTTGATGTGCTGAGGTCTTTCATCTGCTTGGATTCCGATGCAGAACTGAACTGAGCAACATCGAGTGAACCCGACTTCAAACTATTCACGCGTGAAGAAGTTTCAGAGACGTACTTGAATGTGATCTGGTCGAGGTAAGGCAACTGGGTTCCTGCTGCGTCTTTGCGCCAGTAGTTCTTGTTTTTCTCTACGACAAGTTCCGATGCCTTGGAAGATTTTTGCTTGAAAGGGCCAGTTCCGATGAGGGTTTTGGCGCACTTTTTGGAATCGGCTAATTGGCCAGGTGAGCGCATGATGAAACGGCCAGAGGCGTACATCAATTCACGCAGGTCGGCTTGCGGCGAGTTGAGAGTAACCGTGACGTTGTAGTCGTTGACCTTGGTGGTGCTCACAACGTTTCCAACTGCAACTGCTGTTGAACCAAGGAAGTTCTTATCAACATCTTTGCTGATATTGGCTACGTAGGTAAGGCCACGAATAGCGTTGAAGTTAGCAATGAGTGCATCGGCATTCCAGGCAACGCCGTCGTGGAATTGAATGGGCTTTCCATCAGCTTTTTTGCGAATTTCCAAGTTCCATGTTTTGAAGTCGGCACTAGGAGTTGCATCTTTCAACAAGTAGGGAACAACCTTGCCTTTGCTATTGCGCTCGAAAAGGGTTTCGGCAATGCTCCGTGCTCCACCGAGAGCCGAGTTGGCGAGAATTTGCTTCATGCAGAATCCGGGGAAGGTGTCGAAGACGCCAACGGTGATTTTTCCGCCGGATACAGGCTTGCCGGCAGCTGATGATGTGGTTTTGGCTGCATTTGCTGCCATTGGTACGGTGGAAGCAAGAAGAGCAAGTGCAATACCAGCTCCTACTTTTTTCATCACTCGTGACCGTGTGGTCGAACGCTGGAACATGTGATACCCCTCATTGGTTTGAGCTGTGTATTCAACACTTCATGGTTGAAGTGTCACTAGTCACAATAGTGGGGCAAACCCACACTGGCAACTGCTGCTCGAAGAGCAGTACAAATTTCCGATGAGTTGTCGGGGTGGGGGGACTCGAACCCCCGGCCTCCTGGTCCCAAACCAGGCACGCTACCAACTGCGCCACACCCCGGAAAAGAAGACCTTATCGGCGTGCGGCCTTAATGAGACGCTTCGCCGTGCGGCCGGTGGGTGCGATGTGTCTCTGATCGAGGTCGCCCATTTCCACACCATTGGCGAAAAGAACGCGGTAGCGCTGCCAATTGAACCCATTCGACAAAATCACTTTGCCAGGGGTGCCTGAAACAACGACCCCGTCGTCGGTGCGCATATCGACAATGGAAACAACCTTGTCTCCATTGCGTAAGTCAATTTGATCGGGGTGCGGAGTGGCAAGGGCGTGAGGCTTCCAGAACGTCATCCCCCCATTCTTGCTCATGGAGGGAGGTAAACCCCACATCCACGCTTCCCGATACACTCAGCATCCTGTGAAAAGCACTCTTGAAACCCTCGAAGACAACAAAGTCAAACTCTCTGTCGAGCTAGAGCAGTCGGAACTCGACCGCGGCATCGACATGGCCTTTAAGAAAATCGCCAAAGAAGTCCGCATGCCGGGCTTCCGCGACGGCAAGGCACCGCGCA
Source organism: Actinomycetota bacterium (assembly GCA_009711295.1). Classification (GTDB taxonomy): domain Bacteria; phylum Actinomycetota; class Acidimicrobiia; order Acidimicrobiales; family Ilumatobacteraceae; genus F1-20-MAGs119. Next base: position 1,054 of record WLST01000101.1, on the reverse strand, counting down.
AATTGCTCGAGGCCCGCATCGGCATTGCAGCTGCCCGTCAGCAAGCAATTCAAGACTCCGTTCCGGTGTACTTGGCACAAGCAGTGCGCGAGCACAGCATCGACCTCATCGCCACCCCCGATGTTTCACTCATCTCTGGTGAAGAAGATGGCGTTGTTGCATTCGATGCGACGTGTGAAGTGCGCCCCGTCGTCACTGTTCCTGGCTATCAGGGTTTGCGTGTTGAATTGCCAGCAATTGTTGCGGCAGAAGATGACATCAATGAGGCAATGGCTTCTGAGCGTCGTCGTCATGGCGAACTTGCCGACGTCGATCGTCCGGCACAAGTTGGCGACTACATCACAGTCGATCTCGCGGGTACACGCGATGGCAATCCTGTTCCGGGGCTCAATACCGACGATTGGGTATACGAAATTGGTCGCGGTTGGGTTGCTCCAACATTCGATGAAGAAGTAACAGGTTCCGTGAAAGGTGCAACACTCACTTTTACTGCAACACCAAATGGCACAGAACAAGCTGCCGATTTCACAGTCACCGTGCAGCGCGTACAGGTTCTTGAACTTGCAGAACTCACCGATGAATGGGTGTCGGAACATGTTGCAGAACACGACACAGTCGATGCGTGGCGCGCAGGTATTACCGAGCGCATCAGCGGCATCAAGTTGAACCAAGCGCGCAATATGTTGGTGGAACGCATCACCGATGCGCTTGCGGAGTTGGTCGATATCGATGCGCCAGAAGTGATGGTGGCAAGTGATTTGCAAAATCGCGTGCAGAACACCATCCAGCAGTTTCAAGCCCAAGGCATTGCTCTCGACCAGTGGTTGTCGGCAACGGGCCAAGACACCAATGCATTCATCGAGTCAATGCGTGGCCAGTCACAAAAAGCCGCCAAGGCCGACCTCGCATTGCGTGCAGTTGCTTTGGCAGAAGGTCTTGAAGTCACTTCCGACGATCTCGACCTCGAGTTTCAGCGCGTAGCGATGCAAGTGGGGCAAAAAGTTACCCAGGTGCGCAAGGCTTACGAGAAGAACGACGCAATCCCCGATTTGTC
>WLST01000100.1 GCA_009711295.1 Actinomycetota bacterium | reverse complement strand
TTCTGCGGAGCTTTTTGAGATATGCCTAATAACGCTAAATCTGGGAGCACCTGGCGGATAGGAGTATCGAGCTTCTGCGCACGCTCCTCTCTCCATTGTGCTACCGATTGAGCAACGCCACGAGACTTGGGTTTGAGTGTGCGCGCATCCTTCATACGTAGCCACGCCATTGTGGGGTCGATGGGTTGCGTTGGTCGCTTCACCAACTCAGCGCATGCATCGTGTGCCCAACTTTCCCTGTTGAGCTGTTCGAGTTGGATGCTGATGACTCTGTGTAGGTCGTGGAGATGCTCAACGTCGCTTGCTGCGTAGGAACATTGGTCGGCTGTAAGTGGACGCCTCAACCAATCAGTAAGGCGGTCACCTTTGGGAAGTGAAATATTGAGTTCGCGTTGTACCAATGATGCAAGCGATGGCGTTGAATAGCCGATGAAACCGGCAGCGATTTGCGTATCGAATATCACCTCTGGTTTAGCTCCACAAGCCAGAGATAAAACCTCGAGGTCTTGTTGGGCTGCGTGGAGAATCGCTACAGCATTGTTATTAAACATTTCTGCGAGCACTGGAGCCGAAAGCCGTGGAGCATCGAGAAGGAATGTCTCATCTCCCACACGAATCTGGATAAGAGCGAGCTGCGGAAAATATGTCTTTTCGCGATGAAACTCTGTATCAATTGCATAATTCGCAACTGTCTTGAGTTGATCTGCAACAGCTGAAGCAGATTGATCGTCGTCTATCCAGCGATAGGCAGTGCTCATTTATGTGTTTGGCAATTCACCGAATACAACGTCGAAACCGGACTGGATCCATGCGCCGGTGCCGCCTGCGACGTTGATGCATTCTGCCCCACTTTGTTCAGCAAACTCGCAGGCGCGATAACTACGTCCGCCACCTAAGCAAATGACATACGTTGGCTTCTGCGCAAGAAAGGGTTCAACGTTATTTTGTACCGTCGACAGTGGGATGGAAATTGCACCTGGAACATGCCCAGAGATGTATTCATCCGTCTCGCGGACGTCAATGAGAACAATGTTGGGTAACAGTCCCTGTAGTTCGTCAACTGAAATTTCCTGTATTGCCATATCGAAATGATAGTCATTTCTGTCCAAGACAACATCACTACCGACTAAAAATCAGATGTTGGCAGATCCTGTGGATGATTGACATTAACCAGCAATTCATCGGGGAAATTGAGGAACTCACAATCAGCATTCGACCAGAGATTTCTTAACGATCTGCACGTGCCAGTTTCAACGTGGGCAATTGCTTCCCGAAAAAGAGAGCGATGAACAGCCGCTAGTACCCAGTGCTGATCACCAGACGCTTCAGATTGAGCGACGATGAGTCCTTGGCTGCGCAGCGCACCATCACGTAATGAACGCAAATCACCAGAACGGATGAGCGGCATATCGATAGGTTGAATGACCAGCACCTCTGAGTTCTGCGCAAGACCTAGTTGAAATAAAGAGTGCAGACCAGCTAGGGGGCCAGAGAATTCGGCGCTATCGACCACATGAGACCAGCCAGTGTCGTGAGTGACTCCCCCGCTCACCACCAAGAGATCTGCGGAATTACTCACTTCAAGAATTCGTTTCTGAGCAATCTCTAAGAAGGTCTCGCCGTTTCTCTGAGCCAAATATTTTGGAGAACCAAAACGTGTGCTGAGGCCCCCATTTAATATGGCCCATAAAGTTGGCATGCTGGTCGACGTCGTGAAAACAGTACTTAAGCGTGCGACTTCTGTACGTCTTGTGGAACACCTGACGGATCTAGTTGCAATAGGAATAATCTGCAACGCTCTGCTTCGTCGTTCTCTCCAATGAGTTCAGCAGCTAACTGAAGTCCTAGCAGGCATTGAAGAAAACCCCGGTTGCTCGAGTGTTGCCAGCGCACAAAACCAGAGCCACGCCATCCGTTAGCACGCAGAAGGTCGAGACCGCGGTGATAACCCACGCGGTATGCGGCATAGCACTCTAACGTATCTTGACCATTTCGCCCGTATAAGGCCCACGCACTTGGTGATCGCGGCACCAAGGAAACGAGTTGTAACAACTTGGCGCGATCGAGGCTTTGTGAGGCAAAAATCTCTGCAATGAGTTGTTGAATCTCAGGCGGGTCAACCGGCAAGACAGTTTCTGGTGGACCACTTGGTGTGAGCGAGACATTAGCCATATGCAAAAGTTACCGTATTTCGCAACGCAAGGAGTCCTCATCCACAATATGAACCAACGCTAAGGTTCCTCCATGGACTTCCAAAGCATCACCAGTTCACTCACAGTAGATCAAGCCAAAAACGGCTCTCTCATAGCAATTGCAGTGTGCGTCTTATTGCTTCTCATCATTTTGAAGTTCATCAGCTCTGTGGTTACAAAAATTATTTTTTCCATCATTTTGACTGCCACTGGAGGAATCGCCTTTTCTCAACGAGCTTCGTTGGCTGACTGTGCCTCAAAGATCTCGCAACAGGTGCAAGGAAATACGAACGGCCCATCGGTTACTTGCACATTTTTTGGTCAAGACATCGCAATCGATACTCAAAAGATCACTAAATAGACAATTCGGCTTCATGAAGTCGACCCACGTGCAATAACGTAGAGGGTCCATGGAACTTCTCATTATTCGTCACGCACTCCCTGTCCGCCGCGAGCTCACGGAAGGAATTGCCGATCCTGAATTGGCGCCTGAAGGCCTATTGCAAGCTGAACATCTCGGTAAGTATCTCTCCTCCGAGAAAATCGATGCCGTGTATGCCAGCCCGCTCCGCCGCGCTCAGCAAACGGCTGCTCCCCTTGCAGCACTGCAAAAGGTAGGTGTCACCCTCATTGACGATGTTGCTGAATGGGATCGCAACTCCAATGAATACGTTCCCGTGGAAGAACTCAAAGCTGCCAATGACCCCCGTTGGCAAGCCATGCTCAAGGGCGAGTGGAATGTTCACGAAGAATCTGTGGATGATTTCAATCAGCGGACAATTGGTGCCATTGAAAAACTCATCGATCAACATTCTGGGCACCGCATTGCCATTGTGTGCCACGGCGGAGTGATTAACGCTTATCTCACACACATACTCGGACTCACCAACTACATCCAAGGGTTCTTCTACCCCAACTACACCTCCATACATCGTGTAGCTGCTGCTCGTAGCGGTGAAAGGTCCATTGTCACCATCAATGAAACTTCCCATCTCCGTGGAACCGGTCTACCAATGGGACTGGTTCAAAAGGGCTGAGCAATGATTTCGCTGCAAGAGTTCCTCGATGTGAGCCCCACCTCGTTTCATGTAGTGAATACCGCTTCTCAAGAGCTGGAGAATGCCGGCTTTGCTTCACAGCCGTATATCAATTCAGGCACTAGTCACTTTGCGCTAGAAAAAGGGTTCGTTCAGCGTGGTGGTGCTTTGATCGCATGGAACTGGCCAGAAAACATTTCCGCTTCTGATGGTGTACTCATTTACGGCGCCCACAGCGATTCTCCTGGTCTGCATCTGAAACCCAATAGTTCGTCACACACGCTCGGCTGGGCACAGTTGAATATAGAGATCTACGGAGGAGTACTTCTCAATTCATGGCTCGATAGAGACCTCGGCATCGCTGGCCAACTTCATTTGACTGATGGTACGAGCAAGCTCGTATGTGTAAATACACCCGTTGCTCGCGTCGCCCAATTGGCAATTCACTTAGATCGCGAAATCTCAGACAAGGGACTACACCTACACCGACAAAATCACATGAAGCCCATTTGGGGTACAGACACCTCACTGCTCTTCACTCGATGGTTATGTGAAAAGAGTGGAGTGTCGCCAGAACTCCTCACTGGTTTCGACCTGCAACTGTTCGATACGCAGAAATCGGCATTACTCGGATCCTCAGGTGAATTTCTCGTATCAGGACGACTAGATAACCAGGTTTCTTGCTGGGCTGCAGTCAAAAGCCTGATTGCAAATACTCAACCAAATATGCCACTTCTCGTCGCTCTTTTCGATCATGAAGAGGTCGGATCCGAGAGTATTAACGGAGCTGCCGGCCCTCTGCTTGAACATGTTTTGGCAGAACTCCTACTCGAGCGCAAGGGTGTTTCAACTTTGGGCGCGCTGGCAAAGAAGTCAGTCATGGTGTCTGCCGATAATGCACATGCGATTCACCCGAACTATCCAGAAAGGCACGATCATCAACATGCTCCGATGGTCAATTTAGGACCCGTCATTAAGCGCAATGCAAACCAACGCTACGCAACGAACGGTGCGCTTTCTTCTCGAGTCGTAGTGGCTGCACGTCGTGCAGGTATTCCTGTTCAAGACTTTGTGGCGAATAATGCGATGCCATGTGGCAGCACAATCGGGCCAGTGAGCGCTACGCGGATAGGTATCGACACCATCGATATTGGTGTTCCCCAGCTGTCAATGCATTCAGCGCGCGAAATGTGCGGAACCAAGGATCCTGATTATTTGGTGGATCTCTTCAACGTTCTTGGTTCTACAGATTTTTGAGCTTCATCGAATACGGTTTGTAATGACCGTTGTAATTCCTCGGAAATGACTTTTACTGAAGAACGCGCCGTCCGTGAACCATCGCCACTATCGAC
>WLST01000010.1 GCA_009711295.1 Actinomycetota bacterium | reverse complement strand
GCTTTGCACCAATCATCGCTTGGTAACCCAAACGACGTTGTGCTGTGGGGTTGACGGTCCCAAAGCGTTGCTTTTTTGTTTGCACATTGATGTCGGCGTCGACCCAACCTACAAAACTCTCTAATGCGGTGAGTTGTGTTCCGAATGCGGTGACAAAAAGAAAAGGATTTTCTGAGGTATAGCGTTTCGCGCCATCGAATGAGAGACGCGGGCCCACCGCATTGGTTTCACCGGGAGCAGTTTCCCACCGCTGAATAGGCATTGACCCCGACACCACAATGGCCAATGGGACCAGCCACGCCAACGTGACAATAGGTAAGGCCCACCACAAACGCCTGTGTGGTGTGGCAGGTTGCGGCGGTGGAGGTACCATTGTGGGCATCGTGCTCAATAGTTTCTCCGGGGTTAACTCAGTCATATCGCTCTCGATTGTTGCACTCTCGAATAGTGATGTCACCATACGAGCAGTTGTAGTGACCTTCCTCGCCTGCATCGCCATCTTTCTTCTGGGTCGGGGCGGCACAGCTCAAAACCTCATCGACCGGTTCCTCAGCAATGGCTCGAAAAGCGCCCCTCGACCGCTACTTGTGCGCGTCGACCGCCGCGAACAACCCCTCTACGAAGAACCCACCCCAGCGCGCAAGGCACAATCGTCAGGGCTTTTGCTCGCGATTGCCCTCACGGTTGGAGCCACCTTGGCTTTTGCATTGTCGTTCGTGGTGAGCTCGGCAGTTGGTTCCATTACCGGTTTGCTGAAGTAAAAGCGTTCATCGAGTACCACTCGCTATGCAAGCACACGAAGTTTTACTCGCCAGCCATGAAGGCAACTCTGAACTGCTGTGCGCTGCCTTCACACACGCCAACGACCATATTCGCTCACTTGCACTGCACGGGCTTTTAAAAAATAATGTGCTCACCGACGAGCACATCCGTCGTGCTGAAGTTGACCCATCACGGTTAGTACGTCACCGCTTGGCTCAACTCGGTGCAGTTGAACCACGCATCAACCTCTCCATACTTTTGCACGATGTTGACTTTGCCGTTGCTGAAACCGCTGCGTGGTCATTAGGCGAACGAGTTGATGTGACCCCTGAAGAATTCGCTTTGTTGCTCGAAGGCGGCGCAGATCACGACCATGCCATTGTTCGTGAATCATGCATTGCGGCACTAGGAGCCATCGGCGACCCACGGGCCGTGCCCGTCATCTTGCAAGGCTGTGCCGATAAACCAGCCGTACGGCGTCGCGCCATTTTGGCTCTCGCCCCCTTCGATGGTCCCGAAGTAACAGCAGCGTTAGAAAAAGCTCTCCTCGACCGTGATTGGCAGGTCCGCCAAGCTGCTGAAGACCTTCTTGCCATTGAAAAAGAACTGTAAATCCCTCACAATTTGCCGCAAAGTACCGATACACACTCTGGGCCAGAGAAGTTCTAACGTAATGCCATGGACGCTGCACTAATTGAACGGCTCACTCGTGAAATGGAAGCTCAATTTGCTCGCCCGGGTGAACCGGCCGGCTTCCCCAAGTTCCACGATATTTCGGTTGATCGCTACATCACTGATGAGTTCTACGAACTTGAACGCAAACATTTGTGGTCAAAGGTGTGGGTCATGGCGGGTCGTGCGGAAGATATTCCCAACCCTGGCGACTACTTCACATTTGGCGACCTCAAAGTTCCCATAGTCATTGTGCGTGGCAACGACATGAAAGTGCGTGCCTTCTACAACACCTGTCAACATCGCGGCGCACCTGTTGTGCGTGACAAAATGGGCTGCGCAAATCAACTGCGTTGCCAATACCACGGTTGGGTGTACAGCATCGACAACGGAAGCCTCGTCAGCATTCCCGACGAACGTGACTTCATCGACTTCTGTCGCGAAGACAAATTTCTCACCACTATTTCCTGCGATGTTTGGCAAGGCTGGGTCTTTGTCAACCAAGACCCCAACGCAGCATCACTCCAAGAGTGGTTTGGTGTGCCGTTCGCACAAATGGAAGAACTTGCCGGTGAAGAGTTGCGCGCCGTTGGCCCACGCAGCATGACCATTCCGTGCAACTGGAAAGTAACTGCCGAAGCATTTTTTGAGGTGTATCACTTTAAATTTATTCATGATCGTGGTGGTTGGTCGGCACTCGACAACCGTGGAGCAACCATGGGTCTTTTCCCTAACGGTTGTAGCCGCATGGTTACTCCTTTTTCCAAAAAAGCAGTGGAGATGCGCGGCATGAAAGATTGGTCTGACTTTCAAAAGTTTTCCGATCCACGATTCATCGATATTCCATCGGTGAACAATCTCATTCGCTCTACAAGCACTGCATTTAGTTTATTTCCCAATCTCATTGCACCCGTTGCTGCTTATGGCTATCCGTTTCTCATGTTCTGGCCTATCGATAAAAAAACCACGCGCCTCGACTGGGTGCACTACGCACCAAAAGATTGGGAAGGCGACGAGTTGCCACCACATTGGCAGCAACGTATGGATGAATTCGACCACATCATGGACGAAGACAAACGCAACATGGCCCCCATGCAAGAGTCTCTCGAGTCGCCTGCAATGAAGGGCATCGTGGTGAACTACCAAGAGCGTCGTATTTGGAACTTCCATGAACAAGTCGACCGCATGATCGGTATTGAAAACATTCCCGAGCACATGCGCGTGCAGCAACTACTTGCTCCCTACATTGAACGTGAATAATGGCTACTACACAGAAACCACCTGCACCGCAACAGCGTTCTGAGTCCACTGTTGACATTGTGCTGAAAGCTGTCATTCGCCGCCTTGAAGACAGCGGTGAATCTCAACTCACCATCGACGACATTCTTTTGGAAACAGGTGTGTCAAAAGGTTCTTTGTACTATCACTTCGGCGACCGCGAAGGTCTCATTTATGCAGCACGCATTGCTCAGTACAGTTCTTACCTCGAGAGTGATTCTGAGGAACTACGAAGCGGTCTTTTGACCTGCACGACGTTCGACCAGTTTGTAGAAAATTTGCTTGGCCTCACTATTTTGAGCATGCAGAAAAACGACCGCAAAATACGTGCGATGCGTCTCAACACAATCTCAAGCGCATACGGTCGTCCAGACTTGTGGTACGCGTTACAAGAAAAGCAAAACCAGTACACCAATGCCATTACAGAAGTTTTTGAATACGGGCAAAAAATGGGTTGGGTCCGTACCGACATCACTGCTCACGCACTTGGTATTTTTGTTCAGGGTCATGCGCTCTCACGCATCTTGGTTGACCTCGATCACAATGAGATAGAAGCAGAGTCGTGGGTGAAAGTGATGAAGTTGACTTTTGATGTCATCTTCACGCCACCCACGGAGTAATTAAATACGCGTGAGTCGCACCAACGGAATGCGTCGCTCTGTTTTTTCTGCATACGTGTTGTAGTCGGGCCAAATAGCTGCCATTGCATTCCACAACCTGTCACGATCTGCACCTTCGGCAATAGTGTTGGCAGTTGCCTGAAATACATCGCCCTTTACTTGCAGGGTCACCGTTGGCTCATCGAGCATGTTTTTGTACCACAACGGATGATTTGCATCGCCACCACGTGATGCAACAACGATGTAGTCGTTGCCATCCATTCCATAAATGAGTGCGCAACGTCGTTGAGCGCCAGATTTTCTTCCCGTTGTCGTGAGAAGCAAGCACGGTACGCCTTGCCACATATGACCATCTTCACCGTTCGTTGCAACATAGGTTTTGATGTGGTTGGCGACGAACTCGATGGGGCTTTCCAAAATTTCTGACATGATGAAAGTCTAAGGTGCGCGATGAGCAACTACTTGCACAACCTGTGCAGTGCCCGTGTGCAGTGAGCCTTCCACCACGTCGCGTTCCACTTCTGCAATATGGTCGAATACCAACCCATTGAGCTCTGAACGCAGCAGTTCCGCAGTGGGCATGAGGGAGGCATCTTTGGGGCCGCCAGTGTTATTAGGAATTTGCGCTGGCGTGTAGGCCTCGAGAATGAACACTCCTCCTGGTTTCAAACCGGCAACAACTTGGCGATGCAGTTTTCGGCGCAATTCTTGTGGGGTATGGGCATAGATCGACACGATGAGATCCCACGAGTTGGGCTGGATGTGAAAGGTTTCCAGCTCACCACGCTCGGCCATCACAATGACCCCTCGCTGCAAAGCAAGCCGCAGAGTTTTCGCAACACCCTTCTCTGATTGCTCAATAGAGGAAACCGTAAAACCCTGCTGTGCAAGCCACACAGCATTTCGCCCTTCGCCCTCGGCGAGGCTCAGTGCTGCGCCTGGTTTGAGCTTTGCTACCGATGCAGCAAGGAATTCATTGGGTTCAGTGCCATAGGCATATTCGGTATTAGCAAATTTTTCATTCCAGAAGTCGCGTGTGCTCACCTCGCAACTCTAGTTGCCTGTCACACCCCGCACCTATCGTTCACGTATCGGCATTGCGCCCAGTTACATACTTCACATGAAGGTACACAATGGGCGCTCTTCAACTGGTTCCATCACAAGACCACACCACTTCAGTTCGACAATCTCTGCGTGAACTCTTACTTCTTGAAGTTGCAATGCTCAACACTGAAGGGCTGCGGCGTGCACTCAAAAAACTTTCCGAGGTGCAAGCCTGGGTCGACTCTTTTCACGTGCAACTCACACGGCGCCTCCAAGAAATTTCGGCAGTATCTCAAGGCGTTCTTCCTGAACAGGTACTCACCTCTGCTAGCGGTATGACCCGCAGCGATGCTCGTCGCGAGTTACAGCGCGTGGAAGTACTCAATGAGTTTCCCCAATTAGAGTCGGCGCTTCAGGTGGGTGCTGTCTCTAGCGCGCATATCGACATCGTCGCGCGCAATATGAATTCATGGAGTTCCGAAGAACGCGCACATATTTCACAGCAGAGCGAATGGCTCGCCAACGTGGCCACACATTCCACGCCCGACAATTTCTCACGTGCAATGAAACAAGCAGTCATACGCCTTTCTTCACACAATGAACTCGAGCGCTTAGAACAACAACGTCGTAAAACATGGTTGCGGCACTGGGTCGACCGCGATTCCGGAATGGTGTGTATGCATGGCGAATTCGATCCCGAATCCGGGCTCTCCTTTGTTGGCAAATTGCAACAGGTGGTCGACCGTCTTTTCCATGAACGCACCCCCAGCACCTGCCCCGACGGCGAAGCACGAGCGCGGCACCTCAACGCGTTGGGGCTCATAGCTCTTGTTCATCAGGCAACCGATGGCATCAATCATGTTTCGCCCCATCAGCGCGCAGAAATCAGCGTAGTCATCGACTATCGCACGCTCATTGAAGGCGTTCATCAAGACACCGTCATGCACACCGGAACCGATGTGAACATTCCCATCAGCACCATTCGTCGTATGGCATGTGAAGCAAAAATCATTCCCGTCGTTCTCAGTTCTGCTGGTGCAGTTCTCGACCTGGGTCGCGCCTCTCGTCTCGCTTCGCGACAACAACGCCAAGCACTCGAAGCAATGCACCCCACATGCGCAATTCCACAATGCCAGGTTCCCGTGGGGCAATGTCAGCCACACCACCTCACGTTTTGGAACAGTGGCGGCCCCACCGACCTCAACAATCTCATTCCGCTCTGCGCCACACATCATCGATGTGTTCATGAAGGGGGCTGGAAGCTCTCGCTCAATACAGAAACACGACAAGTGATGGTGCGGCAACCAGGGAGCAATACACTTCCCCCATGAGCACAACTGGGCATATTGGCAATGAAAAATACGTCTCATTTACCAGTGTGAAACGCAATGGCGAAGAAGTGTCTCTTCCCGTGTGGATTGTTCAACTTTCGCCGAGTGAGGTGGCCTTCACCTCTGAAGGCAACGCATGGAAGGTCAAGCGTGTTCGCGCCAATGCGCATGTGTCACTTCAACCATGCGACTTTCGGGGTCGCGTGCTTGAGGGAAGTACCAAAGTGCACGGCACTGCACGAGTAGTCACACCACAAGAAAACCCACAAGACCTTGCCACTGTAGAAAAAGCGGTGAAGAAGAAATACGGCATCGTTGCCCGCTTTGTCAACGTCTCGTCGTTTCTGAAGGGTGTGTTTCGGCGTCAAGAATCAAACGATGCGGCCATCATTGTTCGGCTGAGTCTCTAGCACGAGACCTTTCAAACTCATAGAATGCCGACGTTGTCTCATTCCGCTCCTTCTCCCCTGCCCTCAACTGAGGTATTCACGCATCGTCCTGCTCTCGACGGTCTGCGCACAGTTGCCGTATATCTGGTGGTCCTCTTCCATAGTGAACTCACGTGGATGCGAGGGGGCTTCATCGGTGTCGACCTCTTCTTTGTATTGTCAGGTTTTCTTGTCACCAACGTGATGCTCGCCGAACATCGCACTACTGGGGCCATCCAGCTGCGCCGTTTTTATGCCCGGCGTGTGCGGCGACTTCTCCCCGCTGCGCTCATTGCCATTGTTGTTATTTGCCTTGTTGCATCAATCACCGAACCGCGGCTTGTGGCAATGAGTTTTGTGAACGATGCCCGCAGTTCGCTCCTTTACGTTGCGAACTGGAATTTTCTTGGTGCATCAACAAATTACTTTGCCGATGATGTCAACAAAAGTCCGTTTTTACATTTCTGGTCACTTGCCATTGAAGAACAGTTCTACTTCGCATTTCCGTTGCTGCTGGTACTGTTCACCAAGTGGGGGGAACCACTCAAAAAGTTCCGCAACATCATTTTGGGAATTAGTGCGTTGTTTACTGCGTCGCTCGCATTACAAATCATTACGCAACAAAGCAACCCCATGCGGGCCTACTACGCCACCGATACTCGCGTATATCAACTCGCGGCCGGTGCGTTACTCGCCGTGTTCCTTCTTCGTCAGAAAGAATCGGCGAGCGCTGCAGCAAAACTTCCTTTCCAAAGTGCCATTACCCCACTTGTGCTGATTGCATTTATTGCTCTCGCCATTGGCGACGGGTGGTTTTTCTCTGCGCTTTCAGCAAGCACTCGTGGAATTTTGGCAACAGTTGCAGCAGTGGGGCTCATCTGGTCACTTGAACCACACTTTCCCTCTCCACTACAACGACTTTTTTCTTCTCAACAATTCACCTACCTCGGCCGCATTTCCTACGGCACCTACTTATGGCATTGGCCACTCATTGTTCTCTCGAAGCCAGCGCTTTCACTGTCTCCACTGCAACTGGCTGTGTTTTCCCTCGTTGGCGCTACTGCTTTATCGGCACTGAGTTACGAGCTTGTCGAAACGCCCATTCGCCTCAGTAAAAAACTGCATCACATTCCGCGCGCCGTTGTTGCCGTTGGTCTTACTCTCAGCGTGCTGACAGCAACATTGCTGGTCAGACCACTGCTTGATGGCACCCCCAAAGTGCGCCAAAGCGTTTCAACTATCAGTACCTCAGGGTTACCACCCGAGGTTCAGGCAATTCTGAGTGCGGCACCACCACAAATCTTCGATATGAAAAGTGCAATGCCTGCCGCAGAACTCATTCACTCTTGTTCTGCTAGTGACCCCAGCAAATGCACTTTGTACACCGACACTTCACAAGCTTCCCCATCACAACACGTTGTGTTGATGGGTGACAGCAATGCAGAGATGCTCATTCCTACATTTGTCAAACTTGCTCGTGAAAAGCACTTCACGTTCTCGGCACTTACTCGCTCGGGTTGCCCATGGCAGCCTGGGCTCCTGTGGGCAGCACATGATGAAACACTTGTTACTCGGTGCAAAAAATCTCGTGCCGAGTGGTACAGCACACTTCTGCCGGCATTGAAACCCGACATCATTATTGTCACCAGCGTCTCTCGCGACCCGGGCTCGCGACCCGATGCCTTTTATGTACCTGAAGATCCAACGATAGATGATCTTTCTGCAGTTGTTGCGCGCAGCACTTCAGCGGCACTCGATGCTCTATTGAAACTTGCAGCGAGAGTGGCCATACTCGAACCACTCCCCTTTGCTTCATTTGATCCTGCGCAATGCTTGTCGGGTGCATCTGCTATTTCCTCGTGTGCTTACGAGGCCAACACCAGCCCCTTTCCTACTGAATTGATCTACCGGTCGGAAGCAAAAACTCGCGAGAACGTGTTCAGTATTGACTACGACACTTTTGCGTGCCCTTACTTGCCCATCTGTATTCCCTTCCTCGATCACCAATATGTCTTTCGCAATCAATTCCATCTCAGCGAGCTCTGGATTGCTGCTCATCAAGAAAAATTGTGGAATCTCATTTCAGATACTGGTAAATGGTCGCAATACTCCCCAGCCCGTGAGAACAGTGGGAAATGACCTAACGTAAGACAGTGCCGTTTTCTTCTTCACGAACTTTCTCTTCTGGAGACGATGTCAAAGAAAAAGGCGTAGCGAGTGGTCGCGAATTCATTCTTCTCACCACCGCACTCATGGCAAGTAGCGCTCTTGCCATTGACCTCATGTTGCCGGCGTTTCCCAAGATGCGCCTTGAATATGGCATGAGCCCCGACTCATCACAGGTGAGCTGGATTGTGACGGCGTTCTTTTTGGGACTCGCAGTTGGTCCGTGGCTATATGGCCCTGCGTCTGACAAATACGGTCGCCGCGGTTTGTTGTTCGCCGGGCTCGCTTTGTATTCCCTTGGCGGCATTCTTGCCAGCGTTGCGCCATCGTGGGGTTGGGTCATTGCCGCTCGTTTCATTTGGGGCCTCGGTGCTGCTGCAGCACGTTCATTGAGTACCGCAATGATTCGCGACCGCTTTGCAGGAACAGTGATGGCTCAGCTGATGTCAACCATTACTGCCGTGTTTTTGCTCGTCCCCATTCTTGCCCCGAGCCTCGGTGCAGGCTTACTCAAAATTGCACCATGGCGCATTGTGTTCTGGTTCCCCAGCGTTGTTGGTGTGCTGCTCATGTTGTGGGCACGTCGTCTTCCTGAAACTCTGGCCGTCGACAATCGCCGACCATTTACGTGGAGTGCGGTCAGCAAGGCCGGCAAGGAAGTTCTCACTCATCGCCAAACAGTCAGCTTCACTCTTGCAATGACATTTCTCTTCGCCGTCATGACCACATACCTTGCAGGTTCTGAAGTCATTGTTGAAGATATTTATGGATACGGAAATTGGTTCCCACTGATTTTTGGTGTTGTGGCGTGTTTGCTGGCCGTCAACTCTTTGAACAACGCCCGCATTGTGAAACGCATTGGCATCACCGCTTTGCTTCGCCGGATGTCGCTCATTGGTCTCTTCACCTCAGCGGCACTTGTTGTGGTTTCCTTTACTGGGAAAGAACATCCACAATTCTGGGTGTTCTATATTGCCGTTGCGTGTGTTGTACCCGTCGCACAAGGTCTTGTTCCTAATTGCAATGCAGCCGCAATGATGCCCGTGCCTCACGTTGCCGGCACTGCAACAGCCATTATTGGCACTTTCTCCACAGCAGGTGCAGCACTTCTCGGGAGTGTGGCAACAAGCGCATTTAACGGAACAGTGAAGCCATTTGCCTTCATTATTGCAATGTTCATTTTTATTGCCACAGCGTTCATCTGGTGGGGTTCACGTGGCGAAAATGAGGGGCTAGGATCTCCCACATGACATCAGTGCACAACATCCCCGTAACAACAATTTCTGGCGCTAACACCACCTTGGGCGACTTCGCCGGGTCGGTCATGTTGGTTGTCAATGTCGCCTCACAGTGCGGCCTCACCCCACAGTACGAAGCTCTCGAAAGCCTGCACCAAACTTACAAAGACAAAGGTTTTGCCGTACTTGGTTTTCCTGCCAACAACTTTGGTGCTCAAGAGCCCGGCACCGATGCTGAAATTGCAGAATTCTGCAGCACAAAGTTCGACGTGAAGTTTCCAATGTTCTCCAAAATCAGCGTTGTCGGTGACGACAAGCATCCTTTGTACTCAGCACTCACAGCAGCGGCACCTCGCGCAGAAGGTGACCCCGATGCATTCCGTGATCGCCTCAAAGGTTTTGGTATGACTCCAAACCAAGATCCCGACGTGTTGTGGAACTTCGAAAAGTTTTTGGTGAACCGTCAAGGTGAAGTAGTGAAGCGTTTTGCTCCAACAACTACTCCCGACGATGCAGCACTCACTTCAGCTATTGAAGCTGAACTCGCAAAATAACTGACCCGAGAGAATTCGCTCGTCGTTAGACAGGGCCCAGCGGAATGTAAGTTCCTCGTGGTTGCTCACATTGTACTCTTGCACCTTTTTTAAGATGCCCTGATTGAACAACAATGCCCATCACCCCTGCACGCCGCACAAGGTTCCCCTCATCGTCGCGATCAATGACCGCATTGCGTAGTCCGTCTTGATACTTATCAAGTTGTACACAAGGATTGCGCAGCCCAGTGATCTCAACAATTGCGCCACCAGCAAAGACGAGGCGTGTTCCAACAGAGAGATCTAAAAGTGGAATTCCTCTTGTGGTGATATTTTCACCCATTGACCCCATTTCCACAGCAAACCCTTGCTCTCGCAACTCATCAATTAATTCGCTGTGCACAAGATGTACCTGTCGCAAATTGGGTTGGCTTGGGTCTCGTGCAACGCGGGAAAGGTGTTGAATAGTGACCCCAGCATGAGCATCACCTTTCACGCCATGGTTTTCTATTAATTCAATTTCATCAACAGAAGCTTTTGAAAACTCGTGCTTCGCTGATAGATGAACTCCAAGAACTTCTCCGTACATCGGCATATCTTTATCCGTCATTTTTAGAGAGTAAAGCGGTAAATATTCGTTTCGCGCTGCACAAAACCAATGCGTTGATACAAACGATTAGCTGCTTCGCGCGATGGGCGCGATGTGAGTTCAACCGTGATGGCACCACGGCTGCGCGCCTCGGCAATTGCGGCCATATTTAATGCTTCACCCACACCGTGACCGCGTGCTTCAGAGTCAACAACAACGTCTTCAATCCAAGCGCGCACACCAGTAGGAATGCGAAAAGTGGCAAGGGTCAATGCCCCTGCAATTTTCCCGTCTACCCGGGCAATGAAGAGGACTGAAGCTTCCGAGTGAATGATGGCAGTTAAGTCGGTAGCGCTAGGTGGTGGATTCGACTTCGACAGTTGAGGAATGAGCACAGCCATTGCGCGAACAAGTTCGTCGGTAGATTCTGTTGCAATCTCAATAGTGGCGCTCATTATTCCCCTTCGTTGTTGTTAACAATAGAGGGCTTTGATCTGCGCAGTGCGGTCAATTTTCCTCTACTGTATGAATTGTGATTATTTCAGGCACCCAACTCAGCGTTCCGGAGTTTCTTGCAGCAACTGGCTGGGAAGCGAAACCTGAAGGTTTATGCCGCGGTGAACTCTGTGTTCCTGCGCCTGGCGCACTCACTAACGGCGTTGTCGATGTCACCGTCGCCGCTAAAAAGTTGGGCATGCCACTGGTGCACGATGCCTCGCACAATGTGTGGGCACTAGGTGTTGCCACTACAACGGGTCGCGCTCTCGCTAGCGCAAAAGCATTTTTCCCTTCGTCGCTCATCGATGCAATGGGTCGCGCTTTCGATTTCAATTCATTGCGAGGTCGACGCATCATCATGGTGGCCTGGGCGAGTTGGTGAGGCTGTCGAACAGCTCTGCCCGGGTGGCAGGCACTGCACGAAGAAATTGAATCGCTTGGCGTCAGCGTGGTTACTGTTGCGCTCGACATCAACCCCGAACATGCCAAGCCATGGATTGCGCTCGCAGAGCCCACGCATCCATCACTCATCGACACCACTCACATCACCGATGAACTCTTCGGATTCATCAATGTGCCCATGGCTGTGTGGATTGATGAAAACGGAATGTTGGTACGCCCCGCCGAAGCCGCTTCCATTGAACGCAGCCCGCTGCGCGATCAGGAAGTTCCCACTGGCCTTCCACCGCGGATTGAAAAGATGTATCGCGAAGTGAAGTCAATTCCCGATGACTCAGAGGGATACCGCTCAGCAATTCTCGATTGGGCACGTCATGGTGCAGCGAGCAAATACGCCATGTCGCCTGAAGAAGTGGTGGCAGCTTCACAGCCGGTGTCGAGTAATCAGGCTCGAGCAGCTGCGTGTTTCGCCCTCGGCGAGCACCTCCATCGCACCGTGGGCCACGATGCCGCTGTGCCATGGTGGCGCGAGGCGCACGCCCTATACCCCGAGAATTGGACCTATAAACGCCAAGCCTGGACCCTCGTGACCACTCCAGAAGGAGCCACAGAAAATGACCTCATGCAAGGCCCCAACGAGGTCTATTCAGGGAACTGGCTCGACGATGTTATTGCCGCTGGTGGAGGCGGTTCCTACTCGGTTCGACCACAGTTGGAGTGAGTTGTAGATAGCGTTATCACGAATGGGAAACTCGCCCCACATCCGTTGGATCTCTGAACCCACGCTGGTGAACCCCACTGTCATCGCTGCTTTTACAGGGTGGAACGATGCCGCCGATGCCGCTTCAAGCGCAGTGCAAAACTTGGTCAAAGGTTGGGGTGCAACAGCACTTGCCGAAATTGAACCCGAGTTCTTCACCGACTTCGCCACCATTCGCCCACAAGTGCGCTTGTCTGATGGTCGCGTACGCAGCATTGTGTGGCCAGCAACAGGTTTGTGGCACATCCGTTCGGCTGGTTCCGATGTCATTCTCATTCTTGGCCCCGAGCCCGCATTGCGCTGGCGTTTGTTTAGCGAGCAAATTGTCAGCGTCATTGAAAAATACAATGCATCTTTGTTTCTCACCCTCGGCGCACTTCTTGCCGATGTTCCCCACTCGCGTCCGGTACAACTCATTGGTACCGCAACCGACGACAACTTGGTCGACCGTTTCGACCTGCAACGCTCTCGCTATGAAGGCCCCACCGGCATCGTTGGCGTGCTCAACGATGCGTGTTCCAAAGCTGGCGTTCCTTCTGCATCGCTATGGGCAGCTGTTCCTGCATATGCCGGGCAAATTAGTTCACCAAAAGCTTCTGTGGCGCTCATGCAACGCGCGTGCGACATCATCGGCACTCCTGCACCCGTTGGTCACATGATGAGCCGCATCGATGCATACGAATTACAACTCAACTCTATGCTCGACGATGACGACGACCTTCGCTCATACGTCTCACGTTTAGAAAGCATGAGCGACGCTGGCATCACCATTGAAGACGACGATGACGACTTCGATTTCGAAGAAGACGATTCGCAATTGCAATTCGATTTTGCAGTAGATACTGGCGACGATGCCTCAGACCCGGCCGATGCCGACATGCTGATGGAAGAAGTTGAACAGTTCTTGCGCGACCAAGACAAATAATTTAATTGTCGCCCTGGCGCCACACGGGCTGTCGTGGTGCATCAAACGTGGCACCTGAATGTTTTCCATCAATTGCATTGAATGCCATCGGCCCCCACCACTGCACACCTGCAGCAGGTGATGGCAAGTTGTCGCGGCTAAACCAACCCACATCGGCCGTCTCTAACGGATGCCCACTCAACGAGCCACCTGTTGCACGACACCTAAACAACAACATGTACATGCCAAAGCGCGAGAAGCCCATCCGCATACCGTCGACAACGCCAAGCAACTCGAGCACTTCACATTCAATGCCTGTTTCTTCGTGAACTTCTTTCATTGCAACTTCTGCTGGTGAATAGCCCACATCGGCCCAACCTGTGGGGTACAACCAAATCCCACTATCGGCACGTTTCATGAGCAGTATTTCGCCGTTGTCGTTGCCCACAATGGCGCCCACTGCAACTTTGGGGGTCACATAACCAGGAATTCCTTCGCCAATGTTTTCCATCCACTCTTGAACAAAGTGGTCTTGTTCACGGCGCACTTCAATGGCTTCTTCAGAAGCTGCTTTAATATCGCTTGCAACGTGCAGCACTTCTTCGTATCGCTCGCGTTCATACAAACTTTGTGTAAAGCCCATTCCCGTTCGTGCAATACCAGCAAGTGTTTCGCTCCAGCGCAAGAGATCGCGTTGAAAGTCTTCTGGGCCAAGTTCGCTCACAATGTGAGACTACTTCGTTACAGCAAAGAGGATGGCACGTTCCACTTCGCTTTGATGTGCGGGGTCGGTGACCTTTTGTCCGTCGGTCGTGCGCACATAAAAAGTGTCAACCACTTCATTCCCCAGCGTTTGCACTCGCGCATGTCGAATATCGAGCCCAGTGTCGGCAAAAGTTTTTGTAATGCTGTACAAAATACCCACACGGTCGGGGGCACGCACTTCCACCAACGTGCTATTTGATGAGGCGGCGTTATCGAACCTCACCGTTGGTGGTGCAGGTGGTACAGCTGTGCGCACGCGGCGCACCTTGTAAGTTTCTGCACGCTCGGCGAGTCGCGCCTCAAGTGCCATCTGGTTTTTGAGTGCACGTTCCAAACTGTCAACAATGCGAGCCCACTCAATGGGGCGATCTTGCGGGGGCAACACGCGAAATTCAGATGCAGCCATGGCGGTTTCTGCTTCTCGCTCATCGCTGTGCGCTTCAGCACCCAAAACATCAAGACCATGAAGTGCCATGACTCCAGCAACCTTGCTAAATGTTCCTGGGCGGTCGGGGCTCACCACCGTGATGGAATCTTCTGTAGTGCACACAGCAAAACGGCCTTCGGCCATCATCTCGAGCACTTCAGCATCGGGGAAGAGTTTCCAAATAACGTCACGTACATCACCGCCACCCAACACATGGTGCACGCGCTCGGTGAGTTCATACACCAAGCCAGCTTTCCAGTCGCTCCATGCAGAGACACCAGTCGCTTTGGAATCGGCTTCCGTGAGGGCCCGTAATAGGTCGAGTGCCACTGAAGATTTAATAAGTGATGCAACACCAGTAATTGTTGCGTCGTCGCTCAGGTCTCGCCGAGTAGCAGTGTCGGCAAGCAACAAGTGGTGTTGAATGAGGCTTGAAACAATTGCAGTGTCTTCTTGTGACAAACCCATTCGCGGCCCAATGTAAGCAAACATCTCGATGCCTACTTCTGTGTGGTCACCCGGATACCCCTTACCAATATCGTGGAAGAGCGCGCCCAGCATTAATAAGTCGGCTCTCGACACAGTGCCAACAAGTGCAGATGCGTTAGCAACTGTTTGCCACAAGTGTCGGTCGACTGTGAAACGGTGATACGCATTGCGCTGAGGCTTACTGCGTACCGGTGCCCACTCGGGCAATACCTTGGTAATGAGATCACGTTGATCTATTGATTCAAGTACGGGGATCGCTCGTTCGCCCTCCAACAACAGTGCGACGAGGTCTCCGCTTGCCCCGGCAGGCCACGGGTCTGGCCACACTGGCGTTTCTTCACCTAAACGATTCAACGATGCACGGTCGATACGAGCACCGAGTCGCGCAGCAGCTGTGGCAACACGAAGTACCAAGGTGGGGTCGGTAGCCGGATCTGCATCATTTTCTAGATGAATTTCACCTGCACGCATTTCCACTCCAGGGGCAATGCGCCGCGGAGGTTCATCGGCGTTTGCAGGAGGGTCAATACGAGCCCACGCTTCATCGGCAATCCATGCAATGCGACGTGCGGCAGTAGATACCTCGAGCATCAACGCATCGGCGTCGCGCGAGCCAATGCGCGCAGCAACTGCATCTTGGTCTTCAAGGCGTAAAACGTCACCCACGCGCTGGGCGTTGATATGTAATGCAACTCGTGAAGTAAGCAACACTTCGTTGGAACGTTTCAGTTCTTGCTTGTCTCCACCCGCCAATGGCAAGCCAGCATCGATGGCCCACAGCAATGCATGGATATCGCGCAATCCACCGAGTCCTTCCTTCAAGTTTGGCTCGAGCAGAAATGCCACTTCACCCGCAGTGGCATGACGCTCAAGAACTCGAGCATGCAGATCGCGTAATGATTCGCGCCCACGCTTTCGCCACCATTCGCGCGCATCATTGATGCAGTCGGTGGCAAGACCTTCATCGCCGGTAATAAATCGTGCAGTGACCAATGCAGTGGCAGTATCAAGATCTGTTTCGCCAAGTTGCCGTGTTTCTTTTGGAGTGCGTACAGCATGCCCAACTTTGAGCCCGAGATCCCACAGTGGATACCACAAGGCAGAGGCAACATCATCAATTTTTTTAACATTCTTGTGCAGCAGCAATAAGTCGAGGTCGCTGTACGGTGCTAACTCGCCTCTGCCATAACCACCCACAGCAATGAGTGCAATGTCTTTCGTGATGCCAATTTTCTGCACGGCGTCATCAAATATGGCACGCAATAACTGGTCAGTCGTTTCAGAAAGTGCGGCACAGAACTGAACCCCCGAGGCGGGCTCGGTTTTCCCCCAGGATGAAATGAGTTCGGTGCGCTTTGCTGTGAACTCGCTTGGCGTCATCATGATTCGTCTAGTTTTCCCTCTTCACGGCGCCGTTGCAACACCTTGTGCGCTTTAGCGGCACCCCAAATGACACCAGGCTCCAATAATGACTCATGCACATCGGTCCAATGAGCAGGAGACAAGCCAAAGACATCGTCTGGCATCATGCGTGCATCCATCTCGTCGCGCGTCACAGTGGGAACACCAAATTCCTGTAAAACACGCGCGGGGAACGTCACCGCATTGCGCAAAACTTGCAGCGGGTTCACACGCTGCTCATCGACATCTTTGCTCAATTCGCGGCTCAATTCGGCGGCAACATATGCCCTGCCCTGTTCTGCGGCCGCCTCGGCGGCAGCAACTAATTTTTCTTCCACCTCTAAGCGAGGTGTCCCGAGTTGCTGCACATACGTTTTTGTTACACACCGCACAAGCCACTCGTGTGTTGCGGCGTCAATAACAGCAATGAGGTTTGCAGTGGCCGATTCAAGGGTGACTGACATTAGCGATGCTCATACACAAGAAGACCAGCGACGGTCCACACAATTTTATAATTTCGATGCAAAGCCCGCAACGACGCACCCGATGCATCGCACACAGCCGACATTTGATAGCGAACAACAAATCGCGGAGCATCTTTGCCGTCCAAGAAATTCCACAACTGCGCCAGGTCGCCCGGCATCAGACGCGCCTCGTACCCCCAGAGATAAGGAAAAGGTGGGTCGATGTCGAGATTGCCGTACAAACCGGCGCTCGCACACATTGCGTAAATTGTGTCGCCAGGTTTTCTCATCGCATTAAACCACGCCGCAACACGTTCATCTTTTGCTAATCGTGAATCGTCATGTAGTTCGTGACCAATTCGGTTGCGTGGAATTGCCACAGCTGTTGCCGTATGAATGAGTGGGCTCACAATGAGTGCTGCCAAGAGAAGGTTTCTCAACCACTTTTGGTTGGCGTAAGAAATCATTGCTCCGGCAAATGTTCCAATGGGCAGCATCAAAATAATCCAGTAATGACGGAAAAATTGTCCGCCCATGGCAAAAGCGGCAAATGAAACAAATAGCCACGTTGCCAAAATTGCCATGGTGCGAAAAGCGACCCGACGCACTTCGAGCACCCCCACCAAAATGACCCCGAATAAAATGGGCAATAACAATGGCAACGCAATAGCGAGTGTGTGCTGGAATCGCCCAAAATCGGCGTTTACTAATGCACTGCGCAATTCAAAGCGATACATCACAATGGCGTACCACCAGCGATACCAGCCAGTGAGTGCGCCGTGAATCATCATTGCACCAATTGATGTTGCAACGCCTAAAAACATTGTTGGCAATGAAAGCCAGCCATGTATTTTTTTCCAGCGCGACATGAGTGACATCGCGCCAACAGCGATAACCGCTGTGAAAAATGCATCGAAACCACTCTGCTTAATGCCAACAGCGCAACCACCTACCACGCCCGATGCATAGAGCAACCAAAAGCGTGGTGCTGTTCTTCCCCACACCGCCTTCATGGCAAGGGCTAGTGACACAGCACCCACACTGCAGCTGAGTAATTCTGCGTTTGCAATAAAACCTTCGAATTGTGGAACGCTGAGCAACACGCCAACAATGAGCACTGTTCCCATGCGCGCTTTGTCGCCCACCAATGTGCTCGCAATGCTGCCGCAGGCTGCTGCACCGAGCAAACATGCAGCGATTGCCAATATGCGCACGCCTTCTGGCGTTCCTAAACCGATGGTCACCAAGCCGCGATAGAGCACGAATAGCCCTTGCGGACGATCGGCCCAAATATCTTTATAAAGAACTGCTCCTCTACTCCATGCCCGCGCCATGGCAAGCGCGCCACCTTCATCTGAAGTGATCGGCGAAAAGACAAAGCGCAGCCGCATGAGGACGATGAGGGTAAAACCTGGGAGGTATGCCCACACGCGATTGAGCCATTGATACTTCTTCAGCATGCAGTTTTCAAGGCTAATCGCCACGCAGGCTGTTTAAAGATCTTCAGTGATCTTTTGGATAAGCAAAAGTGAAGAAAGCGAGAGTTACTGCCACCCATAGTGAAAGAGCGAGCCATACACGATGGAAAGCAACAGCAGAACCAGCGACCCCTGCTGTTCCTGAGACCGCAATGACCATTGCAACACCCATCGCACCTCCCATTTGTCGGAAAGTGAGATTTGTTCCATTGGCAACACCAAACTTTTCATGATCGATGCCCGTTAAGGCTGCACCCGTCAATGTTGACCATGCCAACCCAAGCCCAATTCCGTACAACACTGCAAAAGGGAAATAGTGAGTGAAGTAATGAGCATTTTCATCTAGAAAGATGAATAGCCCTAAGAGGCCCAAACCGCTGAGCAACATCCCCGAGCCAATAATGCGCTTCATCCAACCTCTGTCGGAATATCTACCAGAAATAGTGGCTGTCAAAAAGATGACAACCGGTGTTGGCATGATGGAACATCCGCTTTTCAATACCGACCAATGCCATACCGTTTGCATAAAGAGCGGAGCAGAAAACCAGAACCCTGCAACTGGCAAGTTAAAAGCGAAAGTTGCAATTGAGGCCGATGTGAATCGTCGATGTTGAAAGAGCGAAAGATCGATGAGTGGTTCGGCATGCCGACTCGAGCGCAATACCACGTAGGTAAGAAAAACTACTGCGCTGATAAAACACGCAATAATTCCCGGGCTCGACCAACCCCATTTATGCCCTTGCAATACTCCGAGCGTGAGCGATGCGAGCCCTATTGTTCCGAGTGGCACCGACACCATGTCGAGGCGAGTTCCCGTACTTTGCCCTTTTGATTCGCGCAATACCTTTCGTCCGAGAAGAACCACAATGGCCACTGCAGGAACGTTGATGAAAAAAATCCAACGCCAGCCAGCAAATTCAATCACTGCCGCACCTAATGGCGGCCCTAAGCCACCTGCCAAAGCTGCAATTGAACCCCACACTCCAATTGCCAGGCTCCTTTTTTCTGCAGGAAATTCAGGCAATGCCAATGCAATTGAAGTCGGGATCATGAGCGCACCGCCAATGCTTTGAATACACCGCGCAAAAATGAGAATGCCGACACCTGGAGCGAGTCCTGCACCCATGCTGCCAATGGCGAATAAACTAATACCGAGGAGAAAAACTCTTTTGCGCCCAAACAAATCTGCAATGCGTCCTGCCAACAACAAAAGTGAAGCGGTGCCAATGGAGTAGCTCGTTAATGCCCACGCCAATGTTGTGCGCGCAACATTGGGAAAATCACGCTCAATGGTAGGGAAGGCAACATTTAATACGGTGGAGTCAAAAATAACGAAAAACTGACCGAACGAAGTAAGCATCAGCGCATACCAAGCACGGCGCGGGATGAGCGAAGAAGGAGCGGCCCCCACCGCTGCGTTATTCATCTGCTCATCTTTACCCATGAGCTGCGCTTCAAGCGCAGTGGAGAAGATTTCTAGACTGTGTGAACGAGTTCTTCAACAGGGGTAAGTACACCCGTGTAGAACTGACCAAACTCGGCGTAAATAGCGGAAGCCTTGTCGAAGCGCATGGTGTAGACCACTTCTTTGAGATCATCAGGGTGAACGGCGAACAAGGTGACACCCCATTCATATTCATCAAGCCCAGTAGACCCAGTAACTAATTGAGTGACACGTGGGCCAAACTTGCGCCCACTGACACCATGCTCTTGCATGTGCGCGTGACGCTCTTCAAATGGCAACGTAAACCAGTTCTCGTCGGCATTGCGGCGCTTCGACATGGGGTAAAAACAAAAAGCATTTTTTCCTGGAACAGGAATTTTAGGATACAAACGCGCATCGAGCATTTCTTGTGGCACGCCAATGGCGTACTCGCTCACTTCAGTAAGTGACACATAAGAATCGACTACTGCTAAACCAGCAGCTTGAATTGCTGATTGAAACGAACGCAGCTCACGCATGTCGGAAGCCAAGGCCATAAATGCCATGTCGCATTTGTGACCGAGCATTGAAACAGTAATGACAGTGAGGCCTTTTGCTTCTGCAGCTTTCACTGCATGAACTGTTGCTTCACGATCGAATTGAGCTTCTGGTTTACAAAATAAATGCAGAACTCCCATTCCAATTGATGGTGACATTGGCTCACTTGGGGTCACAGAGGTCATACGTACAGGTTACCTGTTTGCCGCAATGATGGCTTGTGCAGCACGATCTGCTGAGCCTGTACTTGCCCACAAGAAGAATGAGGGCTCCACCAATTCCAGTTCCATTAATTGCGGTTCTCCGTTGTTCTGCGGAATGAGGTCGACGCGTGCATACAGCGGCATCGCCCCAAACTTTTGTTCCACAAAACCCAAAACCTGCAGAGCTGTTGCTTGTTCTGCATCAGTGGCTTCGCGTTCACCCACATCTTCTGCCGCATAGAGACCATTCGACATATCGGGGCGATGCTGCAAAATTGCGCCTTTGCGAAAGGCGTGGCTATACACGCCATTCAAGTACACCAAGCCAGTTTCTCCTGCACCATCAATTCCATGCTGATATTCCTGCACCATTGCTGTAGCGCCGCTCTCTACGATGCGCGAAATGTGATCTGCAACAACGCTCATTTCCTGCGCCATATTGCGATACCGAAACGTGTCGTGCGAGCCCGCAGAAATACTGGGCTTTACCACAACATCCATCACTGGTTTCGTCAAGACAATTTCACTTGCACTCTCTACAAACTGCGTAGGTACCACCGCAATACCGGCTGTACTGAGTTCACCAAGATATTTTTTATCGCTGTTCCACTGCACTACTTCGAGTGAGTTGTGCACAGTAGTGAGTTGCGATACGCGCTCGATCCACTGTAAAAATTCATCGCGGCGTAGGTGGTAGTCCCACGTGCTGCGCAACACCAGCATGGAGTATTGAGACCAGTCAACTGACTCATCGTGCCAATCGACAAAATGAAACTGGGTGCCGGCTCTTTCGAGCGCGGCACCCAGCAACGGTAAATCGGAATCGAGTTCGCGTGCGACTGCGGCGGTAACGAGACCAATCACAATGCGCTACAAACTTTTATTCTCAGTAATCTTCCATGCCTCCACCTGGCATACCTGCGGATGCTTCAGGCTTATCGGCAATGACACACTCTGTGGTGAGGAAAAGAGCAGCAATTGAAGCTGCGTTCTGCAATGCAGAGCGCGTTACTTTTGCTGCGTCGATAACACCAAGCTTGACAAGGTCTTCGTAGACGCCAGTTGCTGCGTTCAAGCCTTCGTTGCCCTTGAGCGACTTGACTTTTTCTACAACAACTCCACCTTCCATGCCAGCATTTTCAGCAATTTGCTTCAATGGGCCTTCAAGTGAACGACCCACCAAACGAGCACCTGTTGCTTCGTCACCGGTGAGCTTGTCGGCCACTGCGTAAACAGCTGCTTGTGCACGAAGAAGTGCAACGCCACCACCAGGTACAACGCCTTCTTCAATTGCGGCCTTTGTTGTGCTCACTGCATCTTCAATGCGGTGCTTCTTTTCTTTGAGCTCCACTTCAGTTGCAGCGCCAACTTTCAAAACTGCAACGCCACCCGACAACTTTGCCAAGCGCTCTTGCAATTTTTCACGGTCGTAATCGGAATCGGTGTTGTCGATTTCAGCCTTGATTTGGCTAATGCGACCCTTGATGTCGTCTTCAGCGCCAGCACCTTCGATGATTGTTGTTTCGTCTTTGGTGATGACAACTTTTTTTGCACGACCCAAAAGATCGAGTGTCACGTTTTCCAACTTCAAACCAACTTCTTCGCTGATGACTTGGCCACCAGTAAGAATTGCCATGTCTTGCAACATTGCTTTGCGACGATCGCCAAAGCCTGGTGCCTTCACAGCGGCGCTCTTGAAAGTGCCACGGATCTTGTTGACAACCAAAGTTGCCAGTGCTTCGCCTTCTACATCTTCAGCAATGATGATGAGTGTGCGGCCGCTCTGCATGACTTTTTCAAGAATCGGCAACATGTCGCGCACGTTGGTGATTTTTGATGCAACGAACAAGATGTATGGATCTTCGAGTGAAGCTTCCATGCGGTCTGTGTCGGTGACGAAATATGGCGAGATGTAACCCTTGTCGAAACGCATACCTTCAACGAGGTCCATCTCCATGCCGAAGGTCTGACTCTCTTCAACGGTGATAACGCCGTCTTTGCCCACCTTGTCGATGGCTTCAGAGATCATCTGGCCAATTTCTTCATCGGCTGACGAAATAGAAGCAACCTGAGCAATTTGCTCTTTTGAGTCGACTTCTTTTGCCAAAGCCTTGATGCTGCCAATGGCTGCTTCAACGGCAACTTCGATGCCTTTTTTGAGGCTCATTGGGTTTGCACCAGCGGCAACGTTACGCAAGCCTTCGCGCACCATGGTCCATGCCAAAACGGTGGCCGTTGTGGTTCCGTCACCGGCGACGTCATCGGTCTTTTTGGCAACTTCTTTCACCAATTCGGCGCCAATGCGCTCGTATGGATCTTCGAGTTCAATGTCTTTCGCAATAGACACGCCGTCGTTCGTAATGGTGGGAGCGCCCCACTTTTTGTCGAGCACGACGTTGCGGCCCTTTGGTCCGAGTGTGACGCGCACAGCATCGGCCAACTTGTTCATACCAGCTTCAAGACCGCGACGGGCCTCTTCATCAAAAGCAATCAACTTTGCCATTGGATTCCTCCATTAGGTGGGGTTCGCACTCGGGATATTCGAGTGCTAGCACTCTACCGCCGAGAGTGCTAACCCACCAACGCTGGTGGCAAAAGAGCAACCTTGGGGGTTAGTGAGCCCCACCGGCAACGGCAGGAATGATGGAAACAGTTTCTGTGGCGGGAACCGGGGTATCGAGACCCTGTAGGTAGCGCACATCGTCGTCAGACACAAAAACGTTCACAAACTTGCGCAAAGCACCTGTTTCATCGAACAAACGCTCACCAAAACCAGGGTGGGCTGCTTCCAGGTTGCGCAAAACATCGCCAAGTGTGGCGCCTTCAATTTGCAGTGTTGATGCTCCACCCGACAGGGGGCGCATGGTGGTGGGAATGCGAACTGTTGCCATGTGGTCAGACTAGCGGTGGCATGCGGTGGCTCCACGGCGCAGCGGCTTCAAGTTGCGAGCCCAAACGCACCAACAGGTCTTCGCGGTGGGTTGCTGCCACACATTGCACACCCATGGGGAGTCCGTCGGCACTCCAGTGCAGGGGCAGGCTGATGGCGGGCTGACCCGTCACGTTGAATTGCGCGGTGTACTGCAAAATGGAACGCATGTTCATGCCGCCATCTGGCCCGCTTAACCAACCCAACTTGGGTGGTGGGCCAGCCAACGTGGGTGTCACCAAAATGTCGAAGGGTTGTGCACCATCTTGCGGGTACCACCACTCCAACATGCGTCGCGACCATGCATGCATCCAGTTCACCCATTGCACATATTGAGTGCCACTGACGGAGCGACCAATTTCGCGCAAGAAAAAGTTGTCGGCTTCAATATCGTCTTCGGTCACCGGCCGCCCAATGAGTGCTTCAATTTCACTCACGCCAACATCGGTTGCAACCGACACAATGCCAGTGAACGTGTCGGCAAAATCTTCTTCATCCATTGCGGCGGGGTACGCGTCTTCCACCATGTGCCCAAGCGATTCCAAAAGCTTGCGTGTATTCGCCATTGACGCACGTGTTTCTGAATGATCTACTCCACCGGGCATGAGTGGGTGATCAAGAAAGCCAATGCGCAAAAAGCCAACGGGCTTGCCTACTTCTTCCATCAGCGGCCGCGCATAAGGAACAGCGGTGTAGGGGTCGCCTGCTTCATAACCCGACAAAATGTCGAGCATCAACGCCGTGTCGCGCACGCTGCGCGTGACTACTCCATCAACAGTTGCACCCATCCACGACTCACCAGTATCTGGACCTTTACTAATGCGACCACGTGATGGCTTCAGCCCGACGAGCCCGCATTCACTTGCTGGCACGCGAATAGAACCGCCACCATCATTTGCGTGGCCAACAGCAACAATGCGCGCAGAAACCGCCGCAGCTGAACCACCCGATGAACCGCCCGTTGAATGATCAAGATTCCACGGGTTATGTGCTGCACCATACGCAAGTGGTTCCGTTGTAATAGTGCTGCCAAACTCTGGCGTATTCGTACGGCCAATCACAATTGCTCCTGCACGCTTCAAGCGCCGAGCAATGTATGAATCATGCGTGGCGCGATAGCCAATATTTTTCAACACACGTGAACCCATGTGGTGTGGTTCACCACCAATAGCTGCTTCAAGATCTTTTACGACCACGGGCATTCCGTGTAGTGGAGTGGTAATAGGCCCCGCAGCAATGGCAGCGGCCTCACTGCGAGCACGCTCATATCGTTCATGAATAATGGCGTTGAGTTGCGGGTTCACTGCTTCGGCACGGGCAATAGCGGCATCGACAAGTTCCACAGGCGACACCCATTTGCGATGCAGTGCACCCACTTGGTCATTGGCATCGAAATTCAAAACGTCAGCAATATTTTGGGGTGGTTGTGCAGGTGCGTTCATACGTAAACCCTACGCTGTAGCCATGCGCGTCCTTGCTGCACTCGATAAGTTCCGCGGAACAGCAACCGCACAAGAAGCTTGTGCAGCAGTGGGCCATGCATGTTGGGAACTGGGTATCGATTGCGATGAAGCACCACTGGCCGATGGTGGCGAAGGAACACTCGATGTTTTAGGTGGCCCCAATCGCACCAGCATGGTGACCGGGCCACTTGGCGACATGGTGGAAGCACCGTGGCGTCTCAGCCGCGATGTTGCTGTTATTGAAATGGCACGCGCCAGTGGCTTACAACTTGTGGGCGGTGCAGAACGCAACGACCCTATTGCCGCAAGTACCACGGGCACCGGAGAACTCATCGACCAAGCACTCGATGCTGGTGCAAAAAAAATCATTGTGTGTTTGGGTGGTTCTGCAACAACCGATGGTGGCTACGGAGCAGTGCGTGCCATTCATGCACCCGCGCGCTTGAAAGCAGTGGAGTTTCTCATTGCTTGCGATGTCACCACACCATTCACACAAGCAGCAAAGATCTTTGGGCCTCAAAAAGGTGCCACGCTACGGCATATTGCATTGCTCACTGGGCGTCTTGAACGACTGCAGCAAATTTATGCAGAGCAATACGGAGTCGACGTGAGCACAATTGAAGGAGCAGGTGCAGCGGGTGGTCTGGCCGGCGGTCTGGCCGCACTTGGCGCAACACTTGTTCCTGGTTTCGACGTCGTTGCTGAAGAAATTGACCTCGACACGCGCGCAGAAAATTGCGATGTTGTTTTCACCGGCGAAGGTTTTCTCGACGCACAAAGCTTCGATGGCAAAGTTGTGGGTTCCATGTACGACCTTGCGCTCAGCAAAAAGAAACAACTCTGCGCCATTGTCGGTGATGCAGATTCCACATTGACACCACCATTTAGCGTGTTAAACCTTGTGCAGTTATACGGCAACGACACCGCAATGAATCGCACACTCTTTTCTATTGAACAAGCAGCGCTTGGCTACCTCAAAAAATTGAACTAGCCGGCAACAGTTGTTGTTGTAGCAGCAGCGGGTGCACCAGCAATGGGCTTGCCCGCGAGGTCGGTGGCAAGTAACACCAACACGCTTGCTTCACCCATGTTGCCTGTTTCTGTTGGCACAGGGTCGGGCATTGGTGCTGTGGCAACGCCACCGAGTGCAGCGGCCACATTGGCGGCGTTGGCTTCTTGGCCAGCGATGTAATACACCATGGTAAGGGTTTGCTTTGGCGTGGCATCGCTCTTGTTCAGTGGTGGTTGAACAATGAAACCAAGACCTTGCAAAGCAACACTCAAGTCGCCAGCGCTACCGGGAACACCCGAACCGTTCGCAACGAGAACCTTAAATCCTGTGGTGTTTGTAGCCGCTGGCAGTGTGGTGACGGCAGCATCGGGCACAGTGGTTCCTGACGCATCGACGCTGGTGTCGTCTGATGGCGACGACGACGAGTTCGAGCTATCGCTATTGATATCGCGCAAGATGAAAAATCCAACGAGAACGGCAACGACGGCAACGACGATGCTCAGCGTGGAGTTGAAGTTTTGGCCTGCGCCATTTCCACCATTTTGTGGGCGCGCTTGACGACTCATGACAACCTCCGAAGGTTTTGGCGGGTTTTCCCTACCTTATTGCGAAACGTGGAGCCGAGTGTGGGATTTGAACCCACGACCTACCGCTTACAAGGCGGTTGCTCTGCCACTGAGCTAACCCGGCGTAATCGGTGTTGATCCTAGAGGCAAACGCCTAGTTATTGCGCTTGACGGGCGCGAACTACCTCATAAGTAGCCAATGCCCCCGCTGCCGAGACATTTAATGAAGACAATTGTCCGTTCATGGGGATGGAAACCACTACATCACAGCGTTCGCGTACCAAACGAGCAATTCCCTTGCCCTCTGCCCCCAAAACAATACAAATGGGGTCGTTGGCAAAAGAAGCAATGTCGAACAGGCTGCGGTCGGCATCGTCGTCGAGACCCACTACCCATACTTTTGCCTTTTTCATTTGCGCAATTGCGGCTGGCAATCCGGAAACAACTGCGATATCGAGATGCTCTACTGCACCCGCTGCTGCCTTCGCCGTCGTGGGCGTGACATGCACTGATCGGTGGCGGGGCAATATCACTCCGGTGACTCCGGCGCCATCACAACAACGCAACAACGCGCCAAGGTTGCCTGGGTCGGTGACGCCATCAACTGCAACAAGAAATGGTTGCACGCCATTGCGCGATATCAAAAGCTCTTCAA
This sequence comes from Actinomycetota bacterium, assembly GCA_009711295.1. Taxonomy (GTDB): domain Bacteria; phylum Actinomycetota; class Acidimicrobiia; order Acidimicrobiales; family Ilumatobacteraceae; genus F1-20-MAGs119. The sequence continues at coordinate 8,299 of WLST01000010.1, read as the reverse complement.
TACCAATTTCGGGAAGCGGCGCCGCAAATGCAATAACACCCTGAGGCGCTTCACTGCGTGCCGTGTTTTCAATGTGCTTACGCGGAACATCGGTCACTGTGACGCGTACGGCTTCAGCGAGTTCACGAATATCGTCAATCACTTCGTTCGCGTCGATGTCGTTAGCAATCCAAATTTCTCGTGTTTTACGACGACCAGCAATGAGCAACTCGCGTACGGCCTGACGACCTTCTACTTGTTCGCCACCTAAACCTTTTTCTGCTGGGCGCGAACGATCGCCACCGGCACGAGGGTCGAATCGATTACCACCGCGCACAGGCGCACCCGTGCGCTTCGCACCACCAAATTTTTTTGGAGCTCCTGATTTTTTTGGCGGGTTTGAACTGCGCGCCGGAGCAGCAGAAGTGCGTGCTGGTGCACCTCTGTTACCTTTCGGCATTCCAGTTTTTGCACCTGGTGCTGGTTTACGTGCGCGTTGTGCCACTACTTTGATCCGTTCTCTTCATTCGTTTTCGTCATGACTGCTACTGCCCAGCATGCAATTCCTTCAGCGCGCCCGAGCGCACCAAGGCCTTCTGCGCGGCGTCCTTTAATTGTGACAGGCGCCCCCGCTGCGGTGCTGACATTGCGTTGCATTGCTTCACGGCGCGGAGCCAACTTGGGCTCTTCACACACCACACTGCAATCGACATTGCCAATGGTCCAACCTGCTGCGGCAACCATGCGTGCTACTTCTGCAAGCAACTCAAGTGAGTTTGCATTTTTCCAACGCGCATCGGTATCGGGAAAGTGTTCACCGATGTCACCAAGACCCGCAGCACCCAGCAGTGCATCGGCAACGGCATGTGCAACAACATCGGCGTCGCTGTGACCCGCTAATGAGCGCATGCCTTCAAAAACTTCACCGCCCAAAATGAGTAAACGACCTGGCGTTGGCTCAGTGTTGAAGCGATGAATATCGAATCCTTGGCCTACGCGAATATTCATGAGTTGCCTCGCTGCATATTGGCAATGACATTTTCTGCCCACGCGAAATCTTCAGGTGTTGTTATTTTGCGATTCATCGCGTCTCCAGGCACTACTACAACGTAGCCACCAATTGCCTCAACAAGAGATGCATCGTCGGTGCCTTCTCGATTTTCCTGTTCAGCCGCAAGGTGCGCTTCACGCAAAATGGCTGCATGAAACGCCTGTGGAGTTTGCACTGCGCGCAATGTGCTGCGCAGTGGCGTACTCAACACCTCATGTGTGCTTTCATCAATCACTTTCACTGTGTCCACCACGGCAAGGGCCGGAACAACTGCCTGCACCATGGGCGAAAGTTCCTGCACCACCGCTTGAAAAAGTTCCACCGAGGCAAACGGGCGAGCTGCATCGTGCACACACACCACTTCTGCACTTGTCGGCACCGCAGCAAGACCATTGCGCACCGACTGCGTGCGGCTCGCACCGCCGTGAACAATTTGTACCCGCGCATCGCCCGATACGAAATCGCTCATTTCTGGCACCACCACCACAACGCCAGCACTCACTTGCAATGCGGCATCGACAGCCCACGCCACCATTGCCCGAGACCCAAGTGCCAAAAACTGCTTTTGGGCACCGAAACGCTGCCCACTGCCCCCGGCCACCACAATGGTCCACACCCCTGTGGGGTCAAACATCGCACGAGATGTGCCCGTGGGCATATTTGAGGGTGTGCTCATGGCACCGAGGGTAGTACCGTGATGGTGTTATGTCACACGCTTCCATCATTGCCTCCAGCGAGTTTTTCTCCGCCGCCTCCCCCGCCGTTATCGATTCCATTGCCGCTTCGGCACAAGAGAAGAACCTGGTACGTGGCGATGTGCTGTTCAAGGAAGGTGATGCTCCCGACGCCCTCTACATCGTGCTGTCTGGCCGCATTGCTATTGCCATCGACAACAAGCCCCTCGATTCCCGCGAAAGCGTTGTGGCCCTCATGGTGGAAGGCAACCTCTTTGGCGACCTTGCACTGCTCGATGGGGGCGCCCGTAGCGCACTCGCTCGTGCACTCGAGCCCTCCACCGTTTTACGCATTCCGTATTCCGCAGTAGAACCGCAACTCTCTAGCAACCCCGATCTGCTCTGGGGAATCACTCGCGTTCTTGCCCGCCGCTTGCGCGCCATGGACGAGGCATTGGCCGACAGCGTTTTTCTCGATGTCACTGGTCGCACAGCAAAGCGATTGCTCGAACTTTCTGAAGGCAAAGACGAATTCGTTCTTCCCGTTACTCAAGAAGAACTCGCCGGCATGGTGGGCGCATCTCGTGAGCGCGTCAACAAAGCCATCGCAAGTTTCATTCGTTTGGGTTGGCTAGAGCAACGCGATCGTCAATACAAACTTCTTAACCGGCAAAACCTTGAAGTGCGCGCGAGCTAACTCGCGCCCTTTACAACTACTCCGCTGCACTTAACCATTCTTTTGCCCGCCGAAAAGCATCGGCTGCATCTTCTGCGCGGTGTGCTGGTCTACTGGCATCGTGAGCAAAGGCGTGTTCACCTTCAGGGTAAAACGCAACGGTTGCACCAGTAGCTCGTAACGCATCTACATCGTGTGCTGGTGTGTAGTGATCTTTCCCACCAATAATTGCTAAAACGCTTTGCGCATTTCCCGTCTGTAAGTACTGCAAAGGCTCACCCTGCACTGCGCTGCGCCAAGCTTCTGGCAACGTGATCATTCCGTAAAAACTCGCAATGCGTGCAAAGCGACTACTGCGCGCCGATTTAAAGCAATACATCCCACCCATACAAAAACCCATCAGCACTGTGACAGGGGTGTCGAGCACGTCGGCTGCCTCGTGCAGGTCGCTCAAGTGCTTTTCATCATCAATATCTTTGACTGCCGCATAGCGCGGTTCAATGTCGGCCCCAAGGTTGTTCCCAGGGAACGGTTCCACGGCCGCCACAGCCATGCCCCAATCGGTAGCCCACTGCGCTACCAAGTTGTCGTAGAGCGGCCGCAAGCCAAAAATATCGGGGGTCACCACAAGCCCAATGCGTGGCGAGCCACTCGGGCGGGCAATTTCTACGTCAGTTCCTGAAGGCAAAGTATGTCGCACGCACTCATTGTGTCAGAGTGAGACTTGCGGTGAGACCTTTGAGGGGAACTCAGGTGATGCATGAGGCGCACGGTGCCACATGCAAACAACTCATAGCACCATCACATCCACCGAGCCATTTAATAAATACGAATACGTACCCCTGGTGCGTGCTGATTTCACCACACCCTCGGTGAAAATCATTGTCGATGAATGGAATGCCATCGCGCGGCGACCCTCTTGTATTGCCCATGCCAATGCGTGGGGTCTCCCCGGGGAACCTGTTACCCATCTCGACCAAATGCTCGTGCGCATGGGCTTTGACCGGCCAGCGCACTGCGATGAAGCCGACCAGTATTTGGCACAAGTGGTACGCCTAGCCCGCACCGACGAGCTTGCTGCTCGCCTCGCAGTGCAACGCGTCGTTCCGCCCATCCTTGCCATTGCCAAGCGGCGTGGCCGTATTCACCCCGGCGGGGTGGAGGAAGCTCTGAATGCAGTAATGGCCCAGGTGTGGTTGGTCATTCGTACCTACCCCTGCGAGAACCGGCCCCGAAAAATTGCCGCCAACATTGTGCGCGATGTGGAATACAAAGAATTTGTGGTGCCCCAAAGAAAAAGACGAACCACAGTGGAACACTTCGACCCTGAAATTTTAGATGGCTTTCTACAAGACATGACTCGCGAGCCAAACAGTATTCACTCCGGCTGCGATGGCAGCAACGAGGCTCTCACCGAACTTGAATCGCGCAACATGGACCCCGAACGACTCGCCCTATTAAAACTTGTTGCTGCCGGTTACACCAGCAAAGAGATCGGTGAAATTTTGCGCATCCGTGCCCGCACAGTGCGCTGGCAACGCGCCGAAGCATTGAGTTTTGCGCGGTCTGCATTATCGACCGAGAACTTCAAAGCAATTCGGTTGTACGAAGAAAAAGAACGTCAACGCCTTAGCGGTGACGTAACTTCACGCGACGCAACCGCAAGCTATTCATCACAACAAAAACGCTTGAACATGCCATAGCGAGGCCTGCCCACATGGGGTTCAATCTTCCACTTGCTGCCAGCGGAATTGCTGCGGCGTTATAAGCAAAGGCCCAAAACACGTTGGCGCCAATGGTGCGCAATGTTGCACGCGACAACGCAATGGCATCGGCAACCAAGCGCAGGTCACCGCTCACAATGGTGAGGTCACTTGCTTGCATGGCAACATCGGTACCCGTACCCATTGCAATACCAACATCGGCCTGTGCGAGAGCGGCCGCATCGTTCACACCGTCGCCCACCATCGCAACCGCGTATCCACGATCTTGTAGTTCGCGTATGACCGCAACTTTCTCGTCGGGCAGCACACCACCACGCACGTGATAGTCGTCGGCGTCGATGCCCACCTGTAACGCAATAGCCATTGCCGTTGCTTGGTTGTCGCCCGTGAGCAGTACCGGTGCTAAGCCCATTGCACGCAAAGTTGCAATGGCTTCTTTGCTCGTTGACTTCGGTTGATCTGCAACAACGCATACAGCTCGAGCAGAACCGCCCCAGGCCGCTACGACTGCTGTATTTCCTTGCGCGCGTGCATCAGCAAGTGCAGTGCGCAACGGCCCAGGAATAAGAATGAGTTCTTTTTGCAACAAGCGCTCGTGACCCACCATCACACTCACGCCCTCAACAACTCCGCGCGCACCCATACCGGCTAAAGACACGAACTCTTGCACATCGGGAAGTATTCCCGATTCTTTTTGCGCAGCAATTGCAATAGCGCGAGCAATGGGATGCTCACTTGCCAATTCCAAGGCGCCAATCATGCGTAATGCATCACGGCGCTCAATACCTTCGGCACACACCACATTGCGTAACTGCATGACACCAGTGGTCACGGTGCCCGTTTTGTCGAACACCACGGTGTCAATACGGCGTGTACTTTGCAGTACATCAACGCCTTTAATAACAATGCCAAGTTGTGCTCCACGACCACTACCCACCATGAGTGCAGTTGGTGTAGCAAGACCTAGTGCACAAGGGCAAGCGATAATGAGAACGGCAACAGCGGCAGTAAATGCTTTCGTTGCATCGCCATCTATAACAAACCAGGCAATCAATGTGGCCAAAGAAATGAGCAGTACAACCGGAACAAAGATGCTGCTCACTTTGTCGGCAAGTTTTTGTACTGGTGCCTTTGTGGCCTGTGCTTCGCGCACCAATTTTGCCATATGGGCAAACGTGGTATCCGCACCAACACGCGACACACGCACTTTCAAGCGGCCCGTCAAGTTGATTGTTGCACCAGTTACTGCGTCGCCTGCAACAACATCAACGGGCACACTTTCGCCTGTGAGCATCGACATATCGATGCTTGAATCGCCCTCAATGACCACACCATCGGTTGCTATCTTTTCGCCCGGGCGCACCACAATCACATCGTTCACCTGCAAGTTTTTGGCATCAACTTCACGCTCAATGCCATTTTCCAAAACAACTGCAGTGTGCGCACCTAATGCCAAAAGCGCCCGCAAGGCATTACCTGCACTACGTTTTGCTCGCGCTTCTAAATAACGACCAGTGAGAATGAACACCGTCACGGTTGCTGCCACTTCAAAATACACGTGGTACGAACTGTGGCTCATACCTTCCATGCCAGACATACCCGACATTGAGCCGTAACTACTTGCCGCATCACCCCAAATCAACGCCCACAACGACCACGCCACCGCAGCAACTACTCCAATGGAAATGAGTGTGTCCATGGTGGTAGCACGATGTCGCAAGTTCATAACTGCAGCACGATGAAACGGCCATGCCCCCCAAGTAACAACAGGAGCAGAAAAGACAAGTGCCCACCACTGCCAGTTGTGAAACTGCATTGACTCGAACATCGAAAAGAAAAACACCGGTGCAGTGAGCAATGCACAAATAACGAGTCGGTTGCGCAATGCCAGCAGGCTCTCTGCAAATTCTTCTTCGGTTGCGCCCACTGGCGCATCGGCCTCACGAAGTGCTGCCCCATAGCCCGCTTCTTCCACCGCATGAATGAGATCGTCAGTTTGTACGCCAAAACGAGTGCGCACTGTTGCAGTTTCCGTTGCGTAATTCACCGAAGCATCGACGCCGTCAATTTTGTTCAATTGATCTTGAATACGCGCAGCACATGCCCCACAGGTCATACCACTTACAGCAAATTCAACGGTGAGTGGAAGTTCTTCAAGCGTGCTCATGAATTTTCTTTCACCTGTGCGGGAAACTCAGGATGTCTTTTTTCTAAAAACGCCGCAATACCCTCTTGTGCATCGGCGGTCACCGCAGCCGCCGCCATCATACCTACCGCGTAGGAATATGCATCGCTCTCACCCATTTGTACTTGTTTATAAAAGGCAGCTTTACCTAGACCCTTTGAATGTGCAGAACCTCGAGTTGCGCGTTGCAACAAATCGAGTGTTGCTGCTTCCAGCTCGCTCGCTGGCACCACAGCATTAACAAACCCCCACTGCAATGCAGTTGCTGCATCAATGGCATCGCCAGTGAGTGCCATTTCCAGTGCGCGCTTACGACCAATATTGCGCGAGACCGCAACAAGTGGCGTGTGGCAAAACAAGCCACCCTTCCCACCGGGAATTGCGAAAGATGAAGTATCGGCCGCAACAGCTAAATCGCACGTAGCAACAAGTTGACATCCTGCGGCCGTTGCCAAGGCATGCACGCGCGCGACCACCACCTGCGGAATTGACTGAATGGTCTGCATCATGGTGGTGCAGGTATCGAACACTTCGTAGGTAGTGGCATAGTTGGCGCCAAACATGTCGCCAAAATTATGACCCGCAGAAAAAACGGGGCCGTTGGCAGCAAGAATGACCCCAGTGGCATCGCTCTTCCCCACTGCCACAAAAGCACGAGTGAGTTCCTGTAACACCGGCAGCGACAGCGCATTGCGTTTTTCTGGCTGGTTCAAAGTGAGGGTCACCACATCACCCGTGCGCTCCATCAATACCAGTTCCGCCATTCCTCTATTCTGCCGTGAAACAAGAGCCAGTGAGATGGCATATATTGATAAGGCATGACTACCGCCACATCAGCCACGTTGAGCGCCCATTTGGCGCAGTTCCCCGACGTCTTAGAGCAACTCACCGCCGCCCACGAGGCCGCTTGGGTAACCGTCGACCCGCATATTTTGGAATTGTGTCGCCTGCGTATTGCCAGCATGCTCGGCGCAGAAGCCGAATTGGCCATCGACATGCCACAAGCTGCGCTCACTGCAGAAAAGCGCAGCGCGCTTTCTCAATGGCCATTGTCGCCACTATTTACAGAATCAGAAAAAGCCTGCCTCGCTTTTACCGAAGAATTCGTCATTGATGTTGCAAGCCTTCAAGAAAATACCGCCATGCGCGTTGGTGAACTCTTGGGCCAACAAGAACTTGCCGACTTTGTGAGCGCACTCTTAGTTGTTGAACAACGCATCCGTATTTCCCTCGCCTGGCAAACACTGTTTGGAGAAGATCAATGAGCACACGTAACGCACGCATCGCTCCAAAAACGTATGCAGCAGTTCCACTGCGTACTCCGCTCGGCGACTGGCAAGCAGCTGTGGTGCGCATGACCGCGCTCGACCCCATCACCACAGAGCTCGTGCGGCTGCGTTGTGCGCGCTACCACGACTGCAAAACTTGACTCTCTGTTCGTTTGGCAGTTGCCAAACAAGATGGTCTCGATGAACCCACCATCGCCGAAGTAGATCATTATGAAACAAGCAGCCTCTCAGAACGTCACAAAGCTGCTTTACGCTACGCCGATACCCTCATGACCCAACCCGGTGGCATTACCCCACAACAAAAAGCAGACCTGCTTTTACATTTCACGCGCGACCAAATTATTGAACTCACCGTTGATGTGATGAAATGGAATTACCAAAAAGTTCCCGTCTCTCTTGGTACCGATGTCGAGGTGCAAGAAGGCGAACTCACACCACTCATCTTCGACGCACAAGGAAACTGGGTTAAACCAACATGAAAGCCGTTCTCGTTGTACTAACGAACCCTGCAAGTACAGAGGCAGAAGTTGCTTACAACGACTGGTACACCAATATCCATGTGCCCGATGTTCTGGCTGTGCCTGGCTATATTGCGGCAACTCGCTACAAAGCTTTTGATGGCTGGCAAGTGTTCGACCAGAAATATCTCACGTTGTACGAACTCGATGTGCGCAACCTTGAGCATTTACAAGAAATTTCCGATGAGCACATGCGCCGTATT
>WLST01000001.1 GCA_009711295.1 Actinomycetota bacterium | reverse complement strand
TCGCGGCCGGAACGCTCATTGCCAAAGAATCTGGATGCAAAATTGGCAGTATCGATGGTGGCGACATTTTGCCGTCGGCTATTTTGGCATCTCCTGCTGCAGTATTTACTCAAATACAAAATCTCATTCATCGCTCCAAAAGTTAATTGCTTTCCACAAGTGTTCTAGACTAAAGGTCTATGCATCACGGACGCCCTGCACAATCACCCATTGCATTGCTCCTCGTGGAAGGCTCGCCCCAACTTGAGGCCGGTATTGCTCATTCATTTGCCGAGAATAAAGAGCCACACGATTTAGAAGTAGCAAAATCTTTTCACGACTCGCTCACCGCTATTCACAAGAAGCAGCCCACTGTCATAGTTCTCAACTTTTCCGCTATTGACGGCAATACGAGCGACATGGTGAAACAAATGAGAACTGCGACGTCTGCATACATTTACATCGTGTCAGACCACTCCGACACCATCTTGCAGGGTCTTGAAGCCGGAGCTGACGAGTACCACGAACACCCAGTGAATTGTCAACTCCTTGTTGCACGCATGCATGCATTGCTACGCCGCGCCAGTGGCGCCTTTCATCTCGAGAACGCTTTACATTTCGGGCATCTTGAAATTCGCCCCGACGAAGGTCGCGTGTATCGCGATGGCAAAGAAATCTCACTCACACGAACTGAGTTTCGCTTGCTGTGTGAACTCGCCACCAGCCCCAACAAGGTATTCGCCCGCGAAACACTGCTCGACCGGGTATGGGGATACGGCTACTTTGGCGATGGTCGCCTTGTAGACGTACACGTGCGGCGTTTGCGTACGAAAATTGAAGTACGCCCCGATGCCCCCGAATATGTCGTCACTGTTCGGGGCCTTGGGTACCGCTTTGACGGTGAAAAGGTCAATCAGCACTAGTTTCTAGGCATGGCCTTCATCGTCGCAATTGATGCCGGAACAACAGGTGTCAGAGCCCGCGCAATTTCCACAACTGGCGCACCTTCGTTATCTGCCTACCAGGAATTCACGCAGTTCTTTCCTCGGCCTGGATGGGTGGAACATGACGCTGAAGAAATTTGGGGTGCAGTTCTCTCTACTTTGCGCGAAGTGTTGGGCCAGCTCAGCGAACCCCCCATTGCGATCGGAATAACTAACCAACGCGAAACTCTTGTGGCGTGGGATCGGTCCAGCGATGAAGTGCTTGCTCCGGCCATTGTTTGGCAAGATCGCCGCACCGCAGACCGCTGTCACGAATTGGCCGATGAGTTACCTGCAGTGCGGCGTATTACTGGCCTTGTTCTCGACCCTTACTTCACTGGTACCAAGGCTGAGTGGCTACTGCGCAACGGAGTTGTGAAGCCCACTGCGCAACTGGCACTGGGGACCATTGATTCGTGGATCTTGTGGAGGCTTTCTGGCGGAACCACATTTGCTACCGATGAATCGAATGCAAGCAGAACCATGCTGTACGACATTCAACAACATGCATGGAGCCCCGAGATGTGCGCGCTTCTTTCCATACCCATGCATGCACTACCCGAAGTACGCAACTCAAGTGGCGTCTTTGCAACTACAAACGTTGAAGGCATCCCGCGTGGCATTCCCATTTCCGGTATTGCCGGAGACCAGCAAGCTGCACTTTTTGGCCAAGCCTGCTTTGCCGCTGGCACTGCAAAAAATACATACGGAACTGGCAGCTTCGTGCTCATGAATGTGGGCACCACATGCCCTTCGGTTGTCGATGGATTGCTCAATACTGTTGCGTGGCGCATTAACGACACCACCACCTATGCCGTTGAAGGCTCTATTTTTGTAACAGGAGCCGCGGTGCAGTGGTTGCGCGATGGTTTGCACATTATTGATGACGCGAAAGAAATAGAAACTCTCGCCATGTCGGTTCCTGATGCCGGCGGAGTGGTGATGGTGCCGGCGCTCACCGGCCTTGGCAGCCCGTGGTGGGACCCATATGCACGCGGTGGCATCTTTGGCATTTCACGTGGCACACACCGCGGACACCTTGCGCGTGCAACTCTTGAATCAATCGTGTTTCAAACGCGCGATGTGATTGAAGCAATGACAAAAGCAACGGGCATTACCCTCACCGAACTACGCGCCGATGGCGGAGCAACCGACAATGCGTTTCTCATGCAATTCCAAGCCGACCAACTGCAAGTTCCCGTGGTGTTGCCTGTTGACCGCGAAACAACTGCGTGTGGTGCTGCATACCTCGCCGGTCTTGGCATAGGTGCATGGTCAACCATGGCAGACATTTCTGCGCAGTGGGCGAGCAACGCGACGTACTTACCCAATAGCGAAAACACCAGCGTCACCAATGCAGCTCATGCCCAATGGCTCAATGCTGTTCAGCGAGTGCGCACTAATTCATAACTGCTTTGCCCAGCAATGCCGCACCAATTGCACCTGCTTCTGGGCCTAACTGAGCAGTTACCAACAGTGGCGCTGGACGCAACTCTGCCGGTGGCATTTGCTTGCTTAATGCATTGGCGACGAAATGTCGCAGTACCGCAGATGACCCGAGGCCACCACCCAGCACAATGACCTGTGGGTCGAGCGTATTGACCAGGTTAAAAAGGCCAAGCGCCACCCAACTCGCAAACTCTTCCAAAACGATCTGTGCTTCTGCATCTTCTTTCACCACACGCAACAAAACTTCTTCACCACTCACACCATTGGCCATGCGTCGTAGCGCCGTACCCGAGGCATATTGCTCCCAACATCCACGTCGTCCACACGGGCACTCTTCCCCGCCGTACACAACGATGTGGTGTCCACTCTCGCCCGCAAAACCGTGATGCCCGCGCATCACTTTTCCATTGGCAATGAGTGCAGCACCAATTCCTGTACCAATGGTAATGATGAGAGCGTCGTTGCAATTTTGCGCAGCCCCTTTTTTCCACTCAGCAACGCCAGCACATGTTGCGTCGTTATCGACAACAACTGGAATGTTCAACTTGCTTGCAAGTAATTCCCGCATCGGCAACTGACGCACGTCGGGAAGATGCGGAGCAAGATACACCACACCGTCACGCGACACCGTTCCGGGCATTCCCACCCCCAGCGACGTTGCTGCTTTGCCTACGCGTCGTGCGAGGGCAGTGCACAATTCGGCAACTTCTTCAACAACACCAATGCCCTCAGCAGTAGGAAGTGTGAGTGAATCGAGAACGGAGCCATCTTCCCCAAGTGCAACCGCTAGGCACTTGGTGCCTCCAACATCAACACCGATTGCAACCATGTTGGAAGATGAAAAATGCTGTTGCGCGGCCTTACGACTCGCAGCGTGCTTTCAGTTCATTCAACGTGTGCAAAATACGATTTTCAGCGCGGCGCTTCACAAAACCAGGAAGTGGAATCACCAGATCGATGGATAGATCGTAAGTAACAAGTGTTCCGTTGTTTACTGGCTCGAACATGTAGTCGCCATCGAGCGTACGCATGATGTCGCCATCGACGAGTTTCCACTGAATGGTAAGAGGTGCGTCTCCGTAGGTATAGCCCAGTGTGTAGTGAGTACTGCGACCAAGTGCTGACGCACGAAACTCAACTCGCGAAGCACGTCCTTGAGCATCGCGTTCAAGGACCACGGCGTCTTTGAGATCTTTAGCCCAATCGGGGTATCGCTCAAACTCGGTAGCAATGGCAAAGCAGTGCTCAGGCGAAGCGGCGATGACGGTGGTTTGTTTGGCAGTTTCGGCCATACCCCATTGTTACCGATGGCGCATGCAATTGCACGTTTATTCTGGTGCAGACTTCAATTGTCGCGGGCCAAAGGTACCGAACTTGCCTGCCCATAGCCCATTCAACCCAATTCCGAGCATCGGAACCATCACCGCAAAAGCCATCACGCTTCCCGCCTTCCCATCGGTGGAAGGTCGCGCCAAGGCAACGCCTAGTCCAACGACGCACTGTGCTGCAAGGCAATACCACATCGCTAGGCGCACATTTTTCGGTGCAACATCGCCGGCCAAAAAGAACAGTTGAGTAACCGCAATCTCTTCTTCTCTACTGCGTTGTACGGCTGCGAAGTAGCCCAAGAGAAACGTGGCTACCCCCGCGGCAAAAAGTACAAGGCTCACTGCGACAATTGCCACTCGCGATGCTGATGTGAAAAAAATGGCACTGACAACTGCGACAACGGAAAAAACCAGAGTTGCCACTCGATTACACAAAACGATTTTGCTCACTGCTGATCTTTCTTCACAATTGCGACAGAGTATTCCATAATCGTGCGGTGAGCACATCGTAGGAAAAACTTTCCACGGCGCGCACTCGCCCAGCATTGCCCATACGTTGACGCAGGTCGGGGCTGTTGAGCAATACCGAGAATACTTGAGCCACTTCGTCGATACTGGTGGGGTCTTTCACCACAATGCCCGACACGCCATCGTCAACTGCTTCAGCGGCTCCGCCACTACTTCCGGCAACTTGAGGCACTCCGCACGCAGCTGCCTCCAAAAACACGATGCCAAAGCCTTCTTGTTCGAGCCCGCCCCACCTATTACGGCACAGCATGGTGAAAATATCGGCACACCCATAGAGAAGTGGCAGATCTTCAAATGGCGTACGACCCAAAAAGCGCACTGGAGCACCGAGCTTTTGGGCAAGCTCATTCAAACGCTTCGCATCGCGACCCGCACCAGCAATAAGCATCTCGAGTTGCGGACGATCGCGCGCGAGCCGCGCAACTGCCGAAATAGCAATATCGAAACCTTTGCGCGGAACAAGTCGGCTGACGCCAACAATGAGTTCGGCGGTCGGTGACACACCAAAATGTTCACGCGCTGATGCGCGCTCATCGGCGCTCAACACACGAAAGCGCTCGGTGTCGACACCTGGCTGCACCACCGTTGTCGGAAGGTCACGACCCGCGGCTCGCACGGCCTCATCGGCCGGATACTGACCCGCGGCAACAACATGAATGGAGTTGCGCAATACGCGGCCCAATAATTGATGTGTGCCTGGGATACGCCCTGGCACTGTGACCTCGGCTCCATGAACCACCACCGCATATGGCAATTCCAATGACGGGCCAACGATGCCAAGTGGCACCGCAGGGTCGAGCACGACGAAGTCGGCACCAACACGCTTTGCCATCTCATTAATGCGCTTCCCCATGAATGGGTGTGGCAATAACACTGGCTCGCGCGTGCGTTCAATATGGAACGGCTGCGTGGCATCCCATTCTTTTGCGCCTTCATACGGCGATGTGAGAACAGCAAAGGAATCGCTTGGCAAGCGCCGCCACCACTCCCAGAGCAACGACTGAATGCCACCAATTTTTGGTGGGAAGTCGTTCGTTACTAAAAGGTGGCGCGATGTCATGCTTCTCTAGTGTTGCTCACGCACGCCTGGTAGACGGTGCAATTCTGCTGTCACATCGGGATCTTCATCGTGCTGCGGGATACTGGAGCCCATGCCCAAGCGTGATGCTGCCCAAATTGCATGTGCCCGTAAAACCGGGTCGGGGCTTTGCACGTGAGCGGTGAGTACTGCTTTCGCTTTTTCGTTGTGCGGCGATGCACTATTTCCAATGACCACCAAGGCATTGCGGCGTACCCATCGCGGATCGCGACCCGCGATGTACCAGCGGCCGTAACGCTCCAGAATTTCAGCATCGCTCAGCGACAACAGTTCCAGCACATCGACCACAATTTGGGCATCGCTGGCAACCTCTTCATGTTGCGCGAGTCTCATGCTCGGCGGGCAGGCGTCTTGGCATGAGTCGCATCCGTACATTCGCGCGCCAATTGCTTCGCGATATTCGTGCGCAATAGTGCCAGGCTTTTGCAGTATCCACGCCAAACACTTTCCGGCATCGATGACTCCTGGCTCCACAATGGCTCCTGTTGGGCACGCATCAATGCAACGCCGGCAGGTTCCACAACCGTCAGACACCGTTGCAGATGGCGTGAGTTCGGCAGTGGTAACTATGCAACCCAGAACAAACCAACTGCCGGCACCGCTGATGAGCAAGTTTGCGTTTTTACCAAACCATCCGAGCCCTGCAAGATACGCAACTTCGCGGTCGACGATGGCATTGCTATCGGCAAATACCAATGCTTCGTGGCCATCGCTACGTAGTTGCTCTGCAACCACTGTGAGCGAATCTCGCAACGACGCATAATGATCGGACCAGGCATAGCGCGCGACGTCGCCAAAAATTTGGTCGGTCATTTCAGAAAGTACAGGCAACTGCACATCGGCAAAGTAACTCCGAGCTCCCACCACAATGCTGCGCGCATGAGGAAGAGCCATCTCGGGAGTTGTAGAGCGAATGGGGTTGCGGTATGTGAACTGCATGGTGTCGCGCAACCCACGACCTTCGCGCTCGACCAAAGCTTCACGTGCCCGCAACAGCGGTTCAGCAGTGGTGAAGCCGACACGATGTAACCCAGCCGACAGACCTACCTCAGAGAGGTGCTGTGTATAGCTACTTTGAGACTCAACCGACTTCACGATGACGAAGCGTAGGCACCAAACCCGCAGAAGCGAGCAACCTCACGGCACGCTCTTCTTCAAAGCTAAAGACCACGGCATCGCCAGGCTCATGGTTGAGCAGGTAAGAAACCACGCAGTCGCCGCAAGCATCGCTCTCGTGCATCACGCAGGTGTCGCATGAGATGGTGAGTGACGAAGACGTAACGGGAATTGAGGTGCGTTGTTCCATGCCCACATATGAGCAAAGGGGTGTGACAGGGCTACAACAGGCGTGCACCAACGGTGTCGATTTCTAACACCTTTGCCGAACCTTGCGCGGGAAGGCTGTGCGCAATACGTGCTGCTTCACCCGCAGGGCAAAACATGGCAACACTCGGACCCGAACCCGACAGCCAGCCACAAATGGCCCCAGCGCTTAGCCCTGCATCGAGTGCTGCTTTGCTCTCTGGCACTGCAGCAAAACGAATGTCTTGGTGCAAACGGTCGGCAGTAGCTACAGCGAGTGCTTCAAGATCTCCCGAATTCAATGCACCCACTAGGAGCGCGGTGTGGGAAATATTAAATGCTGCGTCGGCAAGACTTACCTGGCTTGGCAACTTTGTACGCGAAGCATGAGTTGAAGTAGATGAAGAAGGAACCCACACCACCACTTCCACCGCGCAATTGTTCGTAATGCTCGCAGCAAATGTGCCGTTGGTTCCCACAACACCACCGAGCAACGACGCAGCAACGTTGTCGCCGTGGCCTTCTAGGTCTGCAGTAGCAACCAGTATTTTCTTACGCCACTCCCGAGAGAGCAAAGCTTTTCCATCTTGCTGCAGTGCTGCAAGAAGTGCTCCACCCACTCGTACTGCCCCGCTGTATCCCAGACCACGACCCATTGGAATATCGGTGCGAACCGAAATATTGCCAACACCGCCAAGTGCACGAAAAGCAATAGTGGCTGGGTGAAATTCATCGGCAACAGCATCGCTACTTTCTGCCTCGCGCACCGTTGCATACAAAGACAGCGCCATGGCTATTCCATCGAACCCTGGGCCCAAATTGGCCGAGCTAGCGGGAACACGCACTGCCAGCGAGGAAATAGTTACTCCAAACGCTCGGCAGCTGCAGTGCTCGTGGCAACGAGTTTCTGCAACACCGCAGATGCCTTACCTGAATCAATAGATTCTTCAGCCAACACACGACCGTCGCCGAGCGACGCAGCAACTCCAGCCACATGAAGTGCTGCTGCAGCGTTCAACACCACGGTGTCGCGTGCAGCACCCTTTTCTCCGGCCAATACTGCACGTGCAATGCGTGCATTTTCAGTTGCGTCTCCGCCAACAATTGCCGACAGCGGTTGCGAGGAGAGACCAATGTCGGAACAGTCAACTTTCAATTCGCTCACTGCACCATCGCGCAATTGCATCACGAGCGCTGGGCCAGCAAGTGTGAGCTCATCAACTCCACCTTGAGTGGTTCCGTTGCTTCCATGCACCACCCAAGCGGAAGTGACTCCGCGTGAACTTAAAGCTTCAATCATCGGACGCATCATCCATGGTGCTGCAACACCAACCAGCATGGAAGAAATGGGAGCAGGGTTCGCCATGGGGCCCAACAAGTTGAATGCAGTGGAAATTCCTATTTCGCGCCGCGATGGCCCTGTGTAGCGAAATGCTGGGTGAAATCGAGCAGCAAGGCAAAAGCCCATACCGGCTTCATCAATACATTGCGCAACGCCAATGGGGTCGAGCTCAATGGCTACGCCGAGTTCTTCAAGCACATCGGCTGCACCACATTTCGATGAAGCGGCCCGATTCCCGTGCTTGCACACCGGCACACCTGCGCCGGCCACCACGAGTGACGTCACCGTAGAAACATTAAAGGAATGACTTTGGTCGCCACCTGTGCCCACTATGTCGATGGCGCGTTGAGCAAGTTCTGGTGCAAGGTCGACGCGCTGACCAGCGGAACGCACCGCGCGCAACATGCCTGATAGCTCGGTTGCAGTTTCACCTTTGGCGCGCAAAGCAACAATGAATGCAGTCATTTGAGAGGCAGTTGCTTGCCCATTCAAAATGTCGGTAATAGCCGCTTCGGCAATATGAGGCTCAAGGTCATTTCCGGCAACAAGCGTTCCCAGAATTCCTGGCCACCCCCCGTACTGAGCAATATCGAGCGAATGCGAAGAAGTCACTCGCTCATTCTTACGCAGAGCGACGTCGTTGACGCACAATGCGCCGACGTTCACGTTCGGTTGTGCCGCCCCACACGCCTTCTTTTTCACGACTTGCCAAGGCATGCTCCAAGCACGACACACGTACATGGCAGGTATCGCACACCGCAATGGCGATTTCTACTTGCGCTTCGTCGCCCTCATCGGGGAAAAAGACTGCAGGATCGAGACCCTGACAGGCCCCTTTTTGTCGCCATGAAAGATCGATGACTGTCACGTTGTTCCCCCACCGTGTTGCAGTTCACCCCGGAAAAGCCCCGGAATGTGTTCAGTTCAACCTTCGCCATGCATCCCCCGATGCGTGACGAACGTCTCACCTCGCCCACCTTACGTTGTGCTCTACAAGTAACGCAAACTCAACGGGAAAGAATTAACTATTGGCCTGGAGGTCTAAAAGCAGCTCTCCGACGGTGGAATCGGAAAGCTCCATTACTTCCAAATAGTTGGGGTGGATACAACGCAATTGCACTGGTCCACTGGCAAAAGCCGCCACTTGTTCTGGGGTGAAATTGAAGTGGATGTAATGCACTGCAGCTGTGATGTCTTCTCGAGTGAGGGCAGCATCGTGTTGAGCGTCGGTCACCGGGTGCACTTCAGTGCCATCGCTGAGCACCAGCACAATGGAACGCTCGATGCCCACCAGTTTTGGCAACCACTCACGCATGGCTGCTTCGGTGGTGATTTCGATAAAGACCGTGCAACTCAACTGCCCTGGTTCTGGGATGAGCGGGTTATACGCATTGAGTTCTTCATACACACCCTCATCGGTGAGAACTTTCTCGGCGCGCAACATTTCTTGGATCTGCATCCACATGGTGTCTCTGTTTTCAAAGAGCACAGTCAGGATGGTTCCGATTTCAACGCGACGCTTGCGCTTCAGTTCTAAGACGCGTGCTTTTTCAGCAACACGTACTTTTTCATAAGCACGCAGGTCGAGAATGTCGTCGATGACAAGTTTGCGTGAACCATTGTGAGATGGTGACAATACGGGGGGCATATTTATCCTCTCTTTTTCGGTTATTTATTTCTCTTCGGGAATTCCGTAAGCGCGAGCAAGTAATTGCAATGGATGACTTGGTGATTTACCTGTTTGCTCGGTAATAGCGGTGTTCGCCAAGTGACAGTCGCCAGCAATTTCATCGCCCTCTGCGGCTTCAATTTCATCGGCGAGTTTGCGAGCGATAGGAATAGACATATCGGCATTTTCAGCGCGCAGTCCCCACATGCCGTCGATACCTGAACAGGTTTGGATGAGTTTGATTTTAGAACCGGTGAGTTTCAACAAGTCGCGGCTCTTCATGCCAATGTTTTGAGCACGCAAGTGACAAGGTGCGTGATAAGTGATTTTTTCAGGAACTTCACCTACAAAATCGGTGTTGAGTTCGGTTCCTTCACCTTTATGAAGACCCATGAGATACTCGGCCGCATCGTAAGTATTTGCAGCGACGAGTTCAGCATCGGCCCCGCCGATGTAGTCGACATAGTCTTTTTTCAAGATGTAGCCACACGTTGGCTGAGGCACAACAATGTCGTTGCCGGCGCGTACTGCAGCCGCCAAAGCCTCAACGTTTTTCGCTCCTACTTTTTTGAATTGCTCAACATCGCCGCTGTGCAAGTACGGAGCACCACAGCATGAGGCACCTTCGGCAAGTGAGCACTCAATGTTGTTCTTTTCATAAACATTGATGAGGTCTTTACCAATACCTGGCTCTTGGTACTCAACAAGACATGTGGGAAAGAGAGCAACTTTGCCCTGCTTCTTTGTCATCACCGGAGACACATGCTTTTTGAACCATGTAGAAAATCGTGTTTTAGCAAAAGGTGGCAAGAGGCGTTGGCTGGAAACACCAGAAGTCTTTTCCACTACTTTGCGAATGAGGGATCCGGCTTCGGCACCCATCACCGCGTTAGCAATTGGCGAAAATGTGGTTGCCACTTTGCCCAAGGCATCGGTGTGGCCCATCATGGTGGTGGTCATGCGCTTACGCAGCGGTACTTGACCATTTGCTTGACGAGTTGCATCGGCACGCAACATGAGGCGTGGAAAATCGAGTTCCCATTCATGCAAGCCGGGAATGTACGGGCAGTTGATGTAGCAGAGTTTGCATTGGAAGCATTCATCAACCACTTGATCTTGTTGTGCTGGCGTCAAGCGCCCAGCATCTTGATCGTCGTGAGCATCGACATAGGAAAACAAGGTGGGAAATGATGTGCAGTACTTAAAGCACAAACGACACCCGTGGCAAAGGTCGTACACGCGCGTGAGTTCTTCACGCAGGTCGGCCTCATTGAGATAGTTCGGATGATTTGGGTCGTATGTGATGGTCATGTCATTTCCCTGCTTGCGTCGTTTTTATTGAGGTGTTGTTGTGGGACACAGGAAAAACCTGTGCCCCACAACGGAATAACTCACTCTTTAGAGAGCGTCGAGACCCTGCTGGAAACGACCAGCGTGGCTCTTTTCTGCCTTTGCAAGAGTTTCAAACCAGTCGGCGATGTCGTTGAATCCTTCTTCGCGAGCTGTGCGTCCGAAACCTGGGTACATCTGTGTGTACTCATATGTTTCACCAGCAATAGATGCTTTGAAGTTCTCTTCGGTTTCACCAATGGGCAAACCAGAAGCTGGGTCGCCTACTTGAGCAAGGAAGTCGAGGTGACCATGTGCATGGCCGGTTTCGCCTTCAGCAACTGAACGGAAAAGCGCAGCTGCATCTGGGTAACCCTCAACGTCTGCCTTCTGTGCGAACCAGAGGTAGCGACGGTTTGCTTGGCTTTCACCAGCAAATGCTTCTTTCAGGTTTTCGTGTGTCTTGGTTCCGTTCAATCCGGCCATGACGTCTCCTTTTTGTAGTTGTTATGGGTATTTCTCTTACGCAGACAAATGCGCGCATTGAGCACATTCACCTGAGAACACAATGCGAGTGCTATGCACCGCAAAACCTTCAACGTCGCCTTCAAACTGCAAAGGCGTTTGATTGACATAGACGTCGTGCACCACACCGCACGTGCTGCACACCACATGATGATGATCGTCGACATTGGGGTCGAAGCGCACAGCGCCAGAGCCAAGGTCGATGTGCTGCACTTCACCCATGGCGCTCAATTCCGACAGAGTTTGGTACACCGTGCGCAATGAAATGCCGGGCATTTGCTCTGCGGCGACTTCGTACAACGTTTCTGCCGTTGGGTGAGCCGTGTTGCCATTCAATAAACGGAAAATGAGTTGGCGCTGCGGGGTCACTTTGTACCCCTCTTCGCGGAATCGGGCGACGAGTTCTTCTGGCGTTTTCACACAAGGAAAACTAATCTCATCTGCTGCTAATCAACAAGTCGTGCGAACTAGCAAAGCATGCGAAATGCGTCACAAGTAGGATCTACCCATGAGTAACGCCACCCCCTTGAGCGCCCCCCTTTTGACCCGGGCGCAAGCATTGCAGAATCTTGTTCATCAGGAATTCGATGTGGTCATTGTTGGTGGCGGCGTCACAGGTCTTGGCGTTGCGGTTGATGCCGCAAGCAGAGGTTTGCGTGTTGCGCTTCTCGAGCGTCACGACTTTTCATCTGGTACGTCATCGAAGAGTTCGAAACTGATTCATGGTGGGTTGCGTTACCTGCAGCAAGGCGATGTGCGCTTGGTATACGAAGCGTTGCACGAACGGCGACGCTTGCGTTCTAATGCACCACACTTAGTGCAAGTACTCCCCTTCATGATTCCCATCGTTACCAAAGATGGCCTCATTAAAAAGAAAATTGCACGTGCTCTGGGTTCAGCATTGTGGATGTATGACCTCACTGGTGGCTGGCGCATCGGAAAATTTCACCGACGCTTAAATGCCAAAGCGGCTTACAAACACTTGCCCACAATGCCGAAAGATCGACTCGCATCTGCGTATTTGTATTACGACGCAGCCGCAGATGACTCTCGCATTTGCATTGCACTCGCACAGACAGCAGCGCAACAAGGCGCAACGCTTGCCAACTGGTGCAGCGTGACTGGCATAGAGAAAGATGCAACGGGAAAGTTTGTTGTTCAGGCACAATCACAAGAGGGCGACACCTTCACCATTAAGGCCAAAGCAGTTGTTAATGCCACCGGTGTTTGGGCCGATGATGTGCGCAAACTTGATGAAGGAAAGCATCCTTCCTCAATTCGCCCTGCAAAAGGCGTGCATATCACCGTTCCATGGAACCTTGTTCGCAACGACATTGCTGTGGTCATTCCCGTGCCGAAAGACAAGCGCAGTTTGTTTGTTGTGCCCTGGGTGCCCAATGGCGATGGCACATTTCAGTACACCTACATCGGAACAACCGATACCAGTTACGACGGATCAGTCGATAATCCACAGTGCACCAAAGACGACATTGATTACGTCTTACGTGCATTAAACGCAAGCATCACCAATGAGGTGACACACAAAGATGTTTTGGCAGTGTGGGCAGGGTTGCGTCCGTTAGTGAAGCCCGATGAAAATGAAAAAATTGGTGAACGCACAGCCGACTTATCGCGTCGCCACAGAGTCAGCACTTCCGACTCCGGGGTCATCACTGTCACCGGTGGCAAACTCACCACATATCGTGAAATGAGTGAAGACACCATCGACGCCGTCATTCACCAACTCCACCTATCGAACAAAAAGTATCGTTGCCGAACAAAAAATCTAGCCCTGCATGGCTCACGTGGATACCGTGAATCAAAATCACGAAATGCACAACAAATGCACCTCGCGCATCGTTTTGGGTCTTATGCATCCGACATTGATGCGCTCATTGCTGCCCAGCCCGATCTCGGGCTTCCCCTCATTGACGGACTTCCCTACTTACGTGCCGAGGCAATGTACGCAGCAACCCACGAAATGGCATACACGCTCGACGACGTTCTCTCACGCCGTACGCGGGCATTACTGTTCAACCGTGCCGCAACAAAAAACGCAGCACGCAGTGTGGCCGAACTCATTGCACCGCAGCTGCAGTGGAGCGAATCTGACATCAATAACCAAGTAGAGCTTTTCAATGCCATTTGTGCTGAAGAAGAAGCCGCTGGGTTGGTGACCGAATCTGAATTTATCGCAGCAACGAAAGAGCAACCATGACGCAATATATGAACACCACTCCACCCATTGAGTTCTCTGGTTCTGCTGCTACAGCCTCTGCTCATTTCCCCACCCAGGGTCGTGGACTCATCACCGCAGAGGTACTGGCACAACTCACATCGGCATGCACCAGCACCACCGATGCTGCAACACTCGCTGAAAGCGGGCGTGACTGGTGGCCGCTGTCATTGTCGTGGGCGCTACGCAACGAAACTGCTGCACTGCCAAGCGTGGTGTGTCGGCCACGAAATACATCTGAAGTTTCGGCAGTGATGCGTATTTGTAACGAAGTAAAAATTCCAGTAACACCCGCCGGCGGCCGCAGTGGTGTTACCGGCGCTTCCATTCCGCTCTATGGCGGCGTGCTTCTCGATCTCACCTCTCTGCAAGGCATTAATGCAGTCGACGCCATCTCTGGCATCGTCGAAGTTCTCCCCGGCACCTTTGGCCCAGACCTGGAATCTGAGTTGAACGCACAACACCAACTCACTGTGGGGCATTACCCACAATCATTCGATATCTCTACCGTTGGTGGATGGATCGCCTGCCGAGGTGCAGGTCAATTTTCCACCCGTTACGGAAAAATTGAAGACATGGTGGTGGGCCTTGAAGTTGTGCTCGCCGACGGAACTGTTGTTCTCACCGGCGGCGCGCCTGCAGCAGCAGCCGGACCAGATCTCACCGAAGTCTTTCTCGGTTCTGAAGGAACACTTGGAGTCATCACGCGGGCGTGGCTGCGCGCC
Organism: Actinomycetota bacterium; assembly: GCA_009711295.1. Classification (GTDB taxonomy): domain Bacteria; phylum Actinomycetota; class Acidimicrobiia; order Acidimicrobiales; family Ilumatobacteraceae; genus F1-20-MAGs119. The sequence continues at coordinate 107,876 of WLST01000001.1, read as the reverse complement.
CACCCGTTACCAGAGTTTCGCACAACGGCTGCTTACCGTTTCCCCACCTTTGCCCAAGGCATTGAAGCGTGCCGTCAACTCATTCGCGCAGGAGCAACACCTGCAGTGCTGCGCTTGTACGACGGCAGCGAAAGCAAGCGATCACACGAAGGCGATGGCACACAAGCAACACTGCTTGTACTCGATGAAGGCAACGAACAACTTGTTGCAGCAACCATGCATATCGTCCAGCAATATTCCAATCAAAATCATGCCATCGCTGCCGATACTGCTCTGGTAGAAAAATGGCTCTCGCATCGCAACGACACCAGCGCTTTGCAGAGCCTCACCAAAAAAGGTTTTGTTGTCGACACCATTGAAGTTGCTGCTCCTTGGAGCCAGCTGATGCATGTCAACGACGCTGTGGTGCAATCACTTCTGCAAGTTCCCCATGCACGCAGCGCTACTTGTCATTTATCGCACAGCTATCTCGACGGCGCATGTGTATATTTCACCTTTGCAGCAACTCCTCCAGCAGAAGAGTTTGAAAAGACTTATGTTGCACTATGGGATGCAGCCCAACGTGCTGCACTTCAGGCTGGGGCAAACCTGTCGCACCATCACGGAGTAGGCCTCAACCGCAACCGCTTCATGAGCGAAGCCCTCGGAACGGGAATGAAAGTTCTGCAGTCGCTGAAGACAACACTCGACCCAAACAACATTTTGAACCCTGGCAAATTGGGTCTCAACACTGGGTCAAACGACGCAGCACTCTGGCCAATGCGCTAAACATAAGCAATGAAAGATTTCGACACTCTTGCCCTGCAAAAAGGGGCATCAGTCACCGCTCTTTTTGCCGTCCCTCCCACACTGATTGCGCGATTCGTCGTTGATAACTCCGACCATCCGAGTGGATGGGCGCCGCTACTTTCCTTGCTCGCCATTTGCGGGTTCGTCATTGGCAGTGGTGTTGCCGCATGGCATCAAGAACGCGGACGTCCACTCGCACACGGACTTGTGGCAGGGGCTGGAGTTTTTTTAGTGGTGCAAAGCTTTTTTCTCCTCATTCGCGTCGCCACCGGCGGTGAAGTGCGTGTGAGCCGAATCATTACCGCGTTTTCTCTTGCGCTTGTTGCCAGTATTTTTGGCGGCGTGCTCGGGAGCATCATGCAGAACTCAGGAGTGCGCCCCAAATGACACAGCCATCAATTTTGGTCATCGATGTCGGCACCACTGGCTTGCGTGCAGCCCTCGTCAATGGTGCAGGGCAAATCACCGATGTGGAGTACTGCAAGAATCCACCGTCAACCCCTTTTTCAGGTCTTGTTGAGTTCGACGCAATGCACATGTTCACTGCCGCACGTGATGCTGCCCTCACCGTGTTGGAGCGCAATCCAAATTGTGCAATCGGAATTGGCATCACCAATCAACGAGCGTCCACCATTGTCTGGAATCGCATCACAGGAGAGCCTCTAGGGCCGGCCCTTGGCTGGCAAGACCTGCGCACAGTGATGGAGTGCATTACCGCACGCTCCGAGCATGGCTTGATGTTTGCCCCTAACCAAACAGCAACCAAGGCTGTCTGGATGCTGCAAAACTACGGCGCACAACTACAAGAAGAAATTCAGCGTGGCGATATTTGCATTGGCACCATCGACACTTGGCTCACGTGGAAGTTCACCGCCGGAAAATCTTTTGTAACCGACCACACCAACGCAGGTGTGACCGGGCTCTTTTCTGTAGACACACTGAACTGGTCTGAAAAAATTTGTTCAACCTTAAAGATTCCACTCGTTGCTCTTCCCACCATCGTTGCTTCATCACAAGTGGTTGGTCACGCAATCGAACTCAGCAACCTTCCCATTGCTGCACTCGTTGGCGATCAGCAAGCGTCGTTAGTGGGGCAAGGCTGCATTACCCCAGGCAGCACCAAAATTACTTTTGGTACCGGTGGCATGCTCGATATGTACACAGGTACCACTGCCCCCACCGCATCGTCACGCAGCACATCAGGAACTTTTCCCATCGTTGCTTTTTCACTGATTGAAAAAGATGCAACGACTACCACGGTGCATTGGGGCGTTGAAGCCATCATGTTGTCTGCTGGCACCAATATTGAATGGCTCATTGACGACATGAAACTCATCGACACTGCGCAAGAGAGCGCCGAGCTTGCCGGCAGTGTGACGAGCAGCGATGGAGTCATGTATGTGCCCGCCCTCTTTGGTCTCGGAACACCACATTGGGATTACGGCGCACGTGGAGCACTCCTTGGCATCACACGTGGCACCACACGTGCACACGTCGTGCGAGCAGTGCTTGAAGGAGTGGCACACAGAGGAGCCGACCTCTACGAAGCGGCCGCCCACGATGCCGCCCAGTTCGCCTCGTCCACCACGAGCCCCATTCGCATCGATGGCGGGATGAGCAAAAACCCCGTCTTTGTTCAAGCACTCGCCAACAGCACTTCGCGCACTATTGAAGTGTCACCCGTCACGGAAGCAACAACTCTCGGAGCCGCCTTTTTGGCAGGAACCGCACTCGGGCTGTGGCCCTCACTTTCTGCAGCAACCAGCACTTGGAACCCCGAGAATCAAGTGGAAAGCACCTTGGACGGCCCAACCTCAGTGGCACTTCGTTCGCAGTGGACCGTCGCGGTGAGCGCTTCACAGGGCTGGATCCCCGACCTCTCTGCTCTTGACTTCTAAAGTTGTCTCGCTTTCCCTAGTTCGGAAATCGACCTGGTCTGAAATACTGTTATGAACATAAATCTGATCTGTTAATGAATGCGAAAGGAACCCCGCGTGGACGCACCCACCACTACCGCCCCGCCAAAGCAACCGACAAAGAGCGACATCGCCGTTTTGCAGTTCGCTCATGGAATTGAACTTGCGATGACTGCGCTCTACGCAAAAGCTTCAGCTGCAGCAGGAAAAGACCTCAAGGTTGTCACCGACTTATTTGGCGCACATCATCTCGCCTACGCACAGTCTCTGGCTGGGCTCCTTGGTCGTTCTGCAGCAACTGCACAAAATGCAAGTTTCTACACAGCATTCGTTGCTGCTGCCGCATCTGGCTCCGATGCTGAACTCGCCGGAACATTCCTCTCCTTAGAGAACTCACTCGTCAAAACCCATCTCGGAGTGCTCGGAACAATCACCGGCACCGATGGCGCGCAACTTGTTGCGTCCATCATTTCCGTTCAGGGTCGTCATGCTGCAGTACTTGCTGGCTTCGCTGGCAAAAAAGCCCTCGGCGACATCCTCGACAATGCTGCAGAACCACTCGACACCAAGACCTACCCGGCGTAGAACACATCTCCTAAGGACACACCATGAACTCAAATAACTTCGATATGTCTTCACCGGTCAACCGCCGTCGATTCTTGCTCACAGGCGGCTTTGCCATTGCAACCACCACGCTTCTTGCCGCATGTGGCAAAGGCCCACAGAGCCCCGCAGGTGCATTCCCTCGCATTGGTGAAGTTCCACCAACTACAGGACTCCCCACAGCTGCCCCGACAGACGAAGTGCTCTTGCGCACCGCTACGTCACTTGAGTTCAACGCCATCGATACTTACAAGAAGGTATTAGAGCTCGGACTCTTCACGGGAAGTGCAGCAGGTACCGCAGCCGTGGTGAACAGGTTTAAAGCCGACCACGAAGCTCACGCCAAGGCATTGAGTGGCGTCATCACCGAAGCAAAGGGTGAAACTTTTGAATGTGCCAACGAACAAATCAACAAGCTCTACATCAACCCTGCACTTGATCTCATTTTGGGAAACAAAGATGCCGGCATCGCTGCGAGCGATACCCCACTCGACGATGTAATGGCATTAGCCCTTGGCCTCGAAACTTTGGCAGCCGAGACCTACCAGTTCTACGTGTCGCTTCTTTCTCAGCCAAAGTTGCGTGCAGCAGCAATGGGCATCGGCGAACAAGAATCTCGCCATGCAGCAGTTCTTGCTCAAGCCATCAACCCAGGTATCGCCGGCATTGGCCCATCAACAAATGAAAAGACAGGCAAGCCAAACCCAGCGGCAGTACCTGGACCCTTCGGATCACTTGGCACCATCGCCGTTGCACTTGGCAAGCCCAACGAGGCAGGTAACAAAACCACCCTCAATATGGAAACACCAAGCCTCAACTCCATGGCGTATGAATACGCCAAATGCTCATAAAGCCAACACCACTTCCCCAATAAACCTCGTACACTTTTCAGCGGTGAGTCGGTCGGGTGACTGCGGCACATGTCCTATGTGTCGAGGAAAGTCGGGACTTCATAGAGCAAAGTGCTAGCGCGAGCTAGGTGGGGGCGACCTCACGGAAAGTGCAACAGAAAGTAGACCACCCGCGAAGGCAACTTCGTGGGAAAGGGTGAAACGGTGCGGTAAGAGCGCACCAGCGTGTGGGGTAACTCATACGGCTTGGCAAACCCCACTTGAAGCAAGGTCATGCAGAGAAGATGAGCTGCTCGCTCGCCTTCGGGTACTTCTCGGGTAGACCGCACAGATGGATGGTCACCTCGCTTCGGCGAACAGAATCCCGCTTACAGACCGACTCACCACTTCACAAAGTGACATTAAAAGTTTTCAGTGCCGGGTGCTTGGCATCGAGCCTGACAGTAGTCATTGATGCCCGGTCAAGTGCAGTGCGCCACGACACGTTTACTCCTACCCCAAGAGCCCACGCCACTGCAGCCTTAATGGGTGAGACATGACTCACCACAACAATGTGTGAGTGCTCTGTGTTGTTCAACAAGTCTTCAATTGCCTCATGCACGCGCACCGAGAGTTCGGCGAGTGTTTCACCATGTGGTGGCCGGAAGTGCTCATCTGTTCGCCACGTTGCCCACTGTTCTGGGCTCACCGAGCTAACTGGTTGCCCATCGAAGTCGCCATAGTTCAGCTCTATCCAACGTGGGTCGGTTTCTACTTCGATGCTGCGTGTCAGACCCTGGGTAATAGCTTGCGCGGTTTGTTGTGCCCGCAGAAGAGGGCTTGCAACAACACGATCAACTGGGGCAATTTTCTGCAGAGCTGCGCCCAACAAACTCACTTGCGCACGACCAATGTCGTCGAGCGGATGGTTGACGTGGCCTTGCAATAGGTTCTGCGCATTCGCGGCGGTTTGCCCATGTCGCACCAATGTGAGTAAACGTTCCGCCACGGCGTTACTTCTCTTCGCCCATTGGCGAAAGTATTCCGGTACGTAAAAAGTTATGACGCCGATCTGCATGGGCGAGGCCACATTGTCGCACTAAGACAACAAGGAAGATGACGCCAGCAATTTCCATTACAACGTTGAGCCCCATGCGTTGCGCCACAGGAAGTTCAGCATCGCCGAATGACACACCCCCAAAAGGCCACCAGAACACTTTCGTCGCAGTGAATGCCCCATCGAAAATGAGATGCATAAAGGTGCCAATAGCGAGCGGCAAGAGGCGCTTACGCAGAACTTTCCTTGTTCGTGTCGCCAACATAATAACCACCAACATGGAAACACTGAAAAGAAGTGTGTGCAGCACTCGTGCACCACCGAACCAAATGTCGATGGCATCGGGAAGAAGAACCCCTACGACAAGTAGTCGATAGTCGAACCGCGGGTCTTGGAAAACAAATCGAACCGAAAATATTGCCGCGGCGACAAACCAGAAAAACATCTAGAACACCAACCACCGAGCACAGTTCGGGCATTCCCTGTTTTCGTCTGTTTCTTTTTTGAGTAGGTCGACCTCAGATGTAGACAAGTCGAGATGGCAACCACCACACACGTGATTTTTTACCTTCGCCACAGCAATGCCTTTGTGCTGTGAGCGGCGCAGTTCATATGCGGCCGACCACTTTTCATCGAGTGTCTCGGCAAGGCGTTGACGCTTTTCCTCTACATCACGAGCTTCGGCTTTTTTATACTCCTCGGCTTCATGTAATGCTGCGGTGGCAGTAACTTCTGCAGTGCGCAACTCGACGAGCGCTGCACGCGCCGCCACAAGAGTGGAATCGATGTGTTCCGACTCTTCCATGAAGGCCAGCGACTCTTCATCGGCTGTATTCAATTCAGTGTTCACCGTCAGAATCTCGTGCTGAAGCGCTTCTGCTTCGCGCGGAGCAATAACGGTTTTCATTTGCTGTTCAAGCCGCTCTCGTTTTTTACGTAGAGTTGCACTGGTTGCTTCAGCAACATTCAACAATTTTTCAAGTTCTTGTTGACGCATTTCACCCGACGATATTTGCGATGCGCAATCGGCAATATTTTTTTGAACTACGGCCAATGCCTCGCGCTCAGGCAAAGTGATGAAGTGATGGCGCAGTTGCTCAAGGGTGGTATCGAGCATTTGCAGGTCATAGAGATGAACCAAGATCGACACACTTGCAGGCTATTACCCAGGTGTCGGAATACTCGTTTGCACGCTTCCTGGAAGAGGTTTTGCACAGTCGAAAACCAGGTTCCGCAACGGGTCGAGCGTTGGTAGAGGAGAAAATGGGTTGGTATTCGACGGCAAAATGGTGGTGCCCGGGTCGACGATGCTCACCACTGGTGGGCCCTGAGCCCCAGGAACCACCACAGGCACCGTGGTGGTTGTACTTGGCATTGAGGTAGCAGCTCCGGCTGCCGGATCACCAATTGGCTGAACTGTAGTTGTGGTTAACCACATGGGGTCGAAGGCCACCACATTGCCAGTAAACCTGCGTGGCAATGCACCCGACACCAGCTGAGCAACACAGTCGACACCGGGCAAATACAAACGCATTGAACCACGGCTTGGTGGAACGGCCGCATCCCAATCGACAATGGGAGCATCAACGAGAGCGACATCGTTGTATGCCTTCCAGATAGCTGCGGGGAATGTTGCGCCCTGCACACGCGGCACTCCCGCTGCAACGAACTCAGGGATTCCTACCATCGAGGTATATGCGCGAGGGTCGCCCACCCACACGGCAGTGGTGAGTTCTTTGGTAAACCCAACAAACCATGCGTTGGTGTTGTCGTCTTGCGTACCCGTTTTTCCACCAGCGGGGCGTTCTTTGTCGAGCGCACTACGACGGGCAGTGCCCTTCGTGAGAACACCTTTCAAAATGGCCACTTCCTTATCGGCAATTTCTTTTGCGAACACTTGTGTTCCTGGGTCGTTGTGCTCGTACATCGTTCCCGAGACGTTCTCGATGCGGTCAATGAAGTACGGCTGCTTGTGCAAACCGCCATTGGCAATAGTTTGCGCCCCGCTCGCCATATCGAAAGGGCTCATTTCATTTGCGCCCGTCGCAAAACTCGCATACGGCTGAATGGAATACGTTTCACGATTCAGATACATCGACTGCGTCATGCGATACGTGGTGTCGACCAAACGATTCAGCCCCACAATTTGCGAGAGCCTGCTATATGCACAGTTAATGGAATACCAGGTCATTTCTTCGAGCGAACCCAGCGGGCGGCTCACACCTTTTGTCACAACAAAAGGCTCTTCAGGCTTACCCGGGTTTGGCAAGGTGCACGGCAAGGTGCCATCGATGAGATCTATTCCTTCAGCTCCGGCTTGCAAGGCAGCAGCCAAAATAAAGATCTTGACACTCGACCCTGTTTGACGCCTGCGCAGTGTCATGTTGACTTCACTTTGCCCAGGAACAAAACCAGGCCCGCCCACCATGGCACGCACGCCACCGGTTGCAGTGTCTAATGACAACACTGCTGACTGAATACCTTGCTTGTTTGCTGGAAGCTTCTCAGCCGCGGCCTTTTCTGCAGCTTTTTGATAACTATTATCGAGTGTGGTGTAGATCTTGAGACCACCACGAAAGAGCGCGTTGTATCGCTCTTGATACGTAGGGCCCAAAATATCGCTGCGGTTCAATAAGTAATCTTTCACCGTTTCAGAAAAGTACGTGCGCTCTACCGACTTCTGCGGAACACTTTGCACCACTTCTGGCAACGGCCACTCTTTGGCCAAACGTGCAGCTTCTTCTTTTGTCATTAAGTCCTCAACCACAAGGCGATTCAAAGATTGAGTAAAACGTTGCCGCGACCGTTCAGGGTGGCGAATGGGGTCGTAACTGGTAGGTGCCTGAATGAGGCCAGCCAGAAATGCGCCCTGCACCAAGGTGAGCTTTTCCACACCAACGCCAAAATATATTTCTGCAGCAGCTTCAATACCGTAAGCATTATTTCCGAAAAATACGGTGTTCAAATACCTCTCAAGAATTTGTGGCTTTGTCGCTTGCTTCTCTAGCAATGCGGCATACCTTGTCTGCAGCACTTTGTACCGGCCATCGCGCGGCAAGCCTGCAAGATATTCATTTTTCACCACTTGCTGAGTAATGGTTGAGGCACCTTGCCGCGAGCTTCCCGCATTGAAGTTCGACAGCGTTGCACGTACCAAAGCGCGCAGGTTCACACCTTTGTGCCCGTAGAAGCCAGCATCTTCCACTGCAAGAATTGCCGCCGTGACGTCGACCGGCACTTCTTGCATTTTGACTGGCTGGCTATTCTCCACCTGGAACGCGCCAATTTGAGCGCCATTCACGTCGTACAGGTACGAACGCTGTGCGATTCCGGTAAACGCAGGAAGCGTGACTGGTTTTTCGCTATGTGCTGTAGCAATTCCCCACACACGTGGCGCCATTGCAACAACGAGAGCGCTCACAAGAAGCGCGCCAGCCATGAGCACGATGCTCATCTTTCCTACAGTGCCGCCTACGCGCGAAAGATAATCTTTCGTCGCAAACTTACGGAAGAAATCCTTTGCATTCGGCACAATCTCTACGGTACCTGAGTACAGAGAGGTGTTGCGTTCTATGACACATCACACGCCATCGTTCATCAATAACTGAATTGCTAGAAAGAACGCACCGGCCGAACACCGGTAAACCCTTGCTTTGCGAGGGAACTTTGAGAGCCGCGAAAGCCTTTGTAAAAAGCTTGATAAACCGCACCAATCTTGCTATCAAGGCCGAACTCAGTCGAAGTCCAATAGGAAAAAGAATCTAAACCGCCAACTGCCGACTTCTGGAGGTACATCTGATTCAGCTCATCTTTTGATGCCAAAAACCAATCGGATTGGCCGCCCAACACCAATTTATCGGCAAGAGAAGCGGCAATGCGAGCCTCTTTACACTCACTCAGAATATCGGCCGTGTTCTGCTTACCATCCCCAATTGCGCTTCCATCAGCACCAGAAAGAGCGACCCCATGACAACCCCACTTAGGTTCCGGGTCGGCAATGTCGTATCCGCCACATGTGCCATCAGACCATCCAGCACACGCCGCTTCGAAATATTGGGAACCTATTGGGCGTTCTAAATCTTTGTAAAAGATGATGCCGCCGCCAGGACCGGTATCTCCCACTTTGTAGGAAACAGAGGCCGTTGACGTTGTTGCAGAAAAGGCTCGCACTGGACGCACGTAGTTAAACCACGTCTTCTTGGCGTGGCTAGGGGCGGCGTTGCTGAAGAACTGGTACCACGCGCGATCCGCGCCGTTCTCAGACGAGCTCCAATAGGGGCCAGAAACAAAATCACCAATTGCAGCCCTATTGATATGCATCTGATTTAGTTCATCTTGTGATGGTAAAAACCAATCGGTTTTACCCCCACCTTGAAATGCACGGGCAACAGTCGCTGCTTTTGCCACGGTCTCATCTTGAAGAATCATCGCTGAAGTATTCGCGTAGCCCGTACCGATCGCTGTATCCGTGGTCCCAACTCGAGAATATTCATTACCAGACCACGCGCACCGCGGATCAGTAGAGCTTGTGCCAGCCGTCTGACAATTAGTTTGCCCAGCAGGCGTTGCAGCAGCAATCCACCCAGTGGGTGCAGCTTCCAAATAATCACATTCAGTGCCACAGGCAGAACCTGTAGAAGCAAAAGAAGAAGGCGCAACATAGAAAACCGTTCCACCACCAGGGCCTTTGTCGCCCACCTTGTATGAAATAGGTGCAGTTGTTGCTGTCGTTGTTGTTTTTGGAATCGTCGTCGATGTTGTAGTTGTTTTGGCAATCGTCGTCGATGTTGTAGTTGTTTTGGCAATCGTCGTCGATGTTGTTGTCGTTGCATCAGGAACAGTTGATGGCGTCGTAACGGGTGGTTCGTCAGCAATACCGAGGTTTGCCAACACATTGTTGTCAGCCACAACTGGCTGTGAAGGTGTCGCAACATTGGTTGACTCTAAAATAATTACCGGTTGAGAAACGCCAGGTTCAACAACTGCAGCCGCTAGCAATACCGCCGCTGGCAAAGGCGACGTGGCATTCCACAGTTTTTTACCTTTAGTAACACCACACACCCACACCACAGCTTTCTTTTTACGCACAGCACCTGATTTTGCGCACGACACCGCGCGACCCTGAGATTTCATTGTTGGATACCAAATGTTGCCGGTGATCGTTTTCGCACACACCACTGACACCTTCGATATTTTTGATACCTGACCAGGTTTCGCACAGGTAGTTCCTGCAACCAATGCAACATTGCGTTCACGTGATGAATCACTGCTACCGCATGCGACCACCGTTGCCAATAATGCTGTTACAACAACACCTGTTTTCCATATGTGTGTAAAACGAGCCACAACATCCACCTTTACCCGCATTTGGGTCCACCCAGGTGGACATTGAATTCAAATTCAATTTAATGGATAAGTATTGGAGAAGCAAGTCACGTCATGCCTCTTTTCTTGCTGTACTGCTCTGGAATATGTCAAGGTTTCACATGACTTTTCCCCACATCGCACCCTTTCGTTTTGGCGTCCAATGCTCACGCGCCGCGAACCGCACAGAGTGGGTCGACCTCGCGAAGAAAACTGAAGCAAACGGCTTTTCTTGTCTCACCATGCCCGACCACTTCACCGATCAACTCGCCCCAATTCCTGCACTGCAAACAGTGGCCGATGCAACAAGCACCCTGCGTGTTGGTGCGCTGGTATGGGACAACGACTACAAGCACCCTGTTGTGCTGGCAAAAGAACTTGCCACTATCGACTTGCTCTCTGAGGGTCGTTTGGAAATTGGTTTAGGTGCCGGCTGGATGGTGAGCGACTATGAGCAGTCGGGAATTGCTTATGACACACCAGGTGTCCGCATCGACCGCTTCATTGAGGGTCTTGCCATCATCAAAGCCGCAATGAGTGACGACCCCGTGAACCATTCAGGCACTCATTACAACGTGGCGAATTACGTGGGCATGCCAAAACCCGTGCAGCGCCCATACCCGCCCATCTTGATTGGTGGAGGCGGCAAACGTGTTCTTTCTTATGCTGCCCGTGAAGCAGACATCATTGGAATTAACGGCACCATGACCGCAGGCGTTGTTGGCCCCGAGGCAATTAGCACCATGACCGCCGAGGCCGTGACCGAGAAGGTCAACATCGTCATTAATGCAGCAGGGTCACGATTGCCCAGCATTGAAATGAACATTCGTTCCTTTTTTGTCAAGGTCACCGACGATGCCGCTGGAACAATTGATGGTGTTGCTCAAATGATTGGTGTCACGCCATCAATGGTGGAAGAAACACCCTTTGCCCTCATTGGCCCGCCGAGCAAGCTCATTGAAGATCTTATTGCTCGCCGCGAACGTTGGGGCTTTAGCTACGTCATTGTTGGAGCAGAAGATGTTGACACCTTTGCACCTGTTGTTGCCGCACTGAACGGCAAGTAGCACTTAGGCCAAGATTCCCTGCAACCACTGCCCTGCACGAGCAACTGCGTCGTTGGCTTCAGGAATGACACCCACTCCCGATTGAAAGACGTGCTGCATTTCGGGAAAAACTTCTAAGCGCACTGGTACTCCGGCATGGGCTGCACGTGTCGCTAAACGGGTGGAGTCATCGAGCAATGCTTCATCGCCTCCTACTTGAATATAAAGAGGCGCAACTCCGGCGAGGTCTGCATACAACGGAGCAGCGAGCGGGTCGCGAAGTGAGCCTCCTGCAATAAACATGTTTGCCATGAGCGCAAGAGCATGACGGTCAACCATGAGGTCGACGCTTGCTTTGGAATCCATAGATTCACCGGTGCCCTCAAGATCTACCCACGGAGAAAATACAACTGCGCCAGCTGGCTGCTCGATTTTCTGATTTTTCAATGCAACCATCAGTGCAACAGACAACCCTCCACCTGCCGAGTCGCCGGCAAGAGCGATTTTGCTCGGCGCATAGCCAGCTTTCAATAACCACTCATACGCAAGTACTGCATCGTTTACTGCCGCTGGATGAGCGTGCTCGGGAGCGAGCCGATAATTCACGCTCAGAACGTTTCTGTTGCTCTGCAATGCAAGGTGAGCAGCAACTTTGCGATGTGAATTGGCGCTTTGCACGACGTAACCACCACCATGGAAGTACATCACCACTGATTTCGTATCGGCCCCAGAGTGTCGCACCCACAAAGCTGACAGACCATTGACGTCAACTTCTTCAAGATCTACCCCACTTGGCATGGCACCAACGGTTTCCATCACTGCTTCTGCCCCAAAGCGCATTTCTTCCAGCGTGGGAACTGCAGTTGCTGAGCCAAGTGCTTGTTTTTGGTACTCACGCACTTGTTGAAGGAATGCTTCTGCTTCTTTACTTGCCATGGTGCTCACTTACCCCTTGTTCGTCGCTACATGACCAAAATATCAGAACTCGGAGTAGTATTTTTTCTCAATGCCTGCTGTGCGCAAGTCGCTTTCCTCCGCGCTCATATGGGCCTCCATTTTCACATGGATCATTGTGGTGGGTCGTTTGGTTGTCCATCGCCAAGATGCATACGCCACTTTCGACTTCGACCTCGGCATCCATGACCAATCGCTCTGGCTACTTGCTCATGGCAAATGGTTCAATACCGTTTGTGGCCTTCCTGTCTTTGGGCACCATGCAATGTTCATGTATTACTTTCTCGTGCCATTCGTTTGGCTCGGTGGCGGGCCAAACCTGTGGAATATGTTTCAAGTGATTGCATTGGCTTGTGCGGCATACCCGGTTTTTCTCATCGCGCGCCATCGTTTGAAAAGTGAATTTTCTGCACTGGCCTTTGGCATTGCCTGGCTCTTGTTGCCCACCACCGCGTACCTCGCTTGGGAAACTTTCCACCCCGAGACCATGGCACTTCCTTTTCTCTTGATGGGCTACCACTATGCAACGTCACGCCCAGAGGGAATAGGAAAACACATCACGCGACACAACGTTGTCACCATTGCGTGGATTGCTGTTGCGATGCTGTGGAAAGAAGACATTGCACTCGCTGTCATGGGGCTCGGCATTTTGCTGATGTTCCGCAAACGTTTGCGTTTTGGAGCCATGCTCTTCGGCGGAGCAGTTCTCTATTTCCTTATCATCGGCGTGTGGTTTGTACCTCACCTTGCAGGCGACTACAGCGCATACGGCGCCCTATACGGCAATTTGGGCACTACTCCCACTGAAGTAGTAAAGACATCACTGCGACATCCTTCGATGTTTGTCGACCGCCTGTATCAAAATAATGCCGTGGCCTATGGCGGGCGCATTACATCGCCACTTGCATTTCTCTCACTACTGGCGCCACTCACCTTGCTCATGGGGCTGCCGCAGTACTTCATCAACATTCTCACCACTGCCGACTTCACCTGGGCAATGATGTATCACTACCAGGCAATTCCCAATGTGGCAGCAATTGCGGCCGCCATTGAAGGTGCTGCATTTCTGCAACGGCGCTCACGATCACTCGCCCGCTTGGGAGTACTCGCAGTTGTGGTGTGTGCATATATTGCAGCGAACTCGTGGGGGCTTCTCCCCTTTGGCGCTAAGTACAACACCGGATACTGGCCACATGGAACACGCGACACCAGCGGCTGGGAAGCAGCACACGACAGAATTGGGCCAACCGATGTGGTGTCGGCGCACTACGCCTTTGTTCCGCACGCGGCACAGCGAGAAATCATTTATACGTTTCCCAACCCGTGGATCAAAACAAACTTCCTCAACGACGACTCTAAGTTTGTGAGCCCGAGCGAAGTGAAGTGGCTTGTTATTAAAGACGGGACCCTGGGGCAAGCACCACAAGATCTCTTGAATCAATTGATTGCACAAGGTGAATACGGCGAAGCGCAAACCGTTGCCGGAATTACCACTTACAAACGCCTGAAGCCTTAAAGGCCCGACAGCGACCCTTCACTCATTTCTACTGAGTTCATCAAAATAGCAAGTTGTGTGCGGTTGGTCTTCCCCAGCTTCGACATGATTTTCGATACGTGATTGCGTACCGTTTGGATGTTCAGATACAGAGCCTCTGAAATTTCTTTGTCGGTAAAACCTCGAGCGATGCAGCGCATGATGTCGGTGTCATTTTTCGATAAATGTGCGAGCGCAACTATTCCACTTTGTTCCAACATTTCCTCTACAGCATGTACTTGCGAACTATCGATGCAGGAACTACCAGAAGTCACCTCACGTAATGTGCTCATTAAAAGCATCGCAGACCCAGATTTTGGCAAGAAAGCTTTCGCTCCCACACGATGAGCCTCGAGAAATGCCAAGTGCGAAACGGCGGAACCGAGCATCACCACTTTGCACTCCGGCTGATTTTTTTGAAACCAACGAGCAAGGTCGAGACCGCTTTCTGTCTCCAGTTTCACATCAATCAGTGCAATTTCCGGATGCGTCACTACAGCCTTAGCAATCGCTTCTTGGATGTCTCCCGCAGACGCAACTACCGAAAATTCGCTATTGCGCTCGATGAGTGCAACTAAACCATCGCGAATCATTTCATGATCATCACAGATCAAAACTTTTACCATGATTTTCTCCATTCGTTGATTATTTTTTGCTTCTCTTTACTTCTCACTTCACAATGAGTGCTGTCACCATGTACTTCATACCCATGGGTGTTTCCGCATGCGTCAGAATGTGGCAATGCCAGGCCCACACTCCTGGGTCTTGCGCGGTATACACCACAGTCCAGCGTTCACCTGGCGCCACGTTGATGGTGTCGGCAAAATATGGTGAATCGAGCACCGCACCGTCTCGCGCCACTACTAGACCCGATGGCTGATGCATATGCATCGGGTGAGTCATGAGGCCTTCATTGAAGTAATGCACCACCATGGTTTCGCCGACCTTGAGGGAGTATGGCGAGGTGGCAGGAAAAGACTTCCCATTCAGCGTCAACCCGATGGTTCCTGCATCATTCAACACCATCATCACTTCTTGCTCTGCTTTGCCATCGGCATCATTGACCTTTGTGCCGGCTGCCTGCATGGCCATGGTTTTCCAATCGCCAATGATGAGCGCACCAGCCAGTCCGTTAGGTACCTGCACTTGAGCATTGTGATGCGAGTGGTACATGCCTACTGCTGGTTCAGTCGCCGTGAACTCATATGAGAACGTTTCGCCGGTCAAAATTGGCTTTTGTGTATATGGGTCAACACCATCCATTGCATTTGGTACCCGAATACCATGAAGGTGCATCGAGGTGGATTCTGGCAATTCATTTTTCAGAACGATGCGAACCTTGTCACCCACATTTACATGTAGAGCTGGACCTGGGATTTGACCGTTATATGCCCATCCCTTCACCACAACACCGGGTTCTACTTCCCAATCAATAATTGATGCCGTGAGATCAAATTCCTTCACTCCATCAGCGCCCACCTTTGGTGCAAGTTCCTGATTACCGACGCCTTTAGTTTTTGCCGGAAACTTCATTGCAACTTCTTCCATTGCTTTATCCATCTGTGCTGGTGTCATCACAGCAGTTGTTGGCGTTATTGAAGTATTGGCATCGCCGATACTGAGCGTTGCTTTCATTCCACTTTCGGCGTGCCCCGCAATGTCACAAATAAATTCGATTGCGGCGTCAACTTTGCCTGCGTTCAGTGTCGCCGAGCCCATGCTCAGTATGTTTGGTGTTTTCTTTCCAAGTGATTTCACCGACAAGTTGTGTTCAACTGACCCGATGTTGTGTACTTCAACAACAACATTTCCTGCAGGAACAGTTGCAGGATCGAGCACTATTTTAAATTCACTCACCGTTGCATGAACAGTTGTAGTGACGACACTTGAAGAAGTGGCATCACCTTTTGCAACTGCTACTACACCTAATGCACCGAGCACTAAAACAACTGCTGCAGTAATGGCCAGCATCATCGAGAGAAGCAGTGTTCCAGTTTTATCGTTTCGTGATGTGATGTCGCTCATGTACATGACAGTACGTCACGCGTGCGTATAACAACTCTGTTAAAGATCACCAATTGAACGTCAATTGCGTCACGGTATTTTGACTATAAACACCATCGTCATATAACTAATGAGGTACGACTAACACGTTTATATTTTGCGTGAGTGCCCTTCCCAATACGGAGCACGCAGTGGTTTCTTCTGAATTTTTCCAGTACCTGTACGCGGAATATATGCAATGAAATCAACTGAACGCGGAGCTTTATAGCCAGCAAGCAATTCACGACAATGCGCAATAATTTCTGCAGCAAGTTCGGGAGATTCTTTGACGCCTTCTTGCACTTGAACAAGTGCTTTCACACTTTCACCGAATTCTTCGTCAGGCACGCCTATCACTGCGACATCTTCTACACCTGGGTGCACTGCAATGACGCCTTCAATTTCCGCAGGGTAAATGTTGACCCCACCACTAATGATCATGTCGATCTTGCGGTCTGACAACCACAAGTAGCCATCGGAGTCGATGTAGCCCACGTCGCCAGTGGTGAACACCCCAGGCTCTAGGTGTGCATCTTTCGTTTTGCCATCATCGTTGTGATACGAGAAGTCGGTTCCCATCTTGTTGCGGAAATACAAGGTGCCTTCGCTTCCTTGTTCAACACGCTCGTTGGCGTCGTTCACCACAATCACCTCAACACTGTCGAGAGGCTTGCCCACGCTTCCGCCTTTATCGAGCCACTCTTGCGAGCTCACTGTTGAAATGATGGAACCTTCGGTGCTTCCGTAGTACTCGGTAATTTTCGGACCCCACCACTCAATGAGGCCGCGCTTCACAGCCGGTGGGCAAGGTGCAGCACCATGCCATACCGTGCTCATTGCTGCGCCTTCAAAAGTGTCTTTCACTGCTTGTGGCAAGTCGAGCAAGCGTTTCATTTGCGTAGGCACCAAGTGCACGTTGGTACATGCATGCTCGTCAATAAGGCGCAGCATTTCTGCAGAGTCGTACTTGTGCTGCATGACGACCGAAGAACCGCCCACCATGGGGAAGAACGAAAATGCCCATTGTGCCGAGTGGTAAAAAGGCCCACACAACATGGTGCGGCCAGGTATTGGCAAAAAGTTGGAGAACCCGGCAGCAATGAGCTTCATAATGTCGGGGGTCAGCGCCATGCCACCCGACAATGCGCTCCGCACACCTTTGGGCCGTCCTGTAGTGCCAGAGGTATAGAACATTGGCCCGCCCAGCATTTGGTCGGTGGGTTCTGCGTTACTTGCGCCCGCAATGAGCGTTTCAAATTCTACGAACGATGCGCTCTTGCGCACTGCAGCATCAGCACCACATTGAATGCCTACAACATGCTGAACACTTTGCGAGCGTTCGTCTTTCATTGCTTCTGCAACAGGGCCTTCATAACGCGCGTCGACCAACACCACTTTTGCTTGGGCATCGTTAAATACATACGCGAGTTCATCGGCCACCCAGTGCCAGTTCACTGGCACATAGGTCCAACCGCCGTGCGCACATGCTTGAGCAATTTCAAACCATTCACATTGGTTTCCTGCCACCACAGCAATGGTGTCGCCAGTGGAAAGGCCAAGGTTTCGCAAACCATTCACCAGACGGTTCACGCGGTCGTTGAGATCTGCCCAAGTAACCGAACGCGATTCATCGATGAGTGCCGCCTCGGAACCACGGTCGCGTGCAAAATCACTCGTTAAAACTGCCATACCTACCCCCTAATGATCCTCAAATCCTAGTTCCCCTACCCCTCTCACAGGAATTGCCACGTAAAATGATGCAACCCATGAGTACCACTACCCCTGCAGGTTTTCGCAACGACATTCAAGGCATCCGTGCTATTGCTGTCGCACTCGTGGTGGTCTACCACGCAGGCGTTGTGATGCCTGGCGGGTTCATAGGGGTCGATGTCTTTTTCGTTGTGTCGGGCTTCGTCATTACGCGCATGCTCTTAAAAGAGTTCGATGCCCACGGGAAAATCAATTTCCGCAATTTCTACTTGCGCCGCATTCGCCGGTTGCTCCCCGCGCTTGGCCTCATGCTCGGCGCAACACTTCTTCTCTCTACTTTCCTTGCGGCCATCGCCGCTCAACCCATTGCGGCACGAACTGGTGCTGCAGCCTCGCTCTTCAATGCCAACACCTATTTGCATCATGTAGGTGGAGGCGGCGGCGGGTACTTTGGCCTCAACGCTGAAGCCAACCCTTTCTTGCACACTTGGTCTCTTGCCGTTGAAGAACAGTTCTATTTGGTGTTTCCGGCACTCCTTGCCATTGCTTGGGCAGTTGCAACACGCTTTCGCACACACCACCGTGCTTTTCTCGCAGTCTTTCTCACCGCTATCGGCACAGTCTCGTTTGTAGTTTCCCGCACCATGACTTTCAATGGCGGCAAGTCGGCAAGCTTTGCTTTCTACTATGCACCCACTCGCGCTTGGGAATTTGCTGCTGGCGCCTTACTTGCCCTTGGGGCAGTTGTACTGTCACGCATCAACACCTTCAATGCCTATCTCCTCTCGGTACTTGGCCTTGCATGCCTTGCCTGGGGCGCATGGGGCTTCGACAAGCGCACACCATTTCCTGGCAATGCAGCCCTCGTGCCGGTTGTGGGCACAATGTTTCTCATTGCAGCTGGTGAATCGCAGTCGCGCAACTTCATCACCGCCATTATTGGTAGCCGCCCCATGCAAAAAATCGGCGACTTGTCATACGGTTGGTATTTATGGCACTGGCCTTTCATTGTGTTCGCCTATGCGGTCTTCCCACAAGTGCGTGGAGCACGAGGCATTGCTGCAGCACTTTCTATTATTCCTGCCGCGCTCTCATACAAACTTATTGAATCGCCCATTCGCTTTCGTAAGAACCCAGCGCCACGACGCACGCTGCTACTTGGCGCAACATGCATTGTGGTTCCACTCATTGCCGCAGTTGCGCTCAACACATCTCATGACCGTGTGAGTGCTTCAAGCCTGTACAAACCATTTGCTCTCCATGAAGACGTATTACGCGGATGCAGCACACCCACCCCCATGGGCATGCGTGAAAATGACAACTGCTCTTGGGACGTCAAGAACGCTAAAGGCACCGCGGTGCTCATTGGCGATTCCAATGCAGGGCAATTCACCGAAGGCTTCGTGGCTGGGGCAAATGCCGCTTCGCTCAATGCCAAAGTTGCTACTCAGTCGTCGTGCCCCTTTGCCAACCTGCGTCTGTGGGACTGGAGTAAAGAAGACACCACATGTAGTTACTTCGTATCCAAAACGTTGGCTCACCTCATTGAACTCAAACCTCAATACGTGGTCATTGCTTCTGCCTCCGACAGTTACATCAAGCAGAGCTATTTCACTTTCCGCTCTTCCGATGGGAAGAATCTCTACACCACTCCAGAAGAAAAAGCCCTTGCACTGCAAGAGGGCCTCATCAAAATTGCCAACATCTTGCGCTACCGCTTCATCAAGGTCATCATTGTTCACCCGGTTCCCAAATTCGCCCCATGGACACCTATCGGCATGGCACCACTGCGCATTCTTGGCCCGAAAAAGTGGATGGACACTTCCATCACCCAAGCCGATGCTCAAGCAGCACGCGAGCTCGCCGTTGCCTCTGAAGAAGCTGCTGCAACCGAGTCAAAAGCCACCACCCTCGACCTCTTTAGCGAACTCTGTCCGAACGACCCCTGCAGCACCATTAATGGTTCTGAATGGGGCTACCGCGATCATGGCCACATCAGCATTGCCAATAGCAAGAGCCTTGCAGGCACCTTCCAGCGCATCTTGAGCGAATAGCAAAAGGCTCCTCAGCCTCTCAACCATGCAACCCGCTGTGACTACTATTGGCACATGACAACTGGAAGATGCCTATGTGGAGCCGTAACGTTTGAACTCGTAGGAGACCTCATCGCAACAGCGGTGTGTCACTGCGACCACTGCCAACGCCAAGGTGGTTCTGCCTTCTCAGTGAACCTTGTGGCACACGAGTCACAGCTCACTGTGAAAGGCGAGCTAAAGACCTATGAAGAGCGCGGCGAGAACAACGACGACGTATATGTGCGTCGCAAGTTTTGCCCACAGTGCGGTTCGCCCATTGTTTCTGAACTCTCCAAATCTGCAGGCATCATTGCTGTCAAGGCCGGCGTACTCGACGACAAATCGAGCGTGAAGCCAAACGTTGAAGCTTGGTGTGTCGACCGTCAGCCGTGGGTCACGCTCCCCGAGATGGCAATCTCGATGGAGCGTGAATAGTTCCTTTTCCCGTTAAGGAATCAGAACAATCACCACACGACGGTTCTTATCTTGATCGGCCTGGCTCTTTCCCTTACTTGCAGGGTCGAGTGCTCCTACTGCCGCAATGGCGAACGGGCCTTTCGCACCACGTGACTGCAATTCTTTCACCGTTGCGGCAGCGCGCAATTGCGACAACTTTACGTTTTCTGCAGTATTTCCGCTCAACGTGCCAGAGTGACCGGCAACGAGAACAGACCCGGCTGCGTTAATGCGGCTCTTCAGCTTGGCAAGACGAGCAAGTGAAACTTCTTTGAAGCTTGTAGTGCCTGAGTAGAAATACAGCGGCGTCAAAATCGCAATTTCATTACCCACCTTGAGGTCGGCAATGTCATCTTCCACCACAGTGGTACGCAATGTGCGCAACACTTTTCGCGTCTTTACATTCACCACGTCGGCAATGCATTTTCCTTGATCTAAAAAGATGAGGTCATCATCATTCGGCAAACAGATGCTCGGAGTTTTACTCTCGACGTCCATCAACTTGTTTTGAGCAGCCGACAACACAATAATTGCCGAGTCTCCAGCAACCTCTTGCGGCGCAACGGCATACACCTTTGCATCGGTCACGGTGATGCCCGGTACTGCTGATGCATAGTTGCCTGTGGTTGTTGATGCAGCAACTGTTGTAGCAGTAGCAACCGTTGTTGGGGTTCCCGATGCCACTGTTGTTGGCGTAGAAGGTGACCCGCCATCAGCTACAGAGGACGAGTCGATCGTTACCACAAGTTCCGAGCCAGCTATTTTTCCATTACGCGCTGTCCAGCCGTCGGCGTATCCGCTTGTTGCCGTGCCAGTCATGGAATACGTGATGTGATAAGAGACGCCTTGCACAAAAGGTACTTCAGCGCCCGCAGTGGGAGGACTCAGTGACATCACTGAGGGCAATAATCCTGTGAGCGTTACTGTCGTCTGACCACCCGACACCGTTGGCAATGTTTGACCGCTCAAAATTTTGGCGGAATAATAGGTATCGCCGATGTTGGCCCCCTGGTAAGGAGCAAGTGCGTGTGCGACAGGAGCAACGGTGATGCGCATTGTTGCTAAACCCGCAGCTGGCAAGCCACTGAATGTGACCTCGACACCTGTGCTCTTCAATACTGATGTGGCTGTGACACCAGAGACTTCGTCTGCGGCGATGACACCTGTTTTTACCTCCGAAGGCAAGGCCGCATCGGTTGTGTTTCCTAGTGCGAGTTGGCCGGTGGAGTTTTTGCCCCAGCACCATCTTGTGACACAAGCAAAGCCATTGGCAACCGAACGCCCAACGGTGAGACCACTAGCTGGAGGGCTACTCACACCAAGATAAGAGTTGTCAAAACTCTGTGCAGAGTTGTCGAGAACCAATGTGGGGCGATCTCGATTTGTGGTGGTGTTGTCGCCAACCTGACCCGCATTGTTTGCGCCCCAGCACCACAAGTTCTCTGCGGTGTTCGCTGTTTTTACAACACACACAGTGTCGCCACCTGCTGCCAATACATAAATGACGGCGTTCGTGAAACCAGCATTACTCGGCACCAAAGTAGGAACCTTGACATCGGTTGTTCCACCATTACCCATTTGGCCATTGGCATTTTCGCCCCAACACTTGAGGAACCCTGCTTCAGTGGCACAAGTGAAGTCACTTCCGGCAGCAACAAAAGCCGTATTTGCACTTCCCGAACTGAGGCCCACCAATCCGGTGTCGACGGGAAGAAGGCTGTCGGTAGTGGAGTTATTGCCCAGCTGCCCACTGCCATTTGCGCCCCAACAATGAATTTTGTTCCCCGTAGAAACACTCGCTGCACATGTGTGCTCTGCGCCGGCCGCAGCCCAAGGATTTGCGCGACTACTTGAAGAAGCCGTTGTCAGCACACCACCCGTGGCAAAAACACCTTGCACTGCGGTCGGACGATTGCTATCGACAGTGGTGCCATCTCCGACCTGGCCCTTGTTGTTGAGGCCCCAGCAGAACAACCGGTTCACACCGGAGATTGACGTAATGGCACACGTGTGGTTGTCACCAACAAAGATGCCTCGGATATCTGCGTTCATAAAGGAGCCGCTGATACTGGTGGTCACCAATACCGGCAAAGAAGAACTGGTATTCGTACCGTCACCTAACTGCCCGTATTGGTTATCACCCCAGCAATACAACTTTCCTTCGCCCGGATAGCTCGAGCCAGATCCAGAGACGGCACAGGCGTGTGACTTTCCTACAGCTAGCGAGTAGGTACCTTCGATTTTCAAGTCACCTTTAATCGCCTTGAGGTAATTACGGTTCGTATTTGTTCCATCGCCAAGCTGACCAAGAGTATTGGTGCCAGAGCATTGCACGACCCCGTTGACCACCATGCACATAAACCCATCGCCACCGGCAATTTTGTACGGCGATGATGGGTTAGACAACTGAACCGAAGCCCTGGCAGGGGCTGGAGTCATCGGAGCTACGACCCCAAGGACCGCAGCTAATAGGAAGAATGAAAGCGCCAGAGCGCGACGAGCGGGTGAAAACATGGTGTGAAACCTCTTTGGGCGTTGCGTAGATAAAATTGTTATAAAATATATTAATAAATAATATAGGACTATAATCGTGGAAAAGCAAATCAAAACGCTTCTTCCCAATGGCGCATCCGCGCTGTGTTGATACTGGCGAAAGGCAGGATTACCGAACATGACAGATGATCACAATGTGCGTGAACGAATTCTGCAAGCCGCCATCGAAATCATTGACGCCAGTGGCGAAGCCAGTTTGCGGGTTGTCGCCGTGGCCAAGAATGCCGGTGTTACTCAAGGAATGATCAAGTACTACTTTCAGACCCGCGACAATTTGGTGTCTGAAGCACAAATATCACGATTCCTTGCAACGGCTGCTGAAGACATTGAATACATCGCTCAGGTGACTGAGGCCTCGTCAACTCCTGAGGAATACCGGGCGAATCTTCGAGGCCTCCTTGCGGTCATCGTGAACACTCGACGTTGGCCGCAACGTGCCGTGCGTATCACCACCTTTGGTGCAGCTACGAAACGTCCCGACATGATGGCTTCCATTGCTCACGCCAATAGTTTGTTTATTGACCGAGCAGTTGAGGTATACCAAATGGCGCGCGACCGCGGCTTCATTGTTCCCTCTTGCGATATGCGAGCTCTTGCACTGGTGGTGCAAGGAACGGTACTTGGCTTGTATTTGTCAGATATCGACAAGCACCGCCCGAGCGATGAAGAGATGTTGGAAGCAATATTGCTTTCCATCGACGGCTTCCTCGTCAAATAAATTGGAGCGGTTGATACCGGCAGGGTCTTCTTACAGGCACGAGTGACACTCAGCGCAAAGGAATAATGGTGGGCGTTGAGGGACTCGAACCCCCGACATCTTCCTTGTAAGGGAAGCGCTCTAGCCAACTGAGCTAAACGCCCGATGAATCGGAAACGCCAATCTATCGGGGATTTTCCCCATTTGACAGCCCAACCACCGGCGGCGGCAAAGGTTTTTTAGCGTCGAGCTGCTGGCGCTCTACCCGTAGTTGGGCCAAAAGCTGATCGGTCGTTTCATTACTAATAGCAATGCCGAGTTCAAGGCGAAACTGCACTTCATTGGCCACGTCGGCACCATAGGCAAACCCGGTGGTTTTCGTCTGAGCCGACACTGCAAAGGTGGTGTACCCCTCGGGGTGATGCTCACAGGCCATGAGTTTGGAATAGGGCCACTCTTTGTTGTTCGTGTCGCCGCGGAACATTGCGCGCTTATTAGTGATGAGCACTTCCCCATCGGAAATAGAGGTAATTGATTCTTCACCAGGAACGAGTTTGCCTTTTGAGCGACCAGTGTTCAGACGTACTTTTCCAAAGAGAGGAAATGAAACTCCGCCGTACCCACCTTGATATGTGGAAGCTGACCGACGCGTTTCCAAGAGTGCACAATTGGCGATGAGGCCAATGGCGTATTCATCTTTTTTTAAAATGAAACCGGTTTCGTATGGGTCGAAGAGACCCTCAATGTCGTTGTTGCCGCAACGCTCGACAGCATTGATCATGACATCGAGTTGTTCGGACTGCGATTGCCATGTGCCGTGTTGGGCTTGCTCGGCAGCTGCTTGCTCGAGGGCTTCTTTTTCTGCACGCCGCTGCTTGATGTTTGAAAAGAAACCCATGCCCATGACCATAGGCGACGGGTGTGTGGCTAGACGACAGTCACTTTGATGATGTGGTAACCCGTGATACCGCTAGGGGCAACCGGTCGTATTTCTGGATCTTGTACAACTCCATTGGCATCGGTAACACGCACCACTATGCGATGATTCCCCGCGACCGCACTCCACTTCGTTCGCCATTGCACCCAGGTGTCACCTGTTCCCCCTGGAACCACATCTGCATCTCGCCACGGCTCTTCATCTATTTGTACTTCCACTTTTGCCACACCAGCACGTGGCGCCCATGCAAGGCCACCGATGGGTACCTTTCCTGCTACTAATTCATCGCCATTGCGTGGTGTGTCGATGCGGCTTGAAGCAAGCATTGGCCCTTGCTCCGACCAACCACGCTGCAACCAATATGCTTGGAAACCTTCCCAAGTAGTGAGTTCCATATCTGTCACCCACTTTGTTGCAGAAACATAACCAAACAAACCAGGAACAATCATGCGAATGGGAAAGCCATGTTCGGCAGTGAGTGGTTCACCATTCATAGAGGTAGCGAGCATTGCCGGCCGCCCATCAAAAACTGCGTCTACTGGGGTACCGCATGTCCAGCCATCGATGCTGGTGCTCGCAAGTTGAGTTGCCGATTTTTGCACACCTGCAAGTTTCAACACGTCGGCTAGCAACACTCCACCCCAACGGGCATTGCCAACGAGGTCGCCGCCGACTTCATTTGAAACACAACCGAGGGTGATGACGTGCTCTACCTGTGGCAACGCCAGAATGTCGGCCATAGTCAAGGTGACTTCTTTGTCTACCAATCCGTGAATACGTAGTTTCCAATCGGCAGTTTTGAGTTGAGGTGTGGAACCAATTGCTGTATCGATGCGAAAGAACTTTGACTGCGGAGTGATGAATGGGGCAATCTCCCCGGCTGCAGCAACGGGAGCATCGGGAATGACCAACGTGTTGTTCGCCAACGATGCAATGGTGTCACTACTTTGCAACAGTTGCTTCGAGCCACCACAGGCCGACCACACAACCCCGCCCACGGCAATGCCCAGTGCCTGAGATAGAAAACGTCGCCGGTCCATATGACCATTGAACCACCATTAACGAACGATGAGCCAACTCCAACTGGAAGCATTTCCAGCTTTATCGAGCACACGCACCTGAAGTCGCTTTGCAGTGGTGTTCACACTCACGGTGTCGGAGGTAACTCGTGGCATTCCCATCACTTTTACTTTGGTGGGCGACTTCTTGAAAGCAACAACCGTTGACTTCTTGTTCGCTGCGCTACGCACTTCCACAAAGCCTGCCCCCGAAATGGAATCTTTTGCCTTAACGGTAATTTTCGCGCCACCTGCTTTTACTGCAGCTATCGACACTGCGCCAGAGAATGCACTGGAAGCCTTAGCTGACGCAGAATCAAGAACTGGCTTTGATGTATCGACAATGATGTCATCGGTGCTATCGCTCAACTTGGTACCGAACTTCGATTGGAATCGCACGTACACCACTTTGGTGTAAGAACCATCGCGGGTTGCGAGCAGTGTCCATGAAATATCGGCAGCACCTTCAACAAGGTCAAACGTTTTCGTAGTTCGGAAACTGCCGTCGTTCGACACCAAAGCACTCACAGCCGTGGTTGGCCCCACGACAGAAACAGTTACCTTCGTTGACTTCGTGAATTCATCTTCATCATTAATGGTGACACCCTCGGGGCGCTTTGTGGTGAAGGAAATAATGTCACCAACTGACTTACCTAGAGCATTGGTGGCTTCGATGCGATAGTAGTAAGTGGTATTCGTTGAGAGGTCAGACACCACGGTGCTTACTTCTTCAGAGGTGGTTCCCGTTTTTGTGACGGCTGTTGTTGAAGTAACGCCAACTAGTTTCGAATCTTTGCCATAAACAAACACCACCGACGTATCGATTCCGCCAGGGTTGACTGTTCCGCGCATTGTCGCCTTAATGCTTTGCGTTGTGGCAGTTCCTGTTGACACCACCGGCTTGCCGCCAGAAACGGTGAATGATTGCGTTACCGATGTTGCTGCGGCGTAGATACCTGAAGGAGCCCTGCTTGCGACAATGGAACATGTGCCAGCGCCCACAAGCGTGATGGTTACACCGCTCACGGTGCACACACTTGTTGTTGATGAAGAAAAACTCACCGCTGCACCGGAAGACGCTGTGGCAGACAATGTAAATGGCGCATCACCTAATGCTTTGCCCGCTAGTGCGCCAAATGAAATGGTTTGTGGGGCTACTCCGGTTACCGCAACGGGTGTGTATGAATCATCTATTGAGCCATTCCCAATTTGCCCGGAGTTGCCCGTCCCCCAGCACATCACTGCGAGTTGAGTACTCATAGAACAGGTATGACCACGACTAGTAGTGATAACAGCCGCGGCAGGAACTCCAACAATGTTTTGAAGCGTAGGGAACATGGAATAGTTATCTGTTCCATCACCTAATTCACCGGAAAGATTGTCACCCAAACAATACGGAACTCCATTATTGCGGATAATGCACGTGTAATACTCGCCGGCAGAAATATGGGTGATATCAGTGACTGCCTGCCACGTTTCAGGTGACTTAAATTCTTTAGCAGAATTTATGCGAGGCGAAACCTGAGGATCATTTCCTAACTCATTAAACATGGTTGACCCCCAGCAATAAGCATGCTGATTAGACATCAACGCACAGCTCGAGTTTGTGCTTGAAGTGATGCCAACTGCTCCCGTGAGCACTTGACCATTGCTGTCATACACAACCGACACAGGCCCTTGTTGGGTTTCATTATCTGGAAGTCCATTTCCCAGTTCACCATCGGTCTCGCTGCCCCAACATTTCACTCCACCGTTGGTGACAACAGCACATGAATGTTCCGCACCCACAGAAATTGCGGTGGCTCCACTCACTCCCGGAACAGATATGGGCGTAGCAGAATCAGATGTGCCACTTCCCAGCTGGCCCGATGCTCCACCGCCCCAACACTTCACTGCGCCTGCGGCGACAATGGCACAAGAGTGCAGCGACCCAGAGGAAACAGCTGTTGCACCCGAGATTCCAGCCACGGCCGTAGGAGTGGCATTCTTTGGTACACCCACTTGGCCGAGCTGCAAATTGAAGTTAAGACCCCAGCACACAACCGACCCGTTCGCCAAAACCGCACATGTGTGATTCTCGCCTGCAGAAATTTGAGTGGCGGTTGAAATTTGAGGGACTGCTACAGGAACTGCGCTACTAAAGACCGTCGATGGCTGACCCAACTGCGCCGAGTGGTTATCACCCCAACAGTAAACCGCACCCGAAACAAGGACGCAGGAAAAACTTCCGCCTAAGGACAATTGCCCCGCCGCGTTTTGCTGAGATGTCAGCGCTTCCCCGGAATCGGCACGAACCTGAATTGGTGCGACACACACCGCAACGAGAGAAAGAGTAGAAACAACTATGCGACGAAGAAAGAGCATTATTTAACTTTAACGGTCTTCCAAGGCGAAGGATTGCCAGCGCGGTCGATAACCCGCACCTGCAATGACTTCGCCTTGGTATTCACAGTTAAAGTTTGCGACTTCGCCTTCGGGTTTACATATTTAATGCTCGTTGTCGTTTTACTGGCCCCAGAGCGCATCTCTACTGAACCAATCCCGGAGTTTGCGTCAACCGCTTTCACTGTAATTTTTGCACCATTCTTTTTAGCAGCACGAATAGAAGCAACACTCACCGCAGTCGCGGGAGCGGTGGTAGCGACTGCTGTAGCGGTGCTCAAAACAGGAGCCGTGGTGTCAAGGATGATGTCGTCTGACGATGGAGTGCTTGATGTGGTACCGAACCGCGAGATGTACTTCACATAAACAATTTTTGGCAAGCGTTCATCGCGACTGGCCAGCAAGGTCCAATTGATATCGGCAGAAGCATCTACCAAGTCAAAGGTCTCTGAACTCTTGAAGCCACCGTCATTCGACAAAATTGCTTTCACGGAACCAGATGGCCCAGTAACCGACACCACAACAGTTTTTTTATTCGTGAATTCGGCAGCGTCGTTGATGGATACTCCAATAGGACGCCCGGTAGTGAATGAACGGATGTCACCTTTTGTGGTTCCATGAACATTTTTGGCAACAGCTTGGAAGTAATACGTAGTGGCCTCGAGAAGTGTTCCTGTTTTTTGCGACACTTCTTCTGACGTGTTACCAGTTAACACTTTCGACTCAACAGTTGACGCTCCCACAAGCGTGGGGCTAGTGCCAACAAGAAAGCTAACGGTTGCTTCTGCTCCGTTGGGGTTCACCACACCATTCAAAACTGCACTGGTAGCAGCAATAGATGTAGCCGAAGAAGTAGTGACCGTTGGTGGCAATGCAGACTCGACAGTAAAACTCTGCGATGCCGACCCGGCAGAGTAAAAACCAGAGGAAGCTACTTCAGCAACAACCGTGCACGTACCCGGCCCAATGAGCGTGACAGTGGAACCACTGACCGTACAGATAGATGTAGTTGAACTGCTGTACGTTGGCGTTGCACCTGAAGCAACAGTTGCAGAAACACTGAACGGCGCCGATGTCATCGACCTACCGCTAATTGCAGCAAGTGATACACCTGGGTTCGCTGCTGCTGATACGAGACGTGGTGTGGTTGCCGACAACAACGCACCATTACCAATTTGCCCTGAAGTTCCTTTTCCCCAGCAATACACAGTGTCTGAAGTGGTGAGAGCGCACGTACTGTTAGCGCCCGCTGAAACAGCGGCAACGTTGGTGAGGGCATTCACCGCTACTGGGTAGTTGAGGTTAGGAGTGGTGGTGTTGTTTCCCACACGACCGTCAACACTCTGACCCCAACACTTCACGGTTGCTCCCGTTACCAGAGCACACGAGTGCTCATCTCCCAAAGAAACCGAAACAGCACCAGAAAATGACGAAGCCCCTTGACCGGCGATAGCCAATACCGGTAACGCCCATGGCGTTCCGCCTCCCGTGCCAACATTTGAATTGTCGAGAGACCCTGTTGTGGAGTTCCCCATTTTCCCGTAGCTATCCGTACCCCAGCAATAAATTCCACTAGTGCTTCTCAGCACGCAAGTATTACCGGAACCTCCAGATACGGAAACTGCGTCAGTTACATATGCAGGCGCTCCGCCAGAGGAAACCCGAACACGAACTGGTAATTCAGAAAAATTTGAAGTGAGGTTACCCAAGTATCCCACTAGCGAACCTTGAGTTGCTGTACCCCAGCACCACACATTGCCATCGGTTTTCACTGCGCACGCATGTGACACGCCAGCAGCGATGGAATCAACACCAGTACGAAGTCCATCTACAAGTTGGGGCTCATGCCTATGCCCACCGGTGGTGCCAATGGTGACACCCAATTGGCCTCGAGTAGATGCACCCCAACATACGGCACCATTGGAGGTGGAAATCGCACAACTGAAGTCAGTTCCCGATGCAATAGCAGTGGCATCGGTGAGTTGGCCCACTTCTACTGGACCGTTAACACTTGTGTCGGCATTTCCCAATTGGAACTCAGCGTTTGTTCCCCAACATGAAACACGTCCGCTAGAGAGCAAAGCACAGGCATGGTTATCTCCAGCAGCCACGCTGACCGCGGTAGAGATTCCGGCAATTTTCACTGCAGTGCTCTTGTTCACTCCATCAACCACACCCAGTTGACCACCGTCGTTTTCGCCCCAGCAATACACCGAGCCCGACATCACTACACAAGCGAATCCGCCGCCCACACTGATACGCCCGGCCGCACTTTGGCCTGCAGTATTGCTGGCCGGAACTTCACCACTTTCCGCTTGCGCCTGTAACGGCACAAAACACGATGCAAATACAGCGGTGGCAACTACAAAGACCTTACGAACACTACGCATCATTTCACCTTAACTGTCTTCCATGGAGAAGGGTTTCCGGCACGATCAATAACCCGTACCTGCAACGCTTTCGCCTTTGTATTCACGGTTAGTGTTTGCGACTTTGCCTTTGGGTTTGCATATTTCACACTCGTGGCTTTTTTACTCGCCCCTGAACGCATTTCCACCGAACCGATACCCGAGTTTGCGTCTACTGCTCGCACGGTAATTTTTGCACCGTTCTTTTTCGCGGCGCGCACAGAAGCCACACTCACTGCACTAGCAGGAGCAGTCGTCGCCACAGCAACAGCGTCGCTCAAAACAGGAGCAGTGGTGTCAAGAATGATGTCATCTTGATAGTTCGATGACTGTGTACCAAATCGCGAAACGAACTTGACGTACACCTGCTTTGGCAAGCGCTCATCGCGACTCGAAATCAAGGTCCAGTTAATTTCAGCAGAACCATCAACAAGCGTGAAGGTTTCTGAAGATCCGAACCCACCGTCGTTCGACACTATTGCCGACACTGAACCCGAGGCTCCAGTTACCGACAACACAACCGTTTTCTTGTTGGTGAATTCAGCAGCGCTATTAATAGTCACGCCCACCGGACGAGCAGTAGTGAATGACTTGATTTCACCCGTTGCAGTACCGAAAGAGTTTGTAGCTTCCACTCGGTAGTAGTACGTCGCCATCTCAACAAGGCTGCTGATAGAGACAGGAACCGATTCATCTGCGAAGTCGGTAACGGTACGACCTTCGTACACCGTGACATCGCCAGTGAGGTCGGCCGATTTACCAACTCGGTATTTCACAGTTGTAGAAACACCATTGGCATTAACCGACGCATTGAGGGTTGCCTTATTGGCGGAAATGCCAGAAGCAACTGCTGTCGTTGCAGAAGGCTTTCCACCAAGCGTGGTGAAACTCTTGATTGCTGTGGCAGTAGTTGAACCAGCACTGTTCGTTGCTTGCGCCCGGAAGTAATACGTGGTGCCAGATATCAAACCAGTAACAGATGCTGTGCTCACAGTATTCGTGGAACCAGTAACCGCCGTGCCGTTGACCGTTGTTGCACCAGCAAGCGTGGCACTTGTGCCGTACTCAATACTGACTGATGTGGATAAATAACGCGCGTTTACTGTTGCATTAAGTGTTGCCGAAGTGACTGCGATGCTTGTTGCGTCAGCCGTTGAAACTGTAGGTGCTACTCCAGAAATAGAGAACTCCACCGTGTCGTATGCAGTCATAAAGAACCCATAAGAGGGAGCTTCTACTTGCACTTTGCATACTCCCGTGCCAAGCACCGACACAGAAGTTCCCGAGACATCACAAATACCTGAATTACCAGGAATATTTGAATAGACAACCGCAGCACCACTTGACGCAGTGGCAACACCCGCGAGTGAAATTGTTGTGTCGTTCACCGTCTTCGCAGTAATGCTCGATGCGGTAAGGGATTGCTCCACTTTTCTCGCAATGGAAACAGGAGTTGCGGTGTCTGCGACAGAAACTCCGTCGCCCAGAATTCCACTGCCCCCGTTGCCCCAACACTTCAGGTCATTACTCCCAATGAGCGCACAGGTGTGGTTTGCCCCTGCACTCACTGCGGTTGCACCAGTGATTCCATCGACCAGAACGGGAGTAGCCGATTTATTGCCAACTCGCCCACCTTGCAACTTTGAGTTATCACCCCAGCATTTCACTGTTCCGTTGGCGAGAATTGCACACGTATGATTCGACCCAGCTGAAATGCCCCTTGCGGTCGATATTCCAGCAACATCAACTGGAGTTGCGGAAGATCCACTTGCGTTAATTCCATCCCCTAATTGACTGTCAAAGTTTGCACCCCAACATTTAACGTTCCCCTCTTGAATCAATGCACACGAGTGAAATCCGTTCACTGAAATGCCAACTGCCCCGGAAACACCGCCAACTGTTGCAGGCGAGTCGGTGTACGTTCCCATTCCGGCCGCACCATCACCAAGCTGGCCGTAGTCATCCATTCCCCAGCACTGCACAGAACCGCCTTGAATCACCGCACAGGTGTGATTTGGTCCAACTGATACCGCGATCACTTGCAAGCCGGCAATTCGCACTGCGCTCTGCACGTCAGCGGCAGTTCCGTCGCCCACTTGACCGCCACTATTTTCACCCCAGCACCAAAGTTCGTTTGATGTAGTGATGTAACAACCTGTTTCAGTGCCAGAGCCACTCCCGCCAATATCTACATATGTAGCGTCGTCTACAACTTGTGTTGAGAGGCCAACCGTCCTTTGCACTTTGGTCGGAGCACCGATTGGGTTTGGGTTGGAGTATCCCCCTCTATTCCCCCAACATAAAATTTTATGGTCCGCTTGCACCGCACACGACTGACCGCCTCCAGCCGATACCGAAATTGGCGAAGTTAAACCACTTACCAATTGTGGGGTGTTTCGACTTGTTGTCGTTCCATCGCCTAGTTGGAAATACGTATTGAGACCCCAGCAGTAAACATTGCTGTTTTTAAGGAGACACATATGGTTTGAACCACCAGACAAACTTCCAGCAACTGCGCGACTTGCGGTGACCGTTTCACCAGCATCGGCCTGCACAGGCACGGTCGGCGATGAGAATGCAAGGAGCCCGGCAATGAGCACAACAGCAGCACCTAAACGAGCAGAAAAAGGTTTCATGTTTAACATTAAACCTAGTTTTACGCAGAAACGCCGGCACCACAAGGCACCGGCGTTTCAAGAAGTATTTATAGGTGTTTAGGCGCGGACGTAAACGGTTTCGTCGGTCGTCACGTTGCTAAACGAGCATGTGGCGGAGAACCCACCGCCGGCCTGAGATGCCTTCACCCAACTGCCCGCGTTTCCACAGCGGACATCGAAGGTAGAGGCCACGCCCGACATTTTGAACTGCAGGGTTGTGGTGCTGGTCGTTCCCGTTGCAGGGTCGGTGCCACTGGCCAACACATCGGTTGCTGCACCTTCGAGGCAACCCACCGAATCGCAACTAATGCCATCTTGAATAGCACCAGTGGAACCCGTGAGGTTTGCACTGAAGCCCGACGACGCTGGGTCGCTGGCTGCGAGGCTCCACCCGTCAACATTCACGTCAACACGTACCGAGGCACGAGCTACTTTCGCCGTTGTTGTTGCGGTTTGTGGTGCTGTTGTAGCTGTTGGCTTCAACGTGCTCGACGTTGTCTTCTTTGCTGTTGTCGTTGGGCCACCAGCGACTGAAGTAGTGGTGGTTGTTGTTGTTGTTGCGGCAGTACCGGCATCGAGTGCACGGCTAGCTGCATCGGGCAATCCGCCCTTCACTGCAGGTGCCTTGAGTGCATCGGGAAGTGGGTTTTCTACCTTGGTGCTCGCGAGTTGACCATCTTCAGTTTTGATGGTCTCTTTACCGTTGGTGCCCACAACTTTGCGTTCTACTTGCGTGTCGGAAGTTTGTGTGACTACTTCGTAGTTGGTGTTTGCATCAACACCGTCACGGCCTGGAGTACGCACCTCAACTGCTGCAGCATCGGCGTTTACATCGACCGTTACTGGAGTTCCGTTTGCGCCATCAACAACAATTTGCACGGCCTCACCAGAAGAGGTGACCGAGTTGTTATCGCCGTTTGACGAACCCACCAAGTTGCCATCGGCAAGTGTGAGTACTACTTCTGGGTTGGTTGTTGACACAGCATCGCTTGAAAGGCTCACTGTGGTGTCGGCAGACCCTGGTGTTTCAATTTGTACTGCAACCTTTGAGGTGATTCCCGAGATGCGCGTTGCCGAAGGCAAGGTGAACTTCGCGGGCTTGTCATCGGGAATAGAAACGATGTAGTCAGTAGGCGCGTCGGTTGCGGGGCCAGCAGCAGAAGAACGCAATGGGCGCACGCTGCTATTGCCGATTTCATTTGAGCCCGGTGTGAGCACGCCATCGGCAGTTTCAATTTTCCAGTTTGGCAATGCGGAACGCACAACCAAAAGCGACTTTTGCACTGCACTCTTATCGCCGCAGAAGGGGCAAGTAGCCGATGCACGAGTGTCCATTGAAGTGATGTCAATATCTTTCGACTTTCCCTTCCATGCATTCGGGTCGTTGTTTGGATCGGCCCCAGCAAATGAGAACTCCCACGTGCCTGCAGCAAGGTCTACCTTGACGAAACGATCTTGGCCAGGCCAGTTGGAGTCATAAATTTTGATCTTCGCCAAATCGGCAGTTTCATATTCAATGGCGTACGGCAAAACTGCGTGCCCGCCTTCATCGGTGTACACACCAAGGCTGTAACCAACAATCTTCTTGGCGAACGATGCTTCAAGTGCAGCAACTTTTTCTTTTATCGATTTCTTTGCCCACTGGTTTGTTTCGTCTTGTGTTTCTTTCAAGAACTGAGTAGCAAATGCGCGCATAATGCCGTGCGTTACATCACCTTGATTCAACAACTCCACCGAGTTCGGCTTCACAGCTTGCGAGAAACGCGCAGCAGCCAACACAGCAAAACCTTCACAGTGACCCGCGGCGCGTGAGTCGTTCACCATGCGGGCCCATGCAGCAGCTTCGGCTGTTGGCTTACATGGGTCGGCTACACCGTCAACACAAATGTCGGGAGTTGCACCAAACATCGAGACAAGATCTGTTTCGCCAAAAACTTCAGGGCTTCCTGCAGAACCAAAGTTAGGGAATGCAAAACCGTTGGGGTTCGGAGCAAGGCCCGTGTCTTGAGATGTGCCTGTTGCTTCGGGAACCGTCACTTCGGGGCCTGCTGTTGAAGCACCGCCACCTCCGCCGCCACATGCAGCTAATACGACAACGACAGATGCTGTGGCAATCACCTTTAAATTGAGTTTCATTTTCATACCATAGATCAGGAAGAGGCTGTGCGCAGGTCGCATAGCGCCTGGAGGTTCTCTTTCCCCCGGGCCGCAACCGGAGTACGCCGCTCGGAATGGCCGAAGTGGCAGAGGTCTCGGCCAAAGGCATCGGCAATGTGCACACCGGCTTCTTGGCAAATCAGGAGGGAAGCCAAATAGTCCCAGACCCCGTGCGTGTCGCAATCGAGGTACCCATCGAGGGCTCCTTCGGCTACCAAACACAAGTCGAGTGCGGCCGAACCTAAGGCCCGAAACTGCCACCACGGACGTAGCGCAGGAGGCGGACCCGAGACACCAATGACCGACTCGGCCATGGGGCGCTCGCTGTGAGCAGTGAGTGCTAGCCCGTTACGCCACGCACCCTTGCCACGAATGGCGACGTACTCAACATGCGGCGCACACAATTGCGCAACAACCGCTACACGCGGGCCGTGCTGGTCGACTGCACACAATGCCGTTGCATACCAAGGAATGCCGCGGCTCGCGTTGGTGCTCCCGTCAATGGGGTCAACCACAATCACTAAGCCCTCGCCCAGTTCACTGGGGCTCGTGGGCACGACTCCCGTTGCCCCGCTTTCCTCGGACAGCACGCCACAACCAAACCCGCTGAAGGCACCGAGCACCGCATCGTTCACCGAGAGGTCGGCACGATATTGGCCACTGACGGCACCCGAAAAAGACCAATCGGTAATGGTGCTTGCCACAGCCTGAGCTATTCCAGCGCCCTGGCGCAACGCGAAGAGAATCTCCTCGTCGGAAGATGACGACTTAAGTACGGAAGTGAGTTCGGCCACAAGGTAACGGTAGTGTCACGGCGTGGCAGTTATTGACGTTGCAGGCTTTGTTTCCGACCTGAAAAGCCATGCCGTCGACCATGGTTTCCATGTGCACGATGAGCGCCATTTCGTGGAGACCTATTCATTGCGCCAAATGTGGGAAGTTGACCTTCACCCTGAGGAAGCTTGCAGTGGACCAATCGACCTGCACATGTCACTTGAAGTTGACCCACGCGTTTTACTTGGCTTTGAAGACGTTGTGGTGAAACTCGACGACCCCGACGATGAGCCACCGGGTGATTTTCAATTTCAACTCATCTTCACCTGGACCCTTCCTCCACTCACACGTCCTCCAGACCTTCTGGTGCTTGCCACAGAACTCGCTGGGGTGGGTGGAATGGAATTGCCCATTGAGGTGTCGGCTATCGACTCTTTTGCTTCGGTCACCGATGCTCCCGAACGTTCATTGAGTTTGGTGTCACGTGTTCCCGTTCTTCTTGCCGATGTTTATGCAGTGCGCGATGAGGGGTTCTGCAAAATTCTCGACAAGTGTCGCGAAGTAAGCCTCGACCTGCTCGCACGTGCTCCTCAATGGATCGACATCGATTAGTTCAAGCAGCAAATGATGGCTCGTCAACAACGCACAAAGAAAAGTGCGCTTCTCCTCAGCGCAGTACTGCTGCTTGCAGTTGCGTCATGGGGTCTTGAGCAATGGAAGCCATTCGCCTACAACTGGCCTAGTAAATGGGACACGCGGCTCGCACCACTTGCGTCGTTTGTGGAGAAGCAAACGGGTTACAGCTTTCAACACCCCGTGAGTGCTCGGTTTTTAAACGATAAAGAGTTCAACAAACTTGTGGTGAACGACGAAGCTGATCTTTCTCCAGACGACAAGCAGTACTACGTCGATCTCAATGCCTTGTTGCGCACGCTTGGTTTAGCAGACGGATCTTTTGATTCTTTTAGTGGGCTCAACGACCTCAGTTCCGGAAACACGCTTGCCTACTATTCGCCAACTGATCGCGAGATGGTGATTCGCAGCGACGCCGCAGCCCTGAAGGGTGGAAAACTCTCTGCTTCACTGCGTGCCGTTGTGGTTCATGAACTCACTCATGCCTTACAAGACCAAGAATTTGGACTAGCACGCATTAACCGACGCCACACCACTTCCGAAGAATCAGTTGCCATGACAGCCGTTCTTGAAGGCCATGCCAATGCAGCTGAAGACATGTACGTCGAAGAAAACTTTGACGACAAGGAGCTTGAGCAATACCAAAAAGACACCACAGCTTCATCTGAACCACAGGTGAAGTTGATTCCGGAAGTACTCAGTGCCCAACAATCGGCACCGTATATTTTTGGCCCCACGTTTATTGCCGCGTTGAAGCAAAAAGGACCGCGAGCCATTACCGATGTGTTTCTGAAGAAGCAACCCCGCTCCCTTGCACAAATCATTTTGCCCTCGAAATACTTCGCCGGAGAAACTCCTGTCGAAATAGAGACACCCACCGTTCCCCGAAAAAACATGTACGCATTGAGCGACCAGTTAAACCAACTCGACATCTATTTCATTTTGGTGAGAGCACTTGGAGCACCCGAGGCACTTCGATTGAGCGACATGTGGGGCAATGGCCACTACACCGCATACCGCGCAAATGACAAGAGTGGCAAAGGGAAAATGTGTGTTTCGATGAATGTTGTTGGCTCAACCAACACAGGCACACAAAAGATTTTTACAGCATTTTC
This sequence comes from Actinomycetota bacterium, assembly GCA_009711295.1. Classification (GTDB taxonomy): domain Bacteria; phylum Actinomycetota; class Acidimicrobiia; order Acidimicrobiales; family Ilumatobacteraceae; genus F1-20-MAGs119. The sequence continues at coordinate 70,128 of WLST01000001.1, read as the reverse complement.
CACATGGGTAAAAAATCCGACCCTCGTCAACGCGCAAGTAAAAGAGATTGATGACCACGTTGCTATTTCTGTATGCGACCCGGGCACAAAAGTGAAACACGAACTACCGACCGCAGACGACACTTCACAAATCTTTTGGCGCGCAAGCGATATGGCCTTCATTATGCGCTCTGAAGAAAACACCGACGCCGAATGCGTAGCTACTGCGCTCTATACAGAGTTCACCATTGAGGAAATAACAAATAGCGATAAAATGGTGACACGCTATAACGAGCTTCTCGACGAGTGCTCGCTGAAATAATTACTTATTTCCTGCCGATTTACGCAACGAGACCGAAGCAACAAGCCCTGTAGGAATGTTTTGTGAGAGTTCAACTGTGCCGCCACTTGCTGCAGCAAGCTGGGCGACAATAGACAGGCCAAGACCACTACCACCTGGGCGGTTCTGGCTTTCTGATCCCCGCCAGAAACGGTCGAATGCATTTTGGCGCGCCTCAACTGGCATACCAGGACCTTCATCGACAACTGAAAGTTTCACATCACGCTCAGAGACTTCAATGTGCAGCGAGATCGAAGAGTGTTCTGGTGCATAGTCGAGCGCATTGTCAATGTAGTTATCGAGTATTTGCTCCAAAGTACCTTCAACGGCTTTCACGAGAACATTTCCTGGAGCGCCGAAATTCAATGTCACATTTCGTTCTTCTGCGAGGCTGTTCCACATTTCCAAACGCCCTTGTACAACTGTTTCCACATTGACATCGCCAAGGACATTCTTCTTTTCTGTTCGCGCCAAAGCAAGAAGTTGCTCCACTAAGCGTTGTAGACGCTCTATCTCTCCTGAAGCCGCTTCAAGGTCTTCGTTCAGTTCTTCAATACCCACCTCGGGCTTCAGAGCACTCATTTGCGCCTGCTCAATGCGTAGCCGCAATGCCGTTAAGGGTGTACGTAGTTGATGAGATGCATCTGCAGCAAAGCCACGCTGTTCAGCAAGCATCTTCTCCACTCGAGCAGCCATCTCATTAAAGGAAACGGCAAGTTCGCGAATTTCAGAAGGACCTTCCACTTCTGCACGCGCCGACAAGTCGCCTTCGGCAATCTCTTCCGTGCGCGCCTTGAGCCGACGTAACGGGCGAACAGCGCTCGAAGCAATAATCAGGGCAGCCACAAAGGCCATCAGCAACGAAATGAAAGCCACGAGCAAGATGCCCCTGAGTCGCGAGGCAACACGTGCATCAACAACCGATTTAGGGTAGGTGAGCCGTACTGCCCCAATGACAAAGTCGGTGGTGAGCACAGGAACTGCCGCGTAAACCAAGTCGGCGTTCAATGTTTCTGATCGGCGCACACCAACAGTGGAATTTCCTAATAACGCAGAAGCAATTTCTGGCCGGTTGAGAAAAGACATACCAATTTGAACGGTTGGATCGGAAGCTATTTGCACTGCTCCTTCTCCACTCACAACGAGCACTTCAGCTGTGCTGTTAGTTCTATAGTCGCTCACCAGCGTTGACAAACTCACACCCGTTGGCGTGGTATCGGTGCTGGGCGATTTTCCAGCAAGCAACTGTTGCGACTTGGCCGCAAGGGTGAATGCATCGCGCTCGAGTGCGGTAATCACACGGTCTTGCTCTACTCGCTTTAAGTGACTACGCAAGGGAATGTCGTGAACCACAAGAATGATGGCAACGAGTCCGACGACGGCAAGAACTAAACGGCGCCTCACTGCGCCGGGTCTTTCAATCGAAAGCCCACACCTCGCACCGCTTCAATCCACTCTTGATTGCCGAGCTTTTTACGCAGGGCGGCAACATGTGCATCGAGTGTTTTTGTGGGGCCATACCATTCGGTATCCCACACATGCTCCAAAATATCGTTGCGCCGATGAACCACATCGGGGCTGGCCGCCAAATATGCGAGCAGATCAAATTCCTTCGGAGTGAGAGCTAGTTCATTGCCGTCAATGACAGCGCGTCGAGTTTTTTCATCGATGCTGAGGCCACCAACAGAAATAGTTGTGTCGTGATTTCCATGTTCAATGCCACCGCGACGCAAGACCGCGCGAATACGCGCCACGAGTTCACGCATACCAAATGGCTTCACCACATAGTCATCAGCCCCTAGTTCTAAACCAACCACACGATCGAATTCATCACTACGTGCGGTGAGAATGACGATGGGTACTTGCGACTTCACGCGAATGGCTTTACACACGTCAAAGCCATCCATATCGGGCAGGCCGAGATCGAGCAATACGAAGTCATAACCTTGCGCAGCAATTGCATCTTTCCCATTGCCCACATGCTCTACACCAAAACCAGCATCGCCAAGTCCGCGGCTCACCACCGATGCAATGGAGGGATCATCTTCAACAAGAAGGACTTTCACGATGCCATTGTCGCCTACCTGAGGCCAAATCCTCGGTTTTTCTCCTCTGTCCTCAAAATCTTGGATGTTTCTTGGATATCCCCTCGCCGTCCATGAGAAATCACTTCCGTATGGTGAGTTACATGAAATCAGGACTTGCCACATCACTTTCCATCGCAGGTGTACTTCTTGCCGGCGGCTCCGCCCTCGCACTGAACTCTTCAGTGCTACAAGACTCATCCACCGTTCGTGGTACGCCAGCGCTTGCTGCAACAGTTTCTGCCGATGCGCTGAACACGGCAAATGGTGACATCACCGCTCTTGGTGCTGCCGATGCAGCTACCGCTCCCGCGGTAGAGGCCAATGGCGTCGTCGAGGCTCCAGACACTTCCGTTGCACCCACAACATCAGTGGCTGCGCCAGTCCCAGCACCAGCACCAGCACCAGCACCAAGCATTCCTTCATCTACCGTTGCCCGCCCCCCGGCAACTGTGGAAAAGGCTTTCCAAGTAGAAGACATCGCGGTCATCACTTTGAGCCTCAATGGGCGCACGCTCACCGTGAAAAGTGTGGCGGTAACTCCTGGTTCCCCTTACAAGGTGACCAACACCTACACCCGCGATGGCGACGATGTGCGCATCACGCTCGCTTCGCCAGCACGCACCATTGAATTCTCGGCTCGACTCATCAACGGCCAAATTGTGGCAGCGGTGAACAACCCCGTCAGCGGCAACCTTCCTCCTCGCCCACCACACGACGACGAAGACGATGACGATGACCATGACGAAGAAGAACACGATGAGCGACCAGCTCCTCCACGACGCACTGAAGACCGCAACCATGAAGAAAGGGAAAACGACGATGACTAATCGCCCACTCATTCGGCGCAAGCGCCACGTAGCCCAATCAGCTCGTATCTTGTCAACCGGCATCACAGCAACAGCAATCCTTGCCATGACAGCTGCTTACGCAGCAGCAGAACAAAGCCCCACACAAGCAGTAAGTGCTCCAGCTGCAACTGAGCAAAACGTGTCTCAGATGCAAAGCGTTGCTCTGGTGACCCCAGTTCAAGAGTTAGCACCACTGGGCACTGCCACCACACCAACCATTGCGGCACACACTGCACAAGCTGTGGCCACTGCGGTACGCCAGGCAAGCAATACCAGTACTCCAACTGCAGTTGTCACACCGGTTATTACTACAGCACCTGTAGCAGCCGCAGTTGAGGTCGCAGCACCTGTAGCCACTGCAGCACCAGTACCGGTTGCAACCATTGCACCAGCCCCCGCACCCACACCAGTGCAGCTACAGGCTCCACAAAGCACGGCCGTGAGCAACAGCGGTGGCTCGAAGTAACACTGTGTTACATACACGCACGGCGGTGTTTCCCGCTATGGGAAATACCGCTCGTGTGATTGTTGTGGCAGACAGTGAAAACGAACTCAGTCATCTCATTGAAGTTGCACAAGCTCGCCTCGCTCAACTTGAAGTGCGCTGGAGTCGATTCATTGCAACGAGCGAAGTGTCGCAGCTCAACACTGCACTGCATTCCGTGTGGACTCCCGTTTCCGACGACACCGCAATGCTGCTCCATTACCTTGTTGAAGCATTTCGCGCCACCAACGGCGCCTTCAACCCTTTTCTTTTGCCAGCACTTATTGATGCGGGCTATTCACATTCACTTACCAACAATGCAACGGTGTCGCTCCCCAGTTCTGCGAGCTGGCACGCAACTGCAAACGACCTTGAGGTGCAACTCACTTCATCAGGTTGGCAAGCTCGATTGCACAACGGCGCAACCGTCGACCCCGGCGGAATGGGCAAGGGGCTTGCTGCCGACATTGTTGCCGAACAGTTGATGTCGCTCAATGCACGAGGAGTGTCCATCAGCGTTGGAGGAGACCTGCGATGCATAGGCACACCGGGCGATGCCGAGGTATGGCCAGTTCATATTGAAGATGCTGAACACCCGTTGCGCATTGCGGCATCAATTGTCATCCCTTCTGGCGGTGTTGCCACTTCTTCAACACATGCGAAGCGCTGGCATGTTGGTTCAGACATGCAACACCATGTCATTGACCCAACAACCGGAAAACCCATTGCACAAGATGCGCCCGAAGCACTACACACCACAACGGTCATCGCTTCAACTGCAGCTTGGGCAGAAGTGTTCGCAACTGCACTACTTGTGAGTGGCGAAAAAATAGGTACAGAACTCCTCGCCTTCTTTCACCTCGCTTCACGTGTTGTACGCACGGACGGCTCTAGCGTTGAAACTGCGAGTTGGGCACAATATGCAACCACCCCAATCCCTTATCAAGAAAACGAAACAATATGAACTCACATTTTTGGTGGTATCTCTCACGGTCTGCAGGCACGGTTGCTTGGTTCCTCGTTTTGGCATCATGCGCCTGGGGAATTTTGTTGGTCACTCGCTTGTTTCGTGGATACGACCGGCCGGCATGGTTGCTCGACCTACATAAATGGTTTGGAACGTTGCTCCTCGCCGCCACTGTTTTGCATCTCGTTGCACTTGTTGGAGATAACTACTCACATTTTGGCCCCAAAGAATTACTGATTCCATTTTCTTCGTCATGGCACCCGCGCGGCGTTGCACTCGGCGTGCTTGCCATGTACATGATTGCCGCCATACAAATCACTTCATGGGCCATGAAGAAACTCCCAAAGAAACTGTGGCGCGCAGTTCACCTCTCAAGCTATGTTGCTTTCATATTGGTGACCTGGCACGCAATCACCACCGGTACTGACATGACATCACGTCTTTACGGTGCGCTCACCATCATGATGGTGACTCTTGCTGCAGCACTTGGCGCCGCTCACCTCGTTACTTTGCGCACACCTACAAAGTCTCCCCGTCTCACACAAATACCTGCCCCTAGCACCACGAAAGAAGAAGACATTGTTAGCAATTGATCAGATTTTTGGAGTACCTGCTCACCCACTTTTCGTACACGTACCGGTTGTACTTGTACCGCTCGCTGCCATTTTGGCGGTCGTGGCTATATATAAAAAATTCCGCCAGCCACTTCTGATTGCAGCTGCGACTATGGCTGCTATCGGTGGAATAGGTGTCCTTCTTGCTGCCAGTTCAGGAGAAAGCTTGCAAGAGTCGGTGAAGCGCACTGCTCAAATTCATGACCACACGGAAAAAGGCGATGCCGCACAAGCACCTGCCGTTATTTTTGGTGGCATTGCCGTGGTTGCAGCTGCCGAAGAAGTGCTCCGCCGCAGTAAGTACGCACAGAAGCTTGCCAAACTCCCCAAGTGGGCTCCCGCTGTTTTACTCACAGCGACCATTGCATCCGGCGCTGTTGCTACAGCCTTTGTCTACGATGCAGGACACAGCGGTGCCAAAGCCGTCTGGACCGGCGTCGACGGTCGCGTTACCAAGTAAATACTTATTGAAAGCAGTTTCCCATGGCATTTGGCCAACCCTCGGGCCCACCCGCTCCCATGCAAATGATCAAAGAACTATTGGCCCTTCTGCAAGCAGCAGGTCATAGCGATTTTCGCGATGCACGTGGGCCCATGGGTTTCAACCAACGCCAAGCAGGTGGAAAATTCACACGCGCCGAAGCAGAAGCTTTCATCACCCAACTCAACGATGCTGCGGAGTTCCCCAACAGCGAACCCGCTGTGCCGCAACACGCTTCATTTCAAAAGAAGTCGTCAAACCTGCCGGCGAAAAGCACACCCGAACAGCGCTTACTCAAAAAGTTAAGCGACGACGACCTTGCCGCGGAGCTACAAAACCGCGGCTGGGTTGTTATGAAGCCTTAGCTAACGCGGACGTTGCGGGTCATCTGCGGGAAGCAACCGAAATACTTCTTTAAAAGGCAACTGGTCACGTGTTGCCACCACGTAAACAACAGTGCTCTCCGACTCCCCTTCAATATGCAGCGCACCTGCAGGAATAATGAGTTTGTCGCCTGCCGAGAGCGACAACCACTGCCCTGTTTCGCCATCGAGGATGGTGGAGTTACCGCTAATGACGTACCCGTGCACATCGCATGCATGCCAATGCACATCGGGTGGCGCAGAGGGGTCTGAAATAAATGTTGTCGGCCAAAATTCATCGCGCGCAATATCTTCCAGTGCGCCGCGCAAGCCGTTGAAATAGTTCTTTTTGACAGAAACGCCCATGCCCTCAATGTAGAACATTGTGGGGAGGCGATTTACGCCTTTGCCCGCGTGCGACGCAGTACAGGGTCGGCAATACGCAACACGTTGTCGGCAAGGCGCATTACTTTGCCTGCAGCACCTGGTGTTGATGAGTCGATGAGGTTTCCCATCACTGCAAGGGTGATGTCGGCAGCACTTTGAGTACCCACGGCAATGCGCAGGCCTGGCTTCAACAACCAGGGGTGCCCGATGATGAGGCTGAACCTGCGACCCGTGCGCAAGAAGTCGTCGAAGCGTTCGCCCACGAGGCGGTCGTATTGCTGAGGAGCAGTTGCTGGGTTTTCGAGGAAACAATTCACTGCGAGCATGCCCGACTCCAAGGCATAGTCAATACCTTCGCCGTTCATGGGATTCACGAATCCGGCGGAATCGCCAATTGCTACCCAACCTGGGCCAGAACGTTTCATGCAACTCATCGGCAAACGCCACGCGCGTGGCTTGTCTTCGTAGTCGCCAAGTGACCATGAGTCACGCACGAGAGATGCGTACTGATCGAGCAATGTGTTGAGGTTGAGTTTTTTAAAACCCTTCATGGTGCTCAGCGCACCCACACCAATATTGACGGTGCCATCGCCTGCAGGGAACATCCATCCGTACCCAGGTACTGCAGTGCCGTGTTCGTCTTGCAAACTCAAACATGCTTCCAAATGCCGCTCGGCATGACGTGGTGTTTTTGCATAGGCCCGAATAGCTAAACCAAAAGTTTCATTGGGGTCGCGCACCGCACCCAGCATTTTTGCTGCGGCTCCTTGTGCGCCTGCGGCAAGCACCACGAGAGACGCATGAAAAACTTCGCCAGCCACTTCCACACCCACCACTTTGGTGCCTTCAAAAACAGGAAGCGCTTCGGCATCGAAACGCACATCGGCGCCTGCGGCAATGGCTAAGTCAACTAAGTGTTGGTCGAATTTTTGACGGGGCCATACTGCACCATGGTTGGGAAACGCCGTATTCGAGGGCCAGAGCAGTTCTCGTTCTTTTTTCCCGGCAATCATGCGCAAGCCATCAATGCGGTGAGCTACTGAAAAATCAACTTGCAGTTCTTTTAACGCAGCAATTGCTCGTGGGGTAAGACCATCGCCACATACTTTGTCGCGGCCATAACTGCCTTTTTCGAGCAACAGCACCTTGAGCCCAGCGCGCGCTGCAGTAATGGCAGCCGAAGAGCCCCCAGGGCCTGCCCCGATGATGGCGACGTCGAATTGCATGCAACTACCCTGCCACTCAACGGAACTCAACGCCAAGTACAGCAAGGAATTGAGCAAGCCGAGAATTCCACGGCGTTGATCTATCGGAGTGACGAAGCCTTAGTGATTCATGCCAATCATCGGCCGAGGGGTTCCACGAAGGCATCCGATGGAGTATGGGTACTCGTTGTTGAGCACATAGTGGTACATCCTCTGCTTCTTTCCGTTGAACATGACCTCGCCCACCCTGCCGTGGCACTCATCTAATTGGGCGTTCGTCACGAGCTTGCCATTAGCGCCTCGAGGAGCCCTTATTGAACTTTCGTCCATCGGGTCAATCACCTAGTTGCAGAGGAGGCATGCTTTCGGCGAGAGAGGCTACTGTTGGTGTCGGAGTAATTTTTGATTCTCAATCAGGAGTAGTTTCTGGTCATGAAATGCATGCCTATATGAAATCTGCATTCCGCTATCTCCGTCTAGCAGACATCATGACTGTAATTTCACAATTATTCATACCGGACGCAAATGCTAAATTTGAATTGAATTTTTATGAAAGATTAGAACTCGGAATTGCACACTTGGCGGCGACACTTTCCACAATTACTGTGGGGGCCAGCCCGGGAAGGCACGAACTCACTCTTGTGCGCGCCGAGTTGAGCGAGTTTGCTGTGCGTCCGACTGGTTTGTGCTGGTGAGTACCTTCCCCTTTGGTGATTCAATTTCATCAATCACGACAACCGGTACAGAAGAATGGATTTGTAATGGGTGCGCTGGCAGCGTCGGGACGGTGGGGACTCTTATTCCGAATACCTTTGAAGCGGTCGTTCGGCTCTTAGCACCAGAACCCAGAATACAGCACTGGTGGTCGGCGTATAGAGAGATGTTCGTCGCGCTGGGTTCTATTTGTGCAAAACACTCATCGCCGCTCGGCAACTTAACTTTCGGTATTTGGGAAGGGCATGGCTTCCAATCGGAGTCGAATCGCGAAGAACTCTCACAGATTCCAAAACTTGTAATGCCGACTCGGGTCTACTTCCTTCTCACCGGTGACTTACTATCGTTGGGTGAGTTGAGATATCCGAGTTCGGATGAGTGGCGCAACCCCGACCTCATGTGGCCAGATGACCATGCATGGTTTGTTGGAACCGATGTTGACTTTTGGTCGCTGTATGTCGGGGGTTCATTGGAAATGACCGAAGAAATCGAATCTCTATTCGGCGGCTCCTGCATGCGGGTGAGTTACTCCGAGAAACTCCCCGTCGAGAGCTAAATCCGATAGTGGGCCCAGCAGGACTCGAACCTGCGACCAAGGGATTATGAGTCCCCTGCTCTAACCAACTGAGCTATGGGCCCGCGCGAGTTCTCAGGCTATCGTTCATTTCACTCCACCGAAGCGAAAGGTCACTGTGAGCAAGGTTCCACTCTCCCTTCTTGATCTTGCTTCTATTGGTGAAGGCGAAACAGTGCACGAGAGCCTGAATGGGTGCGTGACCGTTGCTCAAAAAGCTGAGCAATTGGGCTACACGCGTGTGTGGTACGCAGAGCATCACAACTCACAATCCATTGCATCGTCGGCTCCAGCCGTGCTTATTGCGCACGTTGCAGCAAATACTTCTACTATTCGTCTTGGTTCAGGTGGCGTCATGTTGCCGAATCATTCACCTCTCGTTATTGCTGAACAATTTGGCACGTTGGCAGAACTACACCCAGGCCGCATCGATATTGGCCTCGGCCGTGCACCGGGAACCGATCAAAATACTTTTCGTGCACTACGCCGCGACCCACGTGCTGCAGAACACTTCGCCCAAGACGTGGTTGAACTGCAAGGTTTTCTCTCGCACAATTCGCGCGTTGAACATGTGCAAGCAACGCCAGGTTATGGCACATTTGTTCCGCTCTATATTTTGGGTTCATCGCTCTTTGGAGCCCAGCTCGCAGCCCTGCTGGGTTTGCCCTTTGCTTTTGCCTCGCATTTCGCGCCACAGCACCTGCATGAAGCGCTGCATATTTACCGCGAACGCTTCACGCCATCGGCTCAGCTCGACAAACCGCACGCAATGGCGAGCATGAACATCATTGCGGCTGACACCACTGCCGATGCTGAAAGGCAACTCGAGCGCCGGCGCCGCGTATTCGCCAAAGCCCTCTTTGGTGGGCCGGGCAACAGGCTGAGCGACGAGGAAGTGACTGATCTCCTCAATTCACCACGAGCGCAGTATCTGAACCAGATTTTCACCTACAGCGCAGTGGGCGACACACAGCTGGTGAAAGAGAAGGTCAATGAGTTCCTTCGCGCTGTGGAACCCGATGAATTGATGGTGGTTCACCATTGTGAGAACACGCCAGCTCGACTGAGGTCGATGGAACTCTTAGCCGAGGCAATGCAGTAGCTCCGGGGGTGGGGCTCGAACCCACGACAAACGGATTAACAGTCCGTTGCTCTGCCAACTGAGCTACCCCGGAAAGGCGTACCGCAGGTTATCAGCGCAGGGTGCTTTTAGTCATCGAGAAAACCCCGAAGACGAGCAGAATTATGGGGGTGGCGCATCCGCGCCAGCGTTTTTTGTTCAATTTGACGAATACGTTCGCGAGTGACCTTAATTTCCGATGCCACTTCATCGAGGGTGCGCGGGCGCCGGCGCACTCCGAAGTGCTGCTTGAGAATTTCGCAGTCGTTCTCGGGAAGATGCTTCAGGCCCAAGCGTACGAGAGCAACATGCACAGCGCGCTCTGCGGCTGAGTCGAACGACCCGTTTTGTTCGTGGGCAATTGCAGCAGCCCAGGTCTTTGCATCGGCTTCATCGGCAAGCGGGCAATCGTGATGCAATGCACCGAATGCTTCAGGGATGAGTTCGAGCACCTTCTCTGTTTCTATTTCTTCGGTTTCGGTAGGAGTGCGCTTGAGTTTTGCAGCTAGTTCATGATGTGTGAGCTGGACAAGTTCTTTAATGATGTCACGCACGTGTTCTCTTGCGATACCAAATTGCGCGGCCACCTCGTCGAGCGGGCGCGACTGGCGAGAGATGCCAAAGCGCATCATGATAATTTCGCAGTCGCGCTCGGGCAGACCATCGAGTTCTGCCTCGACAAGATTCACCAAGGCATGCCGCTCAGCTGCTGAATTGGGTGTCTCCATTTTTTCATCGGCGATGATGTCGACCCAGGCTCCCCCGTCGCCATCGTCACCCAGTGGCGTATCGAGGCTCACGGTGCCAAAGGCGTATTGCATGAGCTCTAGAACCTTTTCCACCTCTAAACCACAGCGGTGAGCCACTTCTTCGGGGCTGGGGTCGCGTTCGAGTTCTGAAGTGAGTTCGCGCTCGGTGCGCTGTACCCGGTTGACGAGTTCCATCATGTGGGTGGGAATACGGATGTTGCGACCCTGGTCGGCCATTGCCCGCGTCATTGCCTGACGTATCCACCAAGTGGCATAAGTAGAAAACTTAAAGCCTTTTTCATAGTCGTATTTGTCGACCGCACGCATGAGGCCAATGTTTCCCTCTTGTACGAGGTCGGCAAGTTGAAGATCTTTGCCGTCGTAACGACGAGCGATGGAAACAACTAAGCGCAAGTTGGCTTGCACCATTTGCGTTTTTGCAGCTTGGCCTTCTTGCGCGGCGCGGCGCAGTGTGCGCTTCTCGCTTGGATCGATGGGTTCGTCACCGGTGAGACGCTCAACTGCAACGAGACCATCTTTGATGAGTTTGCCTAAACGACGTTCATCGTCGGACGTGAGCAACGTGTGCTGACCAATTTCGTTGAGGTACAAACGCATTGCGTCGGAGCCACGTTCAGTTACTGCCACAGCAATAGCCTAGATTCATTCTGTGACATGATTTACCGCCCGCTCGCTCACCCACTCCAAGAGGAATGCCGCAGCATTTTCACTCGCGTGTCGGTCGTCGAGCAGTTCAAGTTGTAGTCGTGCGTCGCGGTCGGACAACAATATTTCTGGGTTGGTGACTCCACGATGACCAGCGAGTTCTCTGCGCACTGCTGCTGAGAGCAGGTTCATTGCCTCTCTGCGCCCATCGGCTTCAATATCGGCCACAGCAGCCCGCTCTAAGACCTCACGGGCTTCAGGGTCAGCGAGGTCGAGTGCGTTTTCTAGGTTTCCACTGCTCTCGGCAAGGGCAAGAAAGGCCCGGCGCATGATGTCGGTGGGGAAAAGAGCTTCAACGAGCCACGGCGCAATGGAGTCCCACTCGTGCAAGAGGGTGGCCACCGCAACGAACTCGGCATTTTCACGCGCTGAGCGCTGCTGGTCGACGGGAGTGAAGGAAACATTGCGGGTGCGCGTTTCCACGCGCTTCACCACATCGGCAACGGGAAGACCCGTATGGCTTGCCACTTGACCAGCATAAATTTTGCGCACGTTGATGTCGGGATGTTCGTTAATAACACTCACTGCCTTCTCAGCAGTTTTTGCACGATCTTCTGGCGTGCGAATAGAACTTGCGTCGAGTACCCGTTGTAAACGGAAACCAAGGAATGGCTGTGCGTTGTCGATGGCTTCACGCAATGCGGTGGGGTCAGTTAACGACAACTCACCCGGATCTTTTCCGGCAGGGAAATGTGCAACGCTCACGCTGACTGAGTACTTCGACTCCCATTCATAAAAACGCTCGGCGGCACCTTGGCCAGCAGCATCGGCGTCGAATGCCAACACGACACGGTTTGCAAAGCGTTTCAAAATACGCACGTGCTCTTCGGTGAGTGCGGTTCCACATGTTGCCACCGCACGTGCAATGCCAGCGCGATGAAAACCAATGACGTCGGTGTAGCCCTCGCAAATGACTACTTGGTCGCTTGCCACAATGTCGGACTTTGCCCAGTTCAAGCCATACAACGTGCGAGACTTGGAATAGATAGGGGTTTCTGGTGAGTTCTTGTACTTTGCAGGGTCGGTGCTGCCCGGCATGATGCGCCCGCCGAAGGCCAGCACGTCACCAGTGTCGGAGAAAATGGGGAACAAAATGCGAGCGCGAAAGGCATCTTGCAATTTGCCACGTTTGTTGGTGAATGCGAGTCCGGTTTCCCGCAGATCTTCTGCAGAGGCCTGTTTACCTTGTGATAAACCCACGCTCAGTGCATCCCAATCGTCTGGGGCCCAGCCAATGCGGAATTGTCGCGCAATGTCGCCAGATAGACCACGCGCACGCAGGTAGTCGCGGGCTTCACGTGCATCGGGGCTATTCAGTAATCGTTCGTGGTACCACGTTGCTGCGTTGTCCATGACCGCGACAAGTTTTTTACGACGCTGCCGATCTTTCGACTCGGTGCCAGAGGTGTAGTTGAGCTGCATGCCCACCTTGGCAGCAAGAGATTCCACCGCACCAACAAAATCGACATGCTCCATGTCTTGCACAAATTTAAAAACGTCACCCGAAGCACCACAACCAAAACAGCGATAGCGCCCCGTCTCTTCACGCACATTAAAAGAACCAGACTTTTCTGCATGGAACGGGCACAACCCCACCCAGTTACGACCCACACGACGCAAGGCAACAGAGGCCTGAACGATGTCGACAATCGACACGCGTTGACGCAGTGCCTCAATATCGTCGTCGGAGATTGCCATATGCGAGAGGCTACTGCCTAGCCTTCGCTGGAATCCCCTTGAGTCTTTCGCACAGACCACAGCACCGAGGCTGCGAGTACTCCGGCAATGACCACGAGAGACACATAAGTGGGGATATGGAACCACAGCGAGAGCGCCATTTTTACGCCTACAAAAATGAGAATGGTCGCAATTCCTTGCTCGAGATATTCAAACCGATGACGGATATCGGCAAGAACGAAGTACAGCGCGCGTAAACCTAAAATCGCAAAGGCGTTCGATGAAAACGCAATGAATTGTTCGTGGCTAATTGCCAACACTGCAGGAACTGAGTCGACCGCAAAAATGACATCGGTGACTTCAATCAGTACCAGCACTGCAAGAAGCGGCGTTGCTAAACGGCGACCATTGCGCCGCGTGATGAGCTTTTGTCCATCGAGGTCTTCAGTGCTCGGCACGAAACGATGGAAAAGTGCCATTGGTTTGCTCTTCGATGGGTCAAAGTCATCGTCACCTCTGAAAAGTTGCGCTCCGGTGTACGCCAAGAACGCCCCGAAGACGACCAAGGTGAAGTCGAATTTCTGAATGACTGCTACCCCAGCGAAAATAAAGGCAAAGCGCATGGCAAGTGCACCAAATATTCCCCAGAACAAGACACGATGTTGAAACTGTTCGGGCACTCGGTAGTGCGTCAAAATGACCGACCACACAAAGACGTTGTCGATACTCAAGCTTTTTTCAATGAGATACGCGCTGAGATACTCACCAGATGAACTGGCACCAAAGGCGGCAAGTACGTACAAAGAGAAAAGCAACCCAATGCTGATCCACACTGCCGATTCCACCGCCGCACGGCGTGTGGTCATGATTGACGCCTTGCGATGAACTACAAGGAGGTCGATGAGTAACAGCGATGCAACGACCCCGGCGAAAAAGAACCAGGTTCCGGCACCCACGCTGAGATCAACGAATTGTGTTGACCCTGACGTGGAAGCAAATAATCGCGTGATGTCGCCTACTTGGTTTCGCTATTTGTTCCGCCCAATACCGATTGCGCTGCAGACAAGCGCGCAATGGGCACACGGAACGGTGAGCAGCTGACATAGTTCAAGCCGGCCTTGTAGAAGAGCTCGATGGACTCTGGGTCGCCACCATGCTCACCGCATACGCCCAGCTTGAGATCGCGCTTCACCTTGCGACCACGCTGAGCGGCAAGGAATACCAACTCGCCTACGCCATTTGCGTCGATGGTTTCAAATGGGTTGCGCTTCAAAAGACCAGCTTCGAGGTACGCAGGCATCATGCGGCTTTCAATGTCGTCGCGGCTAAAGCCGAACACCAACTGCGTGAGGTCGTTGGTACCGAAGCTGAAGAAGTCGGCTTCTTCGGCAAGTTCATCGGCACGCAATGCTGCACGCGGTGTTTCGATCATTGTTCCGATGGTGACCTTCGGACGTGACACCTTTTTACCCTTGTTCATTGGTGCAGGTCGTGTGGCATTTTCGCGCAACACTTCTTCTACCCATGAACGAGCAAGAGCAAGTTCTTCACGTGTAACGGTGAGAGGAATCATGACTTCTGCGATGGGCTTGAAGCCCTCGCTCGACACTTGGTCGGCTGCTTCCATGAGCGCACGTACTTGCATGGCGTAAAGACCAGGCTTGATAACACCAAGTCGTACACCACGGGTACCGATCATTGGGTTGAATTCAGCCCAGCTTTCAGCAGCTTCCAATAACTTCTCTTCTTCGTGCGTGAGACCAACCGAAGCTTTTTTCACTTCGAGATCGAGCACGCGTGGCAAGAACTCGTGCAATGGCGGGTCGAGCAAACGCACAGTGACAGGGAGACCCGACATCTCGCGGAAGATTGCTGCAAAGTCTTCTTTTTGTACTTTGCGCAGTTCTTCAAGCGCTGCTGTTTCTTCTTCTGGTGTGTCGGCCAAGATCATGCGGCGCACAACAGGCAAACGGTCGGGAGCAAGGAACATGTGCTCGGTACGGCACAAGCCAATTCCTTCTGCACCAAGTTCGCGAGCATTTTTTGCATCTTCACCGGTGTCGGCGTTGGCACGCACGGCAAGCTTGCCCTTACGAATTTCGTCGGCCCACTTCAAAATGGTTTCAAATTCTTTTGGAGGTTTTGCGGCTTCGAGCTTCAATTCACCAACAACCACTTCGCCCGATGCGCCATCGAGAGAAATAACGTCGCCTTCTTTCACCACAATGTTGCCCACAGAGAACTGCTTGCCTTCAATGCGAACAGCTTCGGCGCCAACAATGGCAGGAGTACCCCAACCACGGGCAACAACAGCTGCGTGGCTCACGAGTCCGCCACGAGCAGTGAGAATGCCTTGCGACACCATCATGCCGTGCACATCTTCTGGGCTTGTTTCGTTACGCACCAAGATGACTGCTTCGCCACGATCGGCTGCATCGGCAGCTTCGTCGGCGGTGAAATAGACCTTGCCCACTGCAGCACCTGGTGATGCAGCAAGACCCTTGGTGAGCACAATGCCCTTGTTAGCGAACTGTGGGTGCAACACCTGGTCGAGGTGGTCGGCAGTAACACGCATGAGAGCTTCTTTGCGCGAGATCTTCCATGCACCTTTACCCTTGCCGGTGCCCTTGGTCATGTCGACAGCCATCTTCAGTGCAGCTGCACCAGTGCGCTTGCCAACACGTGTTTGCAACATCCACAACTTGCCCTGCTCGATAGTGAACTCGGTGTCGCACATATCTTTGTAGTGCTTTTCAAGGCGCAAGAAAATGGCCATGAGCTCAGCATGAATAACAGGGAATTTGCGCTTGAGAGCGTCGAGATCTTCGGTGTTGCGGATACCTGCAACAACGTCTTCACCTTGTGCATTGACGAGGAAGTCGCCATAAGGCTTGTTGTCGCCTGTTGCAGCGTTACGTGTGAAACCAACGCCAGTTCCGGAGTTGCTATCGCGGTTACCAAACACCATGGCTTGAACGTTGACCGCGGTACCTAGATCGTGGCTGATTTTTTCACGCACACGGTATGCAATGGCACGTGGGCCATTCCATGAACGGAACACTGCTTCAATGGCTCCGCGCAATTGCTTCACAGGGTCTTGAGGGAATGGCTTACCCGTGTGGGTCTGCACAATTTTCTTGTACGAATCACAAATTGCCTTGAGTGCTGCAGCAGGAATTTCTGCATCGGAAGCAACCCCAGCAGCCAAGCGCGCCTGGGTGAGTTCATGTTCAAACTCTTCACCCTCGAGGCCAAGAACAATACGGCCGTACATGCTGATGAAGCGACGGTATGAGTCGTAAGCAAAACGCTCGTCGCTTGCCTTGGCAAGACCAACAACAGTTTTGTCGTTCAAACCCAAGTTGAGAACGGTGTCCATCATGCCGGGCATGGAGAACTTTGCGCCTGAGCGCACCGACACCAACAACGGGTCGGCAACATTGCCGAGCTTGCGTCCCATTTTTTTCTCGAGCGCAGCAACTTGCTTTGCAATTTCTAGGTCGAGGCCTTTTGGCCATCCACCTTTCATGTACTCACGGCACGCGTCGGTGGTGACGGTAAACCCATGAGGCACGGGAAGGTTCAAGACGCTCATCATCTCGGCGAGGTTTGCACCCTTTCCACCGAGAAGGTCTTTCATGTCTCGTGGAGAACGGCGATGTTTGTGGTCGAAGGCATATACAAGTGGCACGGTGAGAAAGTCTAGAGGCGTAATGCCCTTAGGCTTCAAGCAAATGGCGAAAGATCACGGGTCACACTTCAGAAGTTTCACGCTGCTGGGCTTCCGCGTGGAAATTCGCCCTGGATTCATCATTTTTCTTGGGCTCGTGGTCTTCATCTATGGCGGTTCACTCGGTCTCTGGGCTGCCGGAACTCTCGCCGCCTTCACCCTCATCCATGAACTCGGCCATGCGCTCGCTGCACGTGCCACTGGCGCACATGCCGAAATTTCACTCGACTTTCTTGCGGGCTACGCCTCGTATTTACCGAGTCGCCCCCTTGCTCGATGGGAACGAGCCGGTATTGCAGCAGCCGGTTCATTTGCTCAAGGGTCGGTTGCCACCGTCATCATGTTGTTGCTTGGCGCCAACCCGCTCTCGCGCAGCGACATCTTGCGCAATGAAGCAACACTGAGCATTTGGTGGGCCGGCATAGTTCTCGCTGTGGTGAATCTCATTCCCGTCATTCCGCTTGACGGTGGTGCAATTGTTTCTGCTGCCCTCGAGAAAATCGCACCACACCGTGGAGCCAGCTTCATGATGTGGTTCAGCATCGTGCTCACCTCTGGTGGTCTGGTTACTGCAGTTGCCTTCGAGCAAGCAAGAAGCTTTCTCCCCCTGGCCGCAATTCTTCTGGTGATGCAACTCCAACTATTCGGGTCACGCCAGCGTGCGGCTACTCCTCTCGCTGGCCTTTCACAGACCGACTACATCATTTTGGTGATGTCTGGCTTACAACGTGTTGGCAATCATCACGAGGCGGCAAAAATTGGAGCAGAGGCTTTTCGCCAACAACCCAATGCACTCGTTGCGGCGAAAATTTCTCAATCGCTCACTGCGCTTGGCGACCACGACGGCTCCCTCGCCTGGATGCGTGCAGCTGAACAAGCCTCATTCATACAGAAGTAGTTACTTGTCGCTTTTTGCTTCTGGCTCGCGCGATAGACCCAGAATTTTCTCACCAATAATGTTGCGTTGAATTTCATCGGTACCACCCGCGATGGATTGCGCTGGGGTGGAAATGAGCACTTCTGCAATGACTGCGTCGAGTGGGTTATCGCCATCTTTTAATACACCGTGTGTTCCGGAAATTAAAGTGTGCACCTTGTTCGACATGCGTGCCACTTCTGAAGCGGCAAGTTTGCCGAGTGAACCTTCTGGCCCTGCAGCTCGGCCAAGTGCACGCGCTGCTTGCGCACGCATTGAGGTCCACTCACTTGCTTTACTGAATGAATACAGCCGCGTAATGGCTTGACGCACAACAAGGTCACTCGCAACTCCGAAGTCACGGGCGCGCTCAATTGCTAAGTCTGGTCGACCCGCACGTTGTGGGTACCACACATAGGTTGTGAAGTGGCGTTCAGCTTCTTCTTTTGCCTCACGCAATGTGCGACCGAGAGCATTCTCATCACCCCGAAAGTTAGGACGTCGCAACGTATTAAAGGTGCGTTCATACGCAAGAGTTGTACGCGCAATGCGCCAACCATCGTCTGTGTCGCCCACCAGGTTTTCTACAGGTACACGCGCATCGGTAAGAAAGACTTCATTGAACGAACTGTGATAGTTCATTTGGTGGATGGGGCGAACCTCAACACCTGCTTGTTGCATTGGCAAAACAAAATATGAAATACCATGATGCTTTGGGCGATCCCAGTTGGTACGCACCACCAACATGCCAAGGTCTGCATATTGCGCACTGGTATTCCATACCTTTTGACCATTCACCACCCATTCATCACCATCGCGCACAGCACTTGCCGACAAACTCGCGAGATCTGAACCCGCGCCTGGTTCGCTGAACAACTGGCACCATTTCACTTCGCCCACCAACGTTGGGCGTAAAAACTTTTCTTTCACCTCATCGGAGCCGTGCACGAGAATTGTGGGTGCGGCGAGGTTCATGCCGCCGCCAATAGGTGGCCCGACCACTCCTTTTTCACGAATGACACCTGCAACAACCTGATCTGCCCACACGGGCAGACCTTTACCAAACCACCGCTCTGGCCACGAGGGCACCGCCCAGCCCGATGCCACCAGAAGATCTCGCCAAGCAACAATGCCGATTTCTTCATCCCAATGAGCATCGACCCAAGCACTGAATTCTTTACGAATGCTCTCTTGGGTAATTGCGCTCACTTCGCATCCTTTGCGTTCTTTGGCTCTGCAAGATTGCACGTTGTGATCCAGATGTTATTGAGATATTCCAATGCTTCATTTTCATCAAAATGAGATTCGCCAACATACAACCAGCGAGAAAATGTTGCCGTCATTGAAACGAGCAACGCCGCCGCAAGTTCAGCGTTGACGTCTGGGTCTGCCCAACCCATCGCCTGCCATTGCTGAATTTTCTTTGCTACGCGGTCGATGTGTTTTTGACGCGATGCAAGCCGCGCATCGCGCACTGTGTGATCGAATGAAGCAACACCATCAACAAGAACATATAAGTCGTAGTTTCTTTTCACGACTGCTAAATACACCTGGTTTGAAATTGACAGGTTTTCAATGGGGTTGCTCTTGTGTAAAGCGTCGGACTTCACTACCTCTTCAGCGATACTTCGGTCGATGACGCCTGCAAGGTGACGAAACAAGTCGTGCTTCGAGCTGAAATATGTATAAAAACTGCCTCGCGCCAAACCAGCCTCGCGCACCACGTGCTCAACAGTTGCATCTTGATATCCATAAAGAGCAAACACGGTACGTGCCGCCTGCAAAATGCGATCGCGCGTACGTTGAGCTTTCCCTTCGCCTTGAATAACTCCCGTTTGGCTTCTGCGCTGAACTGAAATGCCACTGGGAATTTGGCCGCCACGAGTAAGAACGATTTCTGGTGCAATGTGTGTAGCCATTTTTAGTTCTTCATTTCCACACCGGCACGCACCAAGATGTCTGCCATTTTCTCCATAGATTCCAAGTACAGGTCAACGGTACGTTGACGTGGCTCAGGAACTAGATGGGTCACTCCTATTTCGCGGTACCTGTCAATTTCATACATGATGAGATCTTCTTCGTCGAGCAATGCATCCCACCGCGTGCGCATGGAAATGGCAAAGGTTTCCTCTGGGCGACCAGCGCGAAGTGTGCGTACGCGTTTTTCTGTTTGCTCCGGTGACAAGAACGCGCCATGCCAACCATCACCCACAGCTATTGCACGTCGCAAAGCAACATCGGCATGGCCACCCACCCACAAAGGGACATGCCGTACTGGCTGCGGCAATGTGCGCATAGAGACCACAGTGGATTGATGTACCGGAAAACTTTCGGTGATGTGATCGGTCGTCCAGAACTTACGCAACATGGTGATTGCTTCATCGGTGCGAGCGCCACGTTCATGAAATGGAACACCTAGTGCGTCGAATTCTGCTTCCAACCAACCCGCCGCCACGCCCAAGATGACGCGCCCGCCGCTGAATTGATCGATTGTGGCAATTG
Source organism: Actinomycetota bacterium (assembly GCA_009711295.1). GTDB lineage: Bacteria > Actinomycetota > Acidimicrobiia > Acidimicrobiales > Ilumatobacteraceae > F1-20-MAGs119. Next base: position 49,666 of record WLST01000001.1, on the reverse strand, counting down.
ACTTCGCGACATTCAATGGGTGACGCATGGGCAACACCAGCACCGTGGTTCCAATTCCTACACGCTTCGTATGAGCAGCGATCCAGGACATTGTTGTTAATGGCTCAAATACATATGCCGAAGGTGGGTAGGCAGAACCGGTGGGAACTGCCAGGTGGTCACTCACCCATACGTCGGCGTAACCCAATTCTTCTGCCAATACCGCAGTACGTCGTAGGGCTTCACCTGACGCCGCAGGACCAGCTTGAGGAAGGTGAACGCCTGCAGTCATTGCCATATCGGCACCTTACCCCATTTTCGACATTAGTGTCGAAATTTGTTTATACTCGCAACATGAGAGAGCAGCACATTGAGATTGTCACCGATGAAGGAACTATGGGCACATATATTGCCCACCCCGACAATGGCGAGTCGTTGCCCGTTGTTCTCTTTTTGATGGATGCACCAGGCAAGCGTGAGCTTCTGCATTCCATGGCACGCACCATTGCCAGCCACGGTTATTACGTGATGTTGCCAAACCTGTACTACCGCACCACTCCTACATTTGAGCTTGACTTTGCCAGTAAAGAATCTTTTGAGCGCATGCGTGAACTCATGATGGCAATGAGCAACAAAATGGTGTCGCGTGATGCTCAAAGTCTTTTGGCCTACGCCAAGGAACAAACTGCGGCAGATGAAAATACTGTCGGCGTTGTTGGCTATTGCATGAGCGGGCCGTTTGCCATCTATGTTGCAGCAGAACATGCGTCAGTAGTGAAAGCTGCTGCTTCGTTTTATGGAGTGCGTCTGCATGTCGACAAACCTGACTCTCCACACTTACGTCTGAACGATATTTCTGGCGAAATTTATGTTGCCTGCGCCGAGCACGACGACTACGTACCAATGGAAATGGTCGACCAGTTTGAAGCCGCCATGCAAGAGTCTGAGGTTCGTGGCTGTTTAGAGCGTTACTGGGGCAACCATCATGGTTTTGCCTTCAACGATCGCCCCGCATACAACGAAAAGGCCGACAAACGCCACTGGATGCGACTTCTCGACCTCTTCCAACGCAATCTTCACTAACAAAGGAAACCTATGACACATATGATCGTGCTTGCTGGCACTGCAGAATTCAACACACCCGAAGGTCGCGATGCGTGTCTGTCGACGAGCGCTCCACTTCAGTTACCCGCACGCACCGACGAACCCGGCTGCTTGGCTTACTACTTTGCTCCCGACCCCGTCGTGAACACCCGCATGGTGGTGTGGGAACTGTGGCAAGACGAAGCATCACTTGCCGCACACTTCCAACATAAAAATTACCGCGACATGGGTGCACACTTTACGAAGTTCGGTTTTCTCAAAGGCGACTTCAAGAAGTACCGGGTCGACCATTCAGAACCCGTGTACGACGAAACCTTCACACCTCGTGCCGATTTCTTCACGTTGAACAAACAATGACAACAGTGACCGAACCATTTGTTTCCATTGCAGGAATTACTGCCCACGTGGCAACTATTCGGCTCAATAGACCACCAAATAATTTCTTTTCATTCGACATGATTTCCGCTCTTGCCGATGCACTTGAAGAGTTAGACACGAAAGATGATTGTCGCTGTGTAGTTCTGGCAGCGGATGGCAAAAACTTCTGTGCGGGTGCCGACTTTTCGGGGAATGCTTCTCCGTACTCCACCGCCGATTTGTACAACGCCGCCACGCGCCTGTTTCGCACCAATAAGCCCTTTGTTGCCGCAGTCAATGGTGCTGCTATTGGTGGCGGGTTAGGGCTTGCTTTATCTGCCGACTTTCGCATTGCTTCTCCAGAATCAAAATTCAGCGCAAACTTTGCTCAGCTTGGGTTTCACCATGGTTTTGGATTGAGCGTCACTCTTCCGCGCCTTGTTGGCGAACAAAAAGCAGCAGAGCTTCTCTTCACTGGTCGACGCTTGAATGGCACAGAGGCACACACAATCGGGCTGGTTGATCAACTCGTTGCCACGTCTGAAATTGAATCTGCAGCTTGTGCATTGGCGAGCGAAATTGCATCTTCTGCTCCGCTCGCAGTGGAATCTATTCGCGCCACTTTGCGCAATGGAATTGCCGACCAAGTTGCCCAAGCCACTCAGCGCGAGATGGCCGAGCAATTGCGATTGAGGGCTACTGCAGACTTCGCCGAAGGCACCACAGCAGTAGCTCAGCGTCGCCCCGCAGAATTCCAAAGGAAATAGTATGACATCTCCCGTTGGCGGACTCATGCTTGGTGCAGATGCGCTGAGCCCACGCGAAGTAATGACGCATGTTTTGCGACTAGAAGAACTTGGTTACCCGTCTGTATGGATTACCGATGTGTATGGCCGTGAAATTTATGTGCTCGCTAGTCACATTCTCGCGAAAACTACACGCATCTCGGTAGCGAGTGGCATTGCTCACATTTATGGCCGCGATGCGATTGCGAGCATTCAAGCTGCGCGCACACTTTCTGAATTATCAGATGGTCGCTTTATTCAAGGTCTCGGTGTATCGCACCCTATTGCGGCACAGATGCGTGGCTTGGAGTGGGAAAACCCCATCGAGAAAATGACTGCGTATCTCATCGCAATGCGCGGCAAGACTCCACTTCATACGCCAAAGAACCCGCCAGCTTCGCCTATTTACATTGCTGCTCACGGCCCAAAGATGATGCAAGTTGCAGCCGAACATGCCGATGGTGCAAACACCTACATGCAACCGCCCGAACACACTGCAGCATCACGGGCAACCCTCGGAGCACACAAGGTGTTAAACGTTGTGCTCCCCTGTTGCCTCACCACCGACCCCGAGCGCGCTCGTACAGCAGGGCGCAGGGCCTTACACATCTACTTGCCGCTCCCCGCCTACCAACGACAGTGGGCAAAGTTTGGTTTCACTGAAGACGACTGGGCAGGTAAAGGAAGCGACCGCTTGGTCGACAGGTTCATTCCGTGGGGAACACGTGACCAAATACTTTCACGCATGAATGAGCACATCGACGCAGGCGCAAATGCAATAACCATGACCGCTCTCAACCCCGACCCTGCGAACAAAGAGATGCCGTGGGACCTCGTTGAAGCTTTTGGGCGCAACTAAGCGGGCTGAAGAGCCTCGCCGTATTCATTTGCACTGCGCGACATCCGCGCAATAGCAACAGTTCCGGCGACCGAAGTAACAACGCCGCAGTCGGCACCGTCCACCACAATGTGGTCGCCCACTTGTGCACCATCTGCAACTTCTACACGGCGCAACACATGAGGCGATACAGCAGCTCGTGAATCCATGCGCTCCACAAGTTCTTGGCCTGGGTAGCAACCCTTGGAAAAACTCACCGCAACACCAAGTAAGCCTGTTTCTCCTGGCACACAACCATTTTCAATATCGATGCCCACCACTGGCCAACCAGCAGTGACACGCAGACTCTGGAATTCGGCATCACTCATCGCGCTTGCGGCGTCAGCAGGAATATCGGCAACAGTTGGGCCAACAAGATCAACTGCATGCGATGTAGGCCACCAAGCGGCAACAACTGCACCTTCAGAAGGAATGCGACCAAGTGACTTGGCTGCTTCTAACGCACCTTCTCCACGTAACGCGACGCATTGCCACTGCACCACTTCAATCGTTGCTTGCACACGAATCATGAATTTCTTGAGGCGCAACAATGCACCTTCAGCAGTACCGGGCTCCATGTCGAGCACAAAGATGGTGTCTTCCAAACGCGAAATACGCAGTACTGCATCTAATTTACCAGTGGGCTGCAAGAGCAAACTGTGCTGTGCAGAACCCACTGCCATACCTTGAATGCTTTGGCTCAACTGCGAGTGCAAGTATTTCTCTGCGTCAACGCCTTGCACGAGCAAAAAATCTCGTTCTAACCTCAGCCACTGCACACTCATACTGAAGTTCCTCGCTGTTGTCGAGCCAATGTCATTCGCCGTGCTGCAGGTATTGCGGCAAGCAATGCTGCTGCCTTGTTGTGACATTCCAAATCTTCATCTTCGGGAATGCTGTCGGCAACAATTCCGGCACCTGCTTGCAAACTTGCAATCCATACTTGTTCACCAGCGGCATTGGTAACAGGGCGAATAAACATGGTGCGAATGGCAATTGCAGCATCGAGATTGCCGCTGAAGTCGACATACCCCACCACGCCCGCGTATGGCCCGCGCTTCACAGGCTCTAACTCGTCGATAATTTCCATTGCACGCACTTTTGGTGCACCACTCACTGTGCCAGCCGGCATGGTGGCACGAATGACGTCGATAGGGCCAAGACCCTTTTTCAATTCACCCGTTACCTGTGAAGTGAGGTGCATTACGTGGCTATAGCGCTCGAGGGTCATGAGTTCTTCAACAACGACCGAGCCAAATTCGGCAACGCGACCCACGTCGTTACGTGCAAGGTCGACCAGCATGATGTGCTCGGCCACTTCTTTCGGGTTCTCGCGTAACTCGCCTGCAAGGCGGCGGTCGTGTTCGTCGTCGCGTCCGCGCTTACGCGTGCCTGCAATGGGCCTACTCACCACTTTTCCATTCACCAATTGCACCATTGGCTCAGGAGAACTACCCACGATGCACAACTCGGGCTCGCGCAAGAAGTACATGTACGGGCTCGGGTTCACCTGGCGCAATACGCGATACACATCGTATGGGTCGGCACCAAGTTCTAAATCGAATCGCTGCGATAACACCACTTGAAAGATGTCGCCAGAACGTACGTATTCCTTGGCAACTTCAACAGCTTGTTGGTATGCACCATTTGGCAATGACGATTCCACTGCAGGCAACGCATCGCCCGCAACGGGTGGTTCAACAGGGCTGTATGGAAGTGGCAGTGAAATGCGACGAATGGATTCCTCAATGCGCGCCACTGCGGCGTCGTATACCTCATTGAGGTTTGCCTCAACTGTGGGAACACTTTCCAAAATAAACATCCTCTGGCGCCAGTGGTCGAATGCAACAAGCGAACCAATGATGCTCATCACTGCATCGGGAAGTTCACGCGGGTCGGGCGGAGTGTTCGGCAGGTTCTCTACTTCACGAATGACGTCGTAACCGAGGTACCCCACCAGACCACTTTGTAATGGTGGAAGATCTTCAAGAAGCGGCGCGTGATAGATGGCCAACAACGATTCCATTGCAGCCAAAATTCCTTCATTGGTGGGAACACCTGCAGGCATGTTGCCCGAGGTGTGGATTACTCCGTCACGCAACACCATCTTTGCAATGGGGTTTTGACCAAGAAAGGAAAACCTGCTCCAGCGTTCGCCGTGCTCGACCGATTCAAACAAGAACCCATTGCCCTCGCCTACCAATTTGGCAAACACAGATACAGGAGTTTCAAGGTCAGCAAGAAGTTCAGCCCATACCGGCACAACACCATGTTGTGCGGCGAGCTGAGCAAACTCTTCGCGCGAAGGCTTAATGAGCGTCATGCACGCCTTCGCCAAATTTGCGATAGAAACAGCTCACTGCACCGGTATGGCAAGCACCATTACCTTCTTGCTCCACAAGAAAGAGCAACGTGTCAACATCGCAATCGTAAAAACCTTCGCGAACAAATTGGCGATCGCCACTGGTGTCGCCTTTGCGCCACACCTCTTGCCTGCTACGGCTGTAGTACACCATGCGTCCTTCAGCAAGGGTCATGCGCAATGTTTCAGCGTTCATCCACGCCATCATGAGTACTTGCTTAGTGTTGGCGTCTTGCGTGACGACGGGAACCAGGCCATCGGCGTTGTATTTCACGAGGGCCAGTTCCGCTTCCACTATGGCGACGGGTGTTGTTGCAGGAGTCTGAGACATGTTCATTCCTAGAGGTACAGTCCGGTGTTTGATTCAATTCGGGTGGCCGCAACGGCATGAAGGTCGCGCTCGCGCAACATGATGTAGTCGTTGCCGCCCACTTCTACCTCGTAGCGGTCGTCGGGGCTAAAGAGCACCCGGTCGCCTACTTCAGCAGCACGCACGTTTTGGCCTAAAGCCACCACTTCGGCCCAGGTGAGGCGCTTGGAGATTTGGGCGGTTGCGGGAATGACGATGCCCCCTGTGGAGCGGCGTTCGCTTTCACCCTGGGGGATTTTCACCAACAGCCGGTCGTTCAGCATTTTGATAGGGAGTTTTTGATCGCCAATTTCCACAAGAGAACCGTACCTGCATGGAGCCTCCAATAGAAACTCATTATCGCGATCTCGCTACCGTTACGTCATGAGCAACGAGAACACTCCCGGCCTGCAAGACGCCCTCGACCAAATGGACATTCGCAATCTCATCTCGCGCTATTGCTGGGCGCTCGACAAGAACGATCGGGAGCTCTTCAGTCAAGTGTTTGCCCCCGACGCAACCGCCGATCTTGGTGGCGTACATTGCGTGGGCATCGATGCCATCTGGACCCGCATTCGTCAGGCACTCGGGCACCTCGATGCAAGCCAGCACATCACCGGCTCACAAGAAATCTCCTTGTGTGGCGATACCGCAAAGAGTCGCGCATATCTCTTCGCACAACATGTGCGCAGAGCCGCCAAAGATGGCCCTTACTACGTCGTCGCTGGTGAATACGTTGACGACCTTGTTCGCACTCCACAAGGCTGGCGCATTGCGTACCGCACACTCAACGTGATTTGGACCGAAGGAAACCGGGCAGCAGCAGCACCCGATTTAGAGAAGTAACAACTACACGGGTCGAACAACAACACCTTGTGCGCTCATGAGCGCTTTTGCTTCGGCAATGGTGTGTTCACCAAAGTGGAAAATTGATGCAGCTAGTACTCCGCTTGCATGACCCTGCACAACACCATCAACAAGATGCTGCAAAGACCCCACGCCACCACTTGCAATAACAGGAACGCCTACTGAATCGCACACTGCACGTGTGAGTTCAATGTCGAAGCCTTCACGTGTGCCATCGCGGTCCATGGAAGTGAGCAAAATTTCACCCGCACCACGCTGTACCGCTTCAGTAATCCACTCCAAGGCATTTTTGCCTGTTGGCGTACGGCCACCATGCAAGAAGACTTCCCAGCCAGAGCCATCGGCTGTGCGTTTTGCGTCAACAGCGCACACAACACACTGCACGCCAAACTCGGCAGCAATTTCGTTGATGAGTTGAGGACGCTCAACAGCTGAGGTGTTGACACTCACCTTGTCGGCGCCAGCACGCAAGATTCCTCGCGCATCTTCAAGTGCGCGAATGCCGCCACCCACCGTGAAAGGAATAAACACTTCAGCTGCCGTGCGCTCAACCACATCGATCATGGTGTTGCGGTTGTCGGAAGATGCCGTGATGTCGAGAAACACCAACTCGTCTGCGCCTTGTTGGTCGTAACGCGCGGCGAGTTCAACCGGGTCGCCTGCATCGCGCAGGTCAACAAAGTTCACGCCTTTCACCACGCGGCCGTTGGTGACATCGAGACAAGGAATGACGCGTGCAACTTCCATTACTGCCTCCCTGCATTTGCTGCAGCAATAGCTTCAGCAACAGTGAAACGGTTTTCGTAAATGGCTTTACCTGTAATGACACCGCTCACGCCTGAAATATTGAGCAGTGCAGAAATATCGCTCAGCGTTCCAATGCCACCACTTGCAATGAGCGGTAATGGCGAGATGGTTCCTGCTGCGCGCAACCCTTCCACATCGGAGCCCGAGAGCATTCCGTCGCGTGAAATATCGGTGACAACAGCGCAACTTGCTGTGGGGTACCAATGCAATGCTTCACTTAAGGCCACACTCGATGTGGTGGTCCAGCCATCGGTTGCAAGAAAGCCCCCACGGTGGTCGAGCCCTACTGCCACTTCTACATCAATGCGTTGTGTTACTTCTTCTACCAGCCGCGGCGTGCGCACAGCGGCAGAACCCATCACCACGCGCTGCACACCCAATGCCTTGAGTACCTCTGCATCGGCCACGCTGCGTACGCCGCCACCAACTTGAACATGTGCGCGGCCCTGCAAGGCCTTAGCTACTGCTGCAATGACGGGGCGATTAATAGCATCGCCGCCCTTTGCTGCATCGAGGTCGACCATGTGCACCCACTGTGCACCGGCATTGATGAATGATGTTGCCACGCTCACAGGGTCGTCGCCATAAATAGTTTCGTCGGCATAGTCACCTTGCCGAAGGCGAACAACATTTCCCGCGCGCAAGTCGATTGCGGGATACACAATGAAATTACTCATGAGCATGCGCTCACAAAATTATGCAAAAGCTTCAACCCATCTTTGGCCGATTTCTCGGGGTGGAATTGTGTTGCCACAACATTTTCCTGGCGCACCACTGCGGTGAGGTTTTGCCCGTAGTCGCATGTGGCAATAACAACCGATTTTTCTTGCGGCACAGCTGAATATGAGTGAACGAAATAGACCCAGGGAGTTTTTGGCAAGCCGGAAAAAAGTGGGTCTTCGTTCTCTACATGCAGTTCATTCCACTGCATCTGTGGACGCCGAACATTTCCTTCAATGAGTTCAACGGTTCCGTGAATCACATCGAGCCCAGCAACGCCTGGGCTTTCCACACTCGAGGTGAACAGCATTTGCATGCCTACACAGATACCCATAAAAGGCCGCTGCGAAGCAACCGACTCATAAACAACATCTTCCAATTGCGCTGCACGTAATGCATCCATGCACGCCCCGAAGGCACCCACACCAGGCAACACCACACCAGCAGCGTCGCGCGCCAAGCCGGGGTCTCGAGTGAGGCGAGCATCGGCCCCGCTGCGCACTAATGCTTTTTGAGCGGAACTTAAATTGCCAATGCCGTAATCGAGAACCGCAATGAGCGGTCGTGTCATGCCAATACGCCTTTGGTGCTCGGCACACCTGTGCCTTCAATACGCACCGCATCGCGCAGTGAACGACCAAGGCCTTTGAATGCAGCCTCAATAATGTGGTGCACATTGCGCCCACGAATGAGAGTTACATGCAATGTGATATTTGCCGACGTCGCAAAAGACGAAATGGCATGTTCGGCAAGTTGTGGGTCGAATGCTGGTTCACCAAGTGGAAGTGCTTCGGGCAGTGGAACTTCCCAGTGAATGAATGGGCGACCCGACAAGTCGAGCGCAATAGCTACGAGTGCTTCATCGAGTGGATACATGCCACTGGAAAAGCGACGCACGCCTGCACGGTCGCCTGCAGCCTGACGAAATGCCTCGCCCACGGCAATAGCAACGTCTTCCACCGTGTGGTGCGTGTCGATATGCAAGTCGCCAACTGCTTTCACAGCGAGGTCGAAGCCACCGTGGCGGGCGATTTGATCGAGCATGTGGTCGTAAAACGGGATGCCGGTGGAGATATTGCCCACGCCAGTGCCGTCGAGGTTGAGTTCCACCACGATGCTGGTTTCTTTGGTTGCTCGTTCAATTTTTGCTGTACGGCTCACTTCATGATCTCCTTCATGGCAGAAATAAACGCTTCGTTTTCTTGTGACGTACCAATAGTGACACGCAAGCAGTTGGCAAGACCGTCCCAAGAACTGCAGTCACGCACCAAAATGCCCTTGTCGAGCAGTCCTTGCCACAGCGACTTGCCAGTTATGCCTGTGGTTGCTCGCGGACGAAACAGCACAAAGTTTGCGCCACTTGGCCACGTGTCTACTTCAAGGCCTGCAAAGCACGATTCAATTGCGTTGCGGCCATCGATAATGTCGAGCACTCGCGATTCCATATCGCCCACGTATTTCAACGCAAGTACACCTGCACGCTGCTTGAAGGCATCGAGGTGATACGGCAGCACCACTGCTTCAAGGTCGGCAACAAGCCACGACGGGCCAACCAAATAGCCCAATCGGGCAGCGGCCATCGACCACGTTTTTGAAAACGTACGTGTGACCACGACTGGCGATTCTTCATTGATGAGTTCAAGTGCAGACCATGGCGCAAACTGCGCATAGGCCTCGTCGATGACCACCACACCAGGGGCAACCTTGATGAGCGTTTCAATGTTTGCGCGTGGTTCAACAATTCCGGTGGGGTTGTTGGGCGAGCACAAAAAGGAAACGGCTGGGTTCGACTGTGCAACCACTCGCTCAATTTCTTGCGCATTCAATGTGAAGTCGGCGTTACGACTTCCTTCCACCACATTGGCGCCCACCACTTTGGCAATTTGAGCGTGCATTTGGTACGTGGGTGCAAAAGTTGCCACGGTACGCCCGGCACCCGAATACGCCAGCAATATGGATTGCAGAACTTCATTAGATCCATTTGAAACGAACACTTGGTTGGCATTCACCCCATGCAGTTTGGCAATTCCCTCACGCAATTCAGTTGCTGCCCTGTCGGGATACCTGTTCCACTCAATGCTGTGCACAGCCTGTGCAACTTCATCTAGCCATTGCGCGGGCGGAGAAAACGGGGCTTCATTGGTATTGAGCCGAATGGGCACGTCTACTTGCGCCGAGTGATACCCCTGCATTACCTGCAGGTCACTACGAAGCGGGAAACGAGCCATTGCTCAACGATACAGAAGCAGAGCCCGCAGATGAGGCGTATTTAGGTGTTCTTCACAATCTTGAGTGCGCGGTCGACGGCTTTGCGAGCCGTATCGAGCGACCGTTGCATCTCAATGATGGCGCGGTGAATGTCTTCCTGCTGCTTAACACCAGGGCGACCTTCCAGCTCCATGGCACGTGAACGCACGCGCTCCACCGACTCTCCGAAGGCAGCAAGCTCATTGCGCAATGCCATAAATGTTTCAGATCGTGGAGTGGAAGACATCTGACGATTGTGGCACACCTCGTAGAGGTTCGCTAGATACTGACCGAAGGGCAAATATCGGCAAGCAAGCATTCGCGGCATTTTGGCTTGCGCGCGTCACACACGCGACGCCCGTGCAAGATGAGCCGCAAACTAAACCCGCCCCACTCTTCAGGTGGCAAGTAGTCGTTCAACTCGAGTTCCACCTTCACAGGGTCTTCGTGCTTGGTGAGACCAAGCCGGCGCGAGAGCCGCCCTACATGCGTGTCGACGGCAAGTCCCGGCAAGTTGAACACCACGCTGCGCACCACATTGGCAGTTTTACGACCAACCCCAGGAAGCGTGACGAGTTCTTCGCGCTCTTTAGGTACTTCGCCTCCATAGCGATCGACAAGACCGTTGGCCATCCCAATGAGGTTCTTCGCCTTTGAACCGTAGAAACCAGTGGAACGAACGAGGGTCTCTACATCGGTAATATTTGCTACTGCCAGTTCATAAGGGCTCGGGTACTTTGCGAACAAGGCAGGTGTCACCATGTTCACCCGCACGTCGGTGCATTGCGCCGACAAAATAGTGGCTGCTAAGAGTTCGTACGGGTTGCGATGATCAAGTTCGCAGATGGCAACGGGGTACTCCTCTTTTAATCGTTCGAGCACGAGTGCAGACCTGCCAACAGGCGTGCGAGGTTTGCGTGCCGGAGTTTTAGCCATACCGAATGCTACGCCGTGGGTCGCAACACCCCGATACCCTAAAAGAATGCTTCGGCTCGAGATACTCCGCAATGTGAACGATGCAGAATTTGCTGCCGTTCATGAGTTGCTGGTGGCTGCCGAACGTGCCGACGGACACCGTGCACTTTCCGATCACCTGTGGCTCGACTTGCGCCAAGGTGGGCGTGAGGGCTTTGCAGCGGTGGTCGGAACCGAATCAGGACACGATCACCCCGTTGCCTATTCTCAAGTGTCGCGCGGTAATGACAGTTGGAGCATCGACGTAGTTGTGCACCCACATCATCGCTACGACATGGCGGCCATTGGCCCCGAGATGATGAGCGCCACTCTCGACATCGTGCGACAAGAAGGTGGGGGCCACGTGCATTGGTGGGTGTTTGAACCCACCAGTATTCATTTCGACTTGGCAGAACGCATGGGCCTTCAGCCTGGGCGTGAACTCATGCAAATGCGTCGCTCGCTTCCTTTACCCGAAACCATCACTGCATCTGCCGGCTCCTTTCACACCAGATCATTTGTACCTGGCGCCGATGAAGACGCATGGTTGCGAGTGAACAATGCCGCATTTGCCAGCCACGCCGAACAAGGTGGCTGGAATGCCGACACATTGAAGTCGCGCATGATGGAACCTTGGTTCAACCCGGAAGGGTTTCGCATTCACGATGTCGATGGTGCGATGGCCGGTTTTTGCTGGACAAAAATGCACGACTCAGGCACGCACCTCATGGGTGAGATCTATGTCATCGCCGTAGACCCTGCATTTACTGGCCACGGCTTTGGTTCGCTTCTCACCATTGCTGGCTTGGAGTCGCTTGCTGCTCATGGAGCAACAGAAGCAATGCTCTACGTTGACTGCAATAACACTGCCGCAGTGGCAATCTATGAAAAACTCGGTTTCACCCCCCGCTACCGTGAACGCGCTTTTGTTGGCGACATTCATGAGAAAACGAAAGCATCATGACCACTTCCCCACTTTCGTTGTACGACGCCACACAAGAAGACATTGCTGCGCTCTTTCCCAATGAACCTAAATATCGAGTGGGTCAAATTTGGCAGGCACTCTACGAAAAGTTGAAGCCGGTCGAGGCCATCTCCAATATCTCTGCCGTCATGCGTCAGCAATTAGCCGAGGCATTTCCCGTCGCCTTGCAACTGCAAACAGAACAAGTCAATGCCGATGGCGACACGGTGAAATTTCTTTTCCAACTGCGCAATGGTGGCCACCCCATTGAAACCGTTCTCATGCTCTATGCCGATCGCGCAACGGTGTGTGTCAGCACCCAAGCAGGTTGTGCAATGGGCTGTGGTTTTTGTGCCACAGGCCAGGCTGGCTTTACGCGCCACCTCACCTCAGGTGAAATTGTTGAACAAGCAGTGCGAGCAGCACAACGCGCTGCACACCTTGAACGCCGCTTGAGCAACGTGGTGTTCATGGGGATGGGCGAACCTCTGGCCAATGAAGGCCCCGTTCGTGCTGCTGTTGAAAAAATACATGGCGACATTGGCATTTCAGCACGCCACCTCACCGTGAGCACAGTGGGAATTGTTCCTGGTATCAAAACACTCAGCAAATGGCCGCTTCCCGTGAACTTGGCTGTATCGCTGCATGCCGGCCGCAATGAACTACGCGATGAACTTGTACCTATTAACAAGCGCTACCCATTAGAGATGCTCATGAAAGCGTGCGAAGACTATTTGTATGCAAAAAATCGGCGCGTCACTTTTGAATGGGCGCTCATTGCAGGGGTCAACGACACCGACCGCGATGCAGAAGAACTCGCCGAGCTGTGCAAGCAACTCACGCCTTCTGCCCACGTCAACCTCATTCCGCTCAACCCCACACCGGGTTACCTCACGCAAGGGTCGTCGGGCAACCACGTACGCCAATTTGCTAGCTGGCTCGAAGATATGGGCGTGAACGCCACTGTTCGTCGCAACCGCGGAACCGACATCGACGCAGCATGCGGGCAACTAGCCGCAGGACAACACATATCTCCAGTAGAAATTACTCGTCGCGAAGATATTTAGGGTTTGCTACACGAAGTTTTTGTATCACTGAATTCATGACGAATTCTTCTACTTCATCTTCCTGAGAGAGCAAAGCTCCAGTGCGAATTTTCTCAGCCAACTCGGCTTCACTGCTGCACTGAAATGCAGCAAGGCCCTCGGCATAGTTTTCATTTTGTGCTTCGCCGAGTTCTAGTTCTCGTTCCACCATGGCAAGAACATTCATCGCTACGCGAGTGTGGAATTGCAAACGCCCTTCCACTTGAGGAAAGACGTCGGTTTCTAGCCACTCGCGCACCGACTCAACGAGTTGCTGCGCAGTTGGTGGATCATGCAGTTCAGACACGTGTGGAGCCTTTCCCTTTTTTCAATTCACGAATGGCAAGCAATGCGTCGTACTCGTTTTCACATACACGGCGGCCAATTGCGGCAAGTTCATGACTGCGTACAGAACCAGTGAGGTGATACGCCGCTTGCGAAATACACATGAGGCCCCATTTCACTGTTCCGAGCACTTCCCACCACCGCAGTGTTTCCAGTGAAATGTATTCACCCGATGCTTCGCCGTATGCCTCGAGCAAGTCTTCATAGGCGCCAATGCCTCCAACGGGACCCGCGCCACCAAAGCGCCACGCACGTACACACAGCCAGCCCAGGTCTTCTGCCGGGTCGCCAATATGTGCAAGCTCCCAATCGAGAACGGCACGTAATCCTTCATTGCCGATGATGAGATTTCCCATCCGGAAGTCGCCATGCACCAGACACCTGCGACCAACCGGCGGACGATTTTCCTCGAGCCACCGAAAAGCGATTTCAAACGCTGGGTGTGACTGACCGCAATCGCGCAGATGTTCCTGATAAAAAGCAATTTGGTCGACGTCTTCAAGACCATCGACTGCAGAGTTCATGCGATGCAGTTTTCCGAGCGCGCTACCAAACTGCGCTGGCAGAGTTTTCCGCGCAGCAGCGTATTCATCGTCCCGTAAAATTTTGCGCGCAATGGTTTCTCCCTCAAAGGCATTCACAATCATGAACTGAGTACCTACTGGGTTGTCACCAACGAGGTCACGAGAACTAGCCAGCACACGTGGGACCGGAACCCCGGCCGCATATGCGGCTTCGAGCACGCCTACCTCGACATGCATGTCACGGGGTGAAGTGAGACGCTGGCGCTGAATGATGCGCTGCTCTTCGCCGACGCGAAAGCTCCACGTTTCACGCGATGCGCCACCTGTGAGGCGGCGTAACTGCGATATTCCATCGAGCCCAGTGGCTGCGGTGATGGCCAGCGACAGCTCTTCAGGCGTAGAGGGGATACTTTCCACGATGCAACCTTATTACCCATCTCTAGTGATTACTGTGGCAGCGTGGCCGCCGACTCTCACTTTGTCTTATCGCTACGCAACATCACCTTGTTGCGTGAGGCCAACACCATATTGAAAAATGTCTCGTGGGACATTGCCAGGGGTGAACATTGGGTCGTGCTTGGCGCCAACGGTTCGGGGAAAACCTCGCTCATGCTCATCGCCGCTCTCTACCTGCATCCCAGCGCAGGGGAAGTTGTGGTGGAAGGTGAACGACTCGGCGATACTGGCGTGCGCGAGTTGCGTCAACGCATTGCCTACAACTCGGCGGCATTTGCCAGTGAGATTCGCCCTCAGCTGTGCGCTTACGAAGTAGTGATGACCGCTAAAAATGCTGCTCTTGAAACCTGGTGGCACCACTATGAACCAGCCGACAAGGTCAAAGCAATTGATTGCTTACATCAACTTGGCGTAGGCCATCTTGCCGAACGCGAGATTTCTACTTTGTCTTCTGGTGAACAACAACGGGTGTTTCTTGCACGTACCCGCATGACTGAACCTTCGCTGGTATTACTTGATGAGCCAAGTGGTCGACTCGACCTCGGTGGCCGCGAACAACTAGTGGAAGCTCTTGAAGAATCCATTCAACAATCGCCGCATATATCGACCGCACTCATCACCCACCATGTTGATGAAATACCCAGAGGAATGACACACCTTCTCGCCTTAAAAGCTGGAGAAGTAATCGCCAAAGGCCCGCTCACTGAAACGCTCTCTAGCGAACTACTGACCGAGTGTTTTTCTTGGCCGCTGGAGCTAATAACCCGCGCCGATGGCAGATTCAGCGCCCAGAGCGCAAAACCAGTGCCATAAGATTTTCACGTCCACTTTCAATGTGATCTACCAAGACTTTTTCTAATAAGCCACCGGTCCATAGCGCGCCACCATAGAACAACTCAACACGCAATGTAATTTCTTCATGGCTCTCCACCAGTGCACATGTCATGCGCCATGGGGCATGTTCGCGGCCATCTTTTTCGCGCCTCTCAAACACAATGAGTTGCGGTGAATCGGTGGTGCGTTCCATGCGCAAACGCTTTGAGCGAGCAAACGGACCGAGTTTCGCTCGCAGTTCGACATCCCAGGCACCTGGCCCAGCTGTTGTGGCCTTGTGTACGAGCGGCATCCAACGCTCATATTCCCCAAGATCAGACACAAACGGACGAATAGCTACCAGTGAAGTTGGGGCAACAAGGGTGGCTTCTGTTTTCATACGTGCGTCACTTTTCGCGACGGTCTTTATTGCCAAAGGCACGATCGAGCAAACTGGGAACTTTATTCGGCTCATCGTTACTCAATACAGATACTTCAGCTTCGGCAACAAGCTGCGGAGACCATGGAATGGCGCGTGTTTCTTCCATCAAAGGTTCGTCTTCAATAGGAAGATCGTCAACCGGTTCCTGACTTTCCTTTGCAAAAAGTTGCGGTTGCACTTTTGGTGCTTTTCGTCGTATTCCGCGCGAAGGAGTGTCTCCATGTGCAGCTTCGCCAGCGGGGGCAAGAAATAATCGTGGAACACTCTCTCGCTTGTCATCAATGTGCCAACCCCGCGGCACTACTAGAGCATCGGCATGACGCCGACACAAGATTCCGGTACCAAAACTTTCATTCGGGTCATACCCATTGAGCCAAACGGCAAGGATCTGCGTATTGAAGCCGTATGCAACAGACGCAGGTGCAGAGCAGCCGGGACGTTCGCAGAGGCGTGACACACCATCACGCTAGTACTACAGAAGCATCTACTTCACGCATGCGTTACCCATGCCCTGTCGATCACGATGCAGTTCAGTGCCCATTGGGCATACAGCATCAAAAGGAACAAGTTTCTCTACGACGGCCATGTGTGGCTTGTCGCAGTTCACTTCGAATGCATCTCCGCCGGCATCGATATTGACGCACGACCCACCCTGCAAAACATTGTCGGGCGCGCCGGGAGGCTGCGGCGAACTAAAGAGAGATAAAACGAGCACCGCCAACGACCCAAACACAATGAAGAGAACGACGAATTTCCAAGGGAACCGTGCTGGTTCATACACCTGAGCCCGTACTGGTTGCACGTCAGATGCAACACATCCAATAGCTAAGGTTTTGTCGTATTCGCGGCGTCGATCACTGCGAGATAACACTTCCCAAGCTGCCGAGACAGCAGAAATTTCCTCGGGGTCTACATTGCTACTTTGTGCATCGGGATGCAGCGCGCGCATCTTTTTGCGATATGCCGACCGCAATGTGGCGTAGTTGGCCTCGGGTCGTGCACCAAGAACCTCATAGTGATTGAGATTTCTCTTATTGGCCGACACGACAACACACGCTAGGTGAGAAAAATTTCAATAGCCCAACTCAGGGTCGATACATCCCACCAAAGGTTCGCCATTCACGTAGCGACGCACATTTTCCGCAATCCGAGCTGAGAGTAACGGCACAGCCATGGCTGGAGTGTTTCCAATGTGTGGAGTGATGATGCAATTTGGCATCGCCCACAAGGGGTGACCTTCAGGGAGCGGTTCAGGGTTGGTGACGTCGAGTGCCGCGCCACCAATTTCGCCTTCTTGCAATGCCCACACCAGATCATCGGTGACGATGTGTCGACCCCGCCCCACGTTCACCACCCAAGCATGCTTTTCCATCAACTCAAATTCATTGCGACCCAGAATTCCTTCGGTGTCTGGTGTGAGGGCTAAAGCCACAACAACGGCGTCAGCCCCAACAATGGCGTCAACAAGACTCTCTGGGCCCACCACTGTATTCACGCCTTCTAGTGGCTCTGCCGACAATCGCACCACCGTGATATTGCAAAAGAACGGTTGCAGCAAGCGCACGAGCGATGCGGTGATGCCACCACCCCCCAAGATGGTGATGTTGGCGCCCAACAAGTTCTGCCCAACTGGGCCTGTCCAACTTGTTTGGCGTGCGTAATTTCCAATATGACGAAAACCGGCCAGCAATAAACCCAAAGCATGTTCGGCTACGGGTTCGGCATATACGCCCTTACCACAGGTCCATATACGATCGTGATTGACCAAATACATGAATGCTTCACTGCCAGCGAACGGCAACTGCACCCAGTTGATGTGTGGGTTTTCCAACAAGAGGCTTTCGAGGGCGTCAATGGAATACGCAGCTGACCACACCAGCCCAGTCGCCGATGCAATGTCAACAACTTCCCCACCACCAGCAACCACCGCTTCGCTCACCCATTGCGGAGAAGTACTTGGCTCAACAGCTAGACGCGAAAACGACATGCGAGAAAACTATTTGGAGAGAGTTCCGGCGTGGCGTCGTTCCCGCCGGCGACCAAGCACCATTGCGCCTGCCATGAGAGCCACGCTGGCGAAGAGCAACATGCTGGCGAGCACATTGATTTGTGGAGAAATCTTCACTCGTGAGGCGCCGAAAATTTGCAGTGGGAAGGTGACCAACGAACCAGCGTTGAAGAATGTGATGATGAAGTCGTCAACCGACAGCGCAAAGGAAAGCAAAGCTGCAGCCATGATTCCGGGCAAGATGAGCGGAAAGGTAACTTTCCAAAATGCCCGAGACGGAGTTGCTCCGAGGTCTTGTGCAGCTTGCTCCAGAGTCCAGTCGAACCCACGAATGCGCGCACGAACCGTGACTGCAACAAATGAGATTTGAAACATGATGTGCGCAATAATGATGGTGACGTAGCCAAATCCAACACTGCGGTTGAGGAACAAAGTTGCAAGCGACGAACCCAGAACGATTTCAGGGGCAGTAAGAGGCAGAACTAAAAACAGGTTCACTGCGCCGCTGGCTTTGAACTTGTACCTACTGAGCGACATGGCAATGAGTGTTCCCAAAATGGTGGAAACAATTGTGGCAATGAGCGCAATACGTAAGCTCACCCACAAGGCGCTGGTGAGCTCTTTCTCTACAAATGGGTGCGCCCAATTGTTCAAAGTGAAGTTTTGCCACTTGATGTTGTACTTCCCTTTTGGTTCATTGAATGAAAAGAGAACGATGACAAAAATAGGAATGAAGATGTACAGCAACGCCGCGCCCGCAGCAACGTTTACTAGGCGCTGGCCAGCCTTTTGCCTCTTACTAAATGCGGTACTCATGCGAGATCTTCTGTTCCCATGAATTTGGTATAGATGAGAACAATGATGGTGATGATGATCATTAAGACAAATGACATTGCAGATGCCACGGGATAGTTCAATTGACGCAAGAACTGGTCTTGAATGGAGTTACCAATCATTGTTGTTTGTGGGTTACCCAGGAACTGGGCGTTCACAAAGTCGCCCGCTGCAGGAATGAATACCAACAGGCTGCCTGCAAAGAGGCCGGGTAGCGACAACGGCAATACCACTTTGCGAAATGCTTGCGAAGCCGATGAATAGAGGTCCATTGCAGCATCAACCAAGCGGACATCTATTTTTTCGAGGCTCACGTAGATGGGCAACACCATGAACGGCAAGAAGTTATAAGTGAGGCCACCAATGACTGCTGCCGGCGTATTCATGAGTTTTCCATTTTGCATGATGTCGAGCGATTCAAAAATACCCGACAGGTGCAAAGTGTTGATGAGAGAAACCACCGGGCCTTCATCGGCGAGAATATTGTTCCATGCCAACGTACGAATGAGATACGAAGTAAAAAAAGGAACCACCACAAGGCCTAAAAGAATGTTGCGATACTTTCCACCGCGAAATGCAATGAAATATGCGAGTGGATAACCAATCACAACCGTGAGCAGCGTTGCGATGCCGGCATAGCTGAAGCTACGAATGAACTGCGGTCTGAATTTTGTCAGCGCAATGCGATAGTTCTCGAAGTTCCATGTGAAATCGGGGAAGAAGTCAAACCGACCTGCTTTGCTTGATAGCGACATCACTACCATCGACCACAACGGTGCAAGGAAAAAGAGGCACAGCCAAATCATTCCTGGCTTCAACAGCCCGTAAGGGGCAAGTGATTTTCGTGCTTCAAGCCCGCCAGCAAATGCGGTGTAGATGAGCCCCACCACCATGGCAAGCATCGCAATAGCCACCAGCATTGCGCTGGGGCCTTTCACCCACTGTGCTGCAAGAGCAACTGCACCAACGCCAAGGCCGAGCATGACGCCGAGCCCCACGTTTTCAGGACGTGACGATAGAGAGTCGCCCCATTTTTTTCCTGCAGAAACTACTGATGCCACTGAGTGCTAGTAATTAAGCGCCCGTAATGGAAGCAAATGCTTCGTCGAACTTGGCTTCTTCCTCTTCTGCAAGTGCGCCCCAACTCTGGAGAAGTGCAAACGTGGCAGCATCGGGGAAAAGTAGCGGATCTTCTGCCAGCTTCGCATTGTCGCCACCCATTTTTGCCAACTCTTCTTTGACGCCCTTCACTGGTGAGATGTACTGAACAAATGCCGTGAGGCGAGCAGCGTTCACCGGGTCGTAGAGGAAGTTCATCCACTTGGCTACCGACTCGCTGTTTTCTGAACCCTTCATCCACACCATGGTGTCGTACCAACTGGTGCCACCTTCTTCAGGAACAATGAACTTCACATCGGGGTTGTCTTTGGTGAGTTGCAAAACGTCGCCCGACCAGGCAACGCATGCAGCGAAGTTGCCCGCACTGAGGTCGTCGACGTAGTCGTTGCCGGTGAAGGAACGAATCTGCCCCTCGCTTTTTGCCTTTTCTAATTTGTCGAAGGCAACTGAAGCCGCATCGAAAGTAGTGATGTCGGCGATTTTCTTGCCTTCGCCCATGAGAATGAGGCCAATGGTGTCGCGCATTTCGGTGAGCATGCCAATCTTGCCCTTGAATGCTGGGTCGAATAGATCGGCCACACTCTTCAACTCACGCCCGGTAATTTTCGAGTTGTAAGCAATGCCAGCAATACCCGTTTGATACGGCAAGTTGTATTCATCACCCGAATCCCATGATGGGCTGCTGAGGTCGTCGCGCAAGTTCGCGAAATTGGGAATATCTGCCTTTGGTAACTTCTGTACCCAACCGAGTTGGATGAGCCGTGCTGCCATCCAGAATGTTGGTGCCAAAATATCGGGGGCGATCGTTTTGCCTTTCGACAACTCCGGCTGAATCTTTGCGAAGTACTCGTTGTTGTCATTAAACGCTTCGGTGTACTTCATTGAAACACCGGATGCTGCTTGGAAAAGACCAACAGTTTCTTCGTCCATGTACCCAGGCCAGTTTTCAAAGAACAATGAACTACCCCCGCCACCGCCAGCGGTGTCGACCGAAGAACTTGAACCGCCACCACATGCAGCCAGTAATGCTGGTAACGAAAGGGCACCTGCGCCCATGAGACCACCACGAATAAGGAAGTCGCGACGATTGAGTCGTGAGGCCTTGACGGACTGTGGAGTTGTCGTACGGCGAGTATTCATGGTGGCTCCTTAATTCATACAGCGAGGCTGCAGATTCTTTGTGTGGGTTATCACTTCTCTTTGGTGAGAGGGCTATGGACTGAACAGGGAAAACGATAGTGGAAAGAGATCAGAAAATGAGTATTCACAAAGCGGCTTCAATGGATTCAAGGTTGGTAGTAGTTGCACCAGCGAGATCTGGCCAACCATCGAGCACATATGGCGAAGTGGCAAGCCACGAGAGCCACACTGCAGCCCCAGGACGCAAAAATGGCAAATCTGCGTCGCCACCAACCATTGCTGTTACCTCAGTGCCATTGTCGAGCTGCAAAACCAAGCGAACAGCCGACCCTTGGAAGACCACATCGGTTACTTCGGCCTGCAAGGCGTCGCCCGCGGGGCGCTCAACGGTGACATGGAGATGCTCGGGACGCAACATGATGGTGACTTCTTCACCCGTTGCCCAGGTGACGTCACTTGCCACATTGTCTCGACCCACCGTGACCGTTCCGCCGCCATTGAGCACTACCGTGCCGCCCGCCGCATCGAACTGACTGACCGTTGAGGGCAAAAGATTCGCTGAACCAATGAACCCAGCAACAAAGAGCGATTCGGGTTTTTTGTAAATATCGACTGGTGTGCCGATTTGTTCAACAACACCCTGGCTCATCACCGCAATGCGATCGCTCATGGTGAGCGCTTCGCCTTGATCGTGAGTGACAAATACGAAAGTGATTTCTACTTCGCGTTGAATGCGCTTCAGCTCAATTTGCATGGCCTCGCGTAACTTGAGGTCGAGAGCCGCAAGCGGTTCATCGAGCAAAAGTGCGCTGGGGTAGTTCACTAACGCACGTGCCAAAGCAACACGTTGTTGTTGCCCACCCGAGAGTTGGCTGGGGCGGCGATCGGCGAACTCTGCCAATCGCACCACATCGAGCATGTCGCCAACGCGCTTTTTCACTTCAGACTCATCGAGTTTCTTGCTGCGTGGGCCAAATGCAATGTTGTCGGCAACGCTCATATGAGGGAAAAGCGCATACTGCTGGAAAACGGTATTGACATTGCGCTTATACGGCGGAACAGTTGAGACGTTGACACCTTCCAGAAAAACGCTGCCGCTCGTGGGTTGCTCAAAACCGGCAATCATCTTCAAGGTGGTGGTTTTGCCACAACCCGATGGCCCGAGCATGGCGAAGAACTCGCCTCGACCAATAGAGAAGTTGGCATCTTCAACAGCGGTGAAGGAGCCGTATTGCTTACGCACATGATCGAGGTGAATGACTTCAGATGTTGAGTTGTTCACAACGATTGCCTCCCGAGCACCAAAAATTCACCAAAGATTGTTCGCAAAGCGTAACACCCACTCGCCTCTCTCCTCGCCCACGCAATACGCTGTGGTCGTGACATCCGTGCCCTCCACCCCCGCTGGCGTTCGTATCGACGGCGTCGACCAACTCATCATCGAGCAACTTCAGGTCGACGGTCGTATGCCCTATACCAAACTCGCCTCGGCAGTGGGTTTGTCTGAAGCAGCTGCCCGTCAGCGCGTGCAACGCCTCATCGACACTGGCGTAATTCAAGTAGTAGCAGTCACCAACCCACTCATGGTGGGCCGCAAGCGAGTGGCAATGATTGGCATCCGCACTACAGGTGCGACGAATGAACTTTCCCAAACGTTAAAGAACCTCGACATCATTGAATACCTTGTCGTTACCGCAGGTTCATACGATTTCCTTGCAGAAGTCGTTGTGCGAGACGAAGGCGAACTTCTTGAGGCCACCAACGCCATTCGTGCCACCCCTGGCGTCACGAGCACCGAGACCTTTGTATACCTTGAACTCGTGAAACAAACCTTTACATGGGGCGTTCACTAACTATTCAGGTTTGCCATCACATGCTTGATACGCGTGTAGTCGTCGAGTGAGTATGCCGACAAATCTTTTCCGTAACCAGACTTCTTGAATCCGCCGTGCGGCATCTCAGCAACAACGGGAATGTGCGTGTTGATCCATACGCAACCAAAATCGAGCCGCTTTGCCATCCGCATTGCCCGCCCGAAGTCTTTCGTCCACACCGATGATGCAAGCCCATACTCCACTCCGTTGGCCCAGCGCACCGCTTCATCTTCGTCACTGAATTGTTGCACCGTGAGCACAGGTCCAAAAATTTCGTTCTGGATCATCTCGTCGTCTTGACGCAAGTTGGCAATAACAGTTGGCATGTAGAAGTAGCCGTCGCCGCCGATTGCAGCGGCACCAGTGGTGATGTTGGCATGATCGGGCGCACGGCTGACCAATTCAGATACGCGCGCTAACTGCGTCGCATTATTGAGAGGACCAAATAAAACATCTTCGTCAGGTTGGCCTGTTTTTGTTGCGGCAACTTTTTCCGTGAGTACAGCAACAAAGTCGTTGTACACGCGCGGTGCCACAATGACACGAGTTGCAGCGGTGCAGTCTTGCCCTGCATTGAAGAGCCCCGCTAAAGCAATCCCTTCGGCAGCTGCCTCAATATCGGCATCG
Source organism: Actinomycetota bacterium (assembly GCA_009711295.1). Taxonomy (GTDB): domain Bacteria; phylum Actinomycetota; class Acidimicrobiia; order Acidimicrobiales; family Ilumatobacteraceae; genus F1-20-MAGs119. Next base: position 26,027 of record WLST01000001.1, on the reverse strand, counting down.
TCGAACACCACTACGGGCGCTTTGCCACCCAACTCCAAATGCACTCGCTTCAAAGAGGTAGCTGCGGCTTGTGCCACTTCAATACCAGCGCGCACGCTTCCCGTGACCGACACCATTGATGGCGTGTTGTGAGTGACCATTGCACGACCCGTATCGCGATCGCCACAAATGACATTGAAAACACCCGGTGGAAAAAACTCTGCAGCAATTTCTGCAAGAAGTGTGGTGGTTGCCGGAGTGGTATCGGATGGCTTCAACACGATGGCATTGCCTGCCGCTAATGCGGGAGCAAACTTCCACACTGCCATCATCATGGGGTAGTTCCACGGCGCCACTTGTGCACACACTCCTACAGGTTCACGCCGAATGAACGAAGTCATTCCCCGCATGTATTCGCCAGCACTTTTTCCGTCTAAATTTCGCGCTGCTCCGGCGAAGAACCTCATCTGGTCCACCATCGGGGGAATCTCTTCAGTGCGTGTAATTGCGATGGGCTTACCCGTGTTCTCTACTTCAAGCGCAATGAGTTCTTCAGCACGTGACTCCACCGCATCGGCCATGCGGTACAACGCTAACGACCGCTCTGCTGGTGTGGCATCTCGCCATAACTCTGCGCCGTGTTCAGCAGCGCGCATTGCAAGGTCTACATCGGCTTCGCGCGAGAGCGCAGCTGTGGCATACACCTGACCGTTTGCCGGGTTCACAATGTTTGTGGTTTCCCCACTCTTGGCATCGACAAATGAACCGTTCACAAAGTTGTGGAATGTCTTCATGTGCCTCATCTTGGCATATTTGCTTTTCGTTGTTCGCACAGTACTGTGGCGCCATGGCAACACGTGTTGATTTACTTGATTTACCCTCTGTGTTGCCTCGTGCCTTGCGCTCTCAAACAGACCGCGCCGAGCAGCTACAAGAGTTACGCAACCTTGCGCAATCAACTTGGATTGCCAAGGGCGAAATTGGCTACACCATTCTCAAATACGACGACGTGGTTGCCATGTTGCGCGACAAACGCTGGCATAGCGCAGTTGGCCTCATTGTTGATTTGAACCCCGATGTCACCCCAGAGTTTCGGGCCCGACGACGCGAATCAATTCTTTCCGCAGAAGGTGACACCCATGTGCGACTGCGCCGTTTGGTTGCTCCTGCATTTTCACCTCGCAATGCCGATGCCTTGCGCCCCTTTATGCGTGAAGTCATGACAGATCTCTTAAATAGCGTTACTGAATCTGGCACTTCTGACTTCGCGCTCGACATTTGCAATCCGTACCCCATCCCCATCATTTGCGAGTTACTGGGTGCGCCGCGTTCCGACTGGGAACTTTTTAGCCGTTGGGCGAGCGATATTTTGCGCATCTTCGACAGCAACTTCAAAAACGATATTCCCCTCATCATGGCGGCTCAAGACGAACTCGATGCCTACACACGAGAACTCATCGACGCACGTCGTACATCACCTCAAGACGATCTTCTTTCGAGCCTCATCAGCGCAGAAGAACAAGGCGACAAATTATCGAATGACGAACTCGTCATGATGGTTGAAGCTGTCATCATTGGCGGCACCGACACCACGCGCAATCAACTGGGCTTAGCAGTTGCCCTGCTCGCCAATCATCCAGAAGAGTGGGAGCTCATTGCTCGGCAACCCGAGCATGCACAACGCCTCATTGAAGAAGTAATGCGCATCAACGGAGCCGTGCGAGCAACTGGTCGATTCGCGTCACAAGATATTGAATATAAAGACATCCTCTTTCCGCAAGGGACTCTCATTTTCCCCAGCCTTGCAACGGGCAACTTTGATGGCGACGTTTTCAGCGACCCCGAACAACTGCTCATCAATCGCACCGAGTCAAATTCACCCCAACTCACCTTCGGGTCGGGCATTCACTACTGCCTCGGGGCATCACTGGCTCGAGCAGAACTCCAAGAAGCCCTACCGCTCATTGCTGCACGGATGCCACACCTCAAACTGTCTGGTCCGGCGCGCTACAAGGTTGCGACTGCTGGAATTTATGGGCCCGATTCACTCCCTGTGACATTTACCCCAACTCCTCGCTCCTGATTTTCTCAATCTCTGCATTTGAGTCGGGGCTGATGCCTTCTCGCCACGTATCTTTGTGGCATGGGGAATAGTTCATCATCTAAAGAAATCAAACTTGGCTACAACACCGGCTACTGGGGCAGCGGTCCACCGAACGGAGCTCTTGAAGGAATCAAAGAAGCCGACCGTTTAGGTTTCGACAGCGTTTGGACCGCAGAGGCCTACGGAAGCGACGCACTTACTCCCCTTGCATGGTGGGGTGCACAAACTCAAAACGTTCGACTTGGCACTGGCATCATTCAAATGAGTGCACGTACTCCATCGGCTACCGCCATGGCAGCAATGACCATCGACCACCTCAGCAACGGTCGATTCATTCTTGGTCTCGGAGCTTCGGGCCCACAGGTAGTGGAAGGTTGGTATGGCCAGCCGTACCCCAAGCCACTAGCTCGCACACGTGAATACATTGAAGTGGTTCGCAGCATTTTGAAGCGCGACAAACCCATCGATTTTCACGGCGAGTTTTACGACATCCCTTTACGCGGTGGTTCAGGTTTAGGTAAACCGCTGAAGAGCACAGTTCACCCGTTGCGTAAAGACATCCCTATTTTTCTTGGTGCAGAAGGCCCAAAGAACGTTGCACTCGCAGGTGAAATTTGCGACGGATGGCTGCCACTCTTTTTCTCACCGAAAGAAGACGCTTTTTACCGCAAGTGCCTCAACGAAGGTTTTGCAAAAAGCGGCGAAGCAGGCAAATCAGATCGATTTGAAGTTGCATCTGGCGTCATGATTATTCCTGGCGATGATGTTGAGGCGTGTGCAAACTTCGTTCGCCCGTTTCTTGCCCTCTATGCCGGTGGCATGGGTGCCCGCGGCGCCAACTTCCACTTTGAAGTGTTTGCTCGTATGGGCTACGAAGATGTTGCGCTCAAAGTGCAAGAGCTCTACCTCGCAGGCAAGAAAGAAGAAGCTGCTGCCTCTATTCCCTTAGCAATGGTGGAAGACGTAGCTCTTGTTGGCCCCATGGCAAAAATCAAAGATGAAATGGCCAAGTGGCGCGAAACATGCATCACCACATTCCTCATCAGTGGGCCGCCACAAGTGCTGGAAACTTATGCAGAACTTGTAGCCGGCTAATCGTCGGCACATGCCCCCATGACCGACACTGCAACGAACCCATTCGACGACTTTCAGCCGCACTCTCACACACCGGGAAGTGCCCGCGCTGCTTTAGCTTCTCCGCGTTTTCGCCTCATGTTCACAGGAGCATTCCTGTCGAACATCGGTACGTGGATGCAAAATGTGGTTCTTCCTGCATACATCTACCATCGAACAGGAAAAGCTTCTCTCGTCGGCTTGCTCGTTTTTGCACAACTCGGGCCGCTGCTTGTACTTTCCATTCCTGCTGGAGTCATTGCTGACAAATTCGACCGCCGCAAATGGCTTGTTTGCACACAAACAGTCCAGTTGTTTTTCTCTCTCATGCTGTTTCCACTTGCCGCAAATGACGCAGCTATTTGGCTGCTCTTCCTCATGCAATGTGGAGTTGGAGTAGGCAATGCGTTAAACGCTCCCGCTTGGTCTGCATCGCTTCCCACCCTTGTGCCACCCCAAGACTTATCTGGGGCCATTGCATTGAACTCCACACTCATCAATGGATCGCGGGTCATCGGCCCCATCATTGTTGCCGTGCTCTCGGCCTGGGGCATCACCACATCGCAATTCTTTCTCATTAACGCTGTTACCTATCTCTTTGTGATTGGTGCACTGTTGCGAGTTCAGTTACCTGTTCTCCAGAGCATTGCTTCTGAACCAGGCTGGCGACAGTTCACTGCTGGTTTAAAAATTGCCCGTGAGCGCACAGAAATTAATCGCCTCCTCATTTCACTCACCACTTTTTCTTTTCTTTCCTTGCCCTACGTTGGCCTCTTTCCTGCCGTTGCTTCGCTCAACTTCGGCATCGATGAGGGTGCGCCAATTTACAAATGGCTCTATGCAACCTGGGGCCTCGGTGCTGCTTTGGGTGGCCTCGCCATTGGCACACTTTTCGTCAAAGCCGATAAACGAAAAATCATTCAATATGGGTTTGCATCATTTGCTGTGTGTTTGTTTTTCTTCGCTATTGCACGCACACCAATTCAAGCCTTCATCGTTGGCTTCTTCCTAGGAATTGCCTACTTCGGCACCACCACATCAATGATGACCATTTTGCAGTCACGCTTGGCCCCAAATGAACGAGGTCGCGTGATGGCATTGTGGTTCATGGCCTTTGGTGGAACCGTGCCGCTCGGCAACCTTGTGTTTGGCCCTGTCATCGACCATTTTGGAGCCCGGTGGGTTCTCGTCGGCGGCGCGATTTGGGCACTCTTTCTTGCGTGGTGGTGCAATATTGCTCTGGTAGATGCGCGCAGTAAATCAGTTTCCGAGAAGTAACTCGGATACTGCTTCAAGACCAGCAACACGCGAGCCCTTCAAGAGAATCGCCGTGTTTGCAGAACGCTTTCGCAAGAGTTCACACACCTCTATATATGTTTCATAACTCGGCAACCCATACAGTTCAGTGCGAAATGCGATGACTTCAATTCCTAGATCTTGCGCCAGTTGCGCAATGTTCTTGTGCTGTGCTTCTGCATCGGAAATTTCTGCCATCACACCAAGCACTGCAACGCGATGATCGGCTGCCATACTCGACAGCGTCTGCAATGCCGCCGACATTGATGTTGGGCTTGCGTTATATGAATCATCGAGCAAGACGCCATTTACAAGTGCATGCACCTGCATTCTCATGGGTGACATTTCTGTCAATTCAACTGCACGCAGCGCATCTGCAATAGAGACCCCACATAAAGCCCCTACCAATACTGCAGCTGCAGCATTGCTCGCCATGTGCTTACCTGGAACCGCCAAATTGCAATGCCCATCTCCCCACTGTGAGGTGATGCGAAATGAAGCACAGCCATGACCGTTGACAGCAAGATCAGAAATATGCACATCGGCATCTGTTGCGAATCCATAAGTAAAAGCTGTGGAACGGGTCTTGCTACGCATCGCCATGACGCGCACATCATCTGCATTCAAAACAGCGAAACCACCTGCAGGTAACGACTCAACGAGTTCAGCCTTTGCCCGTGCAACACCTTCGACTCCACCTACGCGTTCACTGTGCGACTCACCCACGGCGGTGATAACACCAATATGTGGTTGCACTAGTGCTGCGAGCCGAGCAATTTCTCCGAAGCCACGCATCCCCATTTCCACCACAAGTGCCTGAACCATGTCTGGCGCGTTGAGCAAAGTGACAGGAACACCTTGATCGTTGTTCAACGATTTATCACTTGCCCCAACTACAAACTGAGCACCCAACACAGATGCGATGAAATCTTTCGTGGATGTTTTTCCCACAGAGCCGGTAATGCCGATCACGCGATTCTCTACAGTTGACTGCACGTGCCCACGTGCCCATTTGCCCAGCGCAGTGAGCGCAACAGCCGTATCGGCTACAACAAGTTGTGGAAGGAAGCACCCTGAAACTTCTCGCGACACCAAAACTGCAGCGGCACCTGCTTTAACTGCATCGAGCACGAAATCGTGGCCATCACGTTGCGCAATAATGGCAACGAAGAGATTTCCAGGTGCCACTTGTCGCGAGTCATACGATACGCCGTCGGCTACCAGACCAATTCCTACCTCGCCCACAACAGATGCATGCAAAACGCCTGCAACTTCAGCGAGGGGAATGCGCATGCCCCAAAGATACTGCTCTCTAGCGAGAGAAGTCGTGAGTGCGATAAAAGTCTCGCCGCGCGTGTACCGTCGGGGGAAGTTATATGAACGTTCCTTCCCGTATTCCTCTCATTGTTCTCTTTGGCGGCGAGTCCGCAGAGCACGACGTCAGTTGCGTTACTGCCGCCCATGTCATCGCTGCGGCAAACACCGAGAAATACGACATCACCACCATTGGCATTACCCGCGCAGGGATATGGAATCTCGTTGTTCCCTCCACCGAAGAACTAGCGGCAGGCCGTTTATCTACAGCCGGAACACCCACCAGTTTGCAAACAGTCACGTCACTCTCGACGCAGTGCGTTGTACTGCCTTTACTTCACGGGCCACTCGGCGAAGATGGAACCGTACAAGGCATGCTTGAACTTGCCAATATTGCCTACGTTGGTTCAGGCGTTTTGTCGAGCGCAGTGTGCATGGACAAAGTGGTCAGTAAACAAATTCTGCACCACCACAATGTTGAACAACCAGCTTTTGTTGCTCTGCGCGATGGAGAATGTTCACCAGCCGACATCGATGCTGCTATCGACCAACTCGGGTTTCCCATTTTCGTCAAACCAGCCAATATGGGCTCATCTGTCGGCGTGAGCAAAGTTACACATCGCGAAGATTTCATGACCGCACTACAACTTGCATTTCAATACGATGAATGGGCAATCTGCGAAGAATTCATTTCTGGTCGAGAAATTGAAGTTGCGGTTCTGGGAAATATGGAACCCATTGCGTCGGTACCTGGTGAAATTGTTCCTGCGGGCGAGTTCTACGACTACAAAGATAAATACGTCAATAACAGCGCCACATTGCATATTCCTGCACTGCTCAGTACAGAACAGGCACAAGAAGTGCGCGAAAAGGCCTTACATATCTACAAAGCCCTCCGTTGCGATGGCCTTGCCCGTGTCGACTTCTTCTTTGAAGAGTCAACTTCGCGCTTCTTGTGTAACGAGGTCAACACGATTCCTGGCTTCACACCCATTTCCATGTATCCAAAGCTGTGGGAACAAACAGGAATCTCTTACAGCGACCTCATCGACCGCCTCATTGAGCTTGCCTTCGAACGGCATTCACGTCGCCGTCGACACACCAGCCACTAAGGGGTGAGTGCGGCTCGCAAAAAGTCGAGCAGTTCACGACGCAATGTACGCAGTGCCACCGTTGTTGGTTGCCACCCCACTGCACGCAGTGCTACTGGCTCTGTAGCCACCCCTACCACAGTGGAGTACACAAAGGCCAACAACAAATGTGGGTCGGCGCGGCGCAGGCGCCCTTCGTCCATTTCTTTTTCTATATACAGAGCTGCCATCTCGATGAGTGGAGATACCTTGTCGATGAGTGCTTCGCTGAGTGCAGGTGGCAAACGATTGAGTTCACGAATGAGGCCAAGCAATGCTGGGCGACGAATGGCTGGGCGAAACACCGCAGTCACCGTGGCTTCAATGCGCGCAAAACCATGTGGGGCCGAACGAATGGCGGCACCAATTTCCAACACCAGTTCATCGGCAACTCGTTGCATGACCGCAACCGCCAATTCCTCTTTAGTAACGAACCAATAGAGCACCGTTTGTTTGGCCACCCCCACAGCGCGGGCAATGTCGTCGAGGCTTGTGGCGTCGACCCCACCTGAGCCAAAGAGATCGAGGGCGGCATCGAGAATCCGTTCCCGCGTGGGTTGAGCATGTTTTTTGCGGATTTCAGCCATATTTCCCCACTTTCCCGTTCGCCTCTACCAAATGGTAGAGGAATGTGCTAGAAAAGTCTCGCATGATTGCTGAATCTCTGTCGGGGCGCAAGATCGCCATCACTGGTTCCACCGGGTTTGTAGGTACTGCCCTCGTGGAACGCCTCTTACGCAGTGCACCAGGATGTGAGCTCTTTCTCATTATTCGAGGTGGTCGCCGCGGTGCAGCATCGCGAGTGAAGCGTGAAATTCTGAGCAACGATGCCTTCGACCGTTTACGCGACATGCATGCCAACGCTGCGGAGACCTTCGATGCAATGACCGCGCGACGTGTTCACGCTCTTGACGGTGATATTTCTGTTGATGGCTTATCGCTCAATGAAACCGATCGCGCACTACTTGCCTCATGCGACATCGTTATTCACTCAGCAGCTGCGGTGTCATTCGACTCGCCGCTCGACTCTGCAGTGGAAGTGAACCTCTTAGGCCCAACACGTCTTGCAGCGCTACTCAATGAACTCCACCCGAGTGGCACCAACATGCCGCACCTCGTGGCAGTGAGCACTTGTTATGTAGCTGGCAACAGGCGTGGAACCGCACCTGAGCAACTCGTGTCGGAAGGCCCTTTCGATATTGGCCTCAGTTGGAAAGCAGAAGTGGCATCGGCACGGCGCTTGCGTAGCGACGTAGAAGCCGCGAGTCGCACACCAAAGGTTCTCGAAGGTTTCCGCAAGGGTGCACGCCGTGAACTCGGCGCTGCAGGTGCTCCTGCACTTGCCGCCAAAACAGAACAACTGCGTGAACGTTGGGTAAGCAGCGAACTTGTTCAAGCAGGTCGTTCACGCGCAGCAAGCGTGGGTTGGCCCGATGCTTACGCATTCACCAAAGCTCTGGGCGAACAAGCACTCACGGAAACAAAAGGTGCACTTCCCGTCAACATCGTGCGCCCCTCCATTATTGAGTCGGCCGTTCTTGAACCAAAGCCGGGCTGGATTCGTGGCTTTCGCATGGCAGAGCCCGTCATCATTTCCTATGCACGTGGGCTCTTACGCGAATTTCCTGGCGTACCAGAAGGCACCGTTGACGTCATTCCCGTTGACCTTGTCGTTGCAGCCATCATTGCTGTTGCAGCAGCGGGCCCAGAAAAATCTCCGTACATCACACAAGTTGCTTCGGGAAGCACGAACCCGTTGCGCTACAGCGACTTAGTGAACAATGTGCGCGACTGGTTTACCGAGCACCCTATTTACGACGCCGAAGGCCAACCAATTGTGGTTCCCGATTGGCGCTTTCCGGGTCGTGGGCGCGTACAGCAACAGTTGTCGCGTGCGAAAACTGCAATTACACAAGGCGAACGAGTACTGCAAGCACTTCCCTTGCGTGGAGCACAAGCTGCATGGTCGGCAAAGCTCGATGAAAAGCGCATTGAGGTAGAACGCGCTTTGGAATATGTTGAGCTCTACGGTTTGTACACCGAGTGCGAAGCCATTTACAGCATCGACAACTTGCTCTCGTTGTGGAATCAACTCGACCAAAAAGATCAACAAGATTTTTGTTTCGACCCGCGCGTAGTGAACTGGAATCACTATGTGAAAGAAGTGCATCTTCCTTCTGTGGTCGACCATGCCCGCGTCAAAATGACGCCAGGAAAAACGAAAACCGACCGCGCCGCTCGTTTGCGCGCAAACGTGCTTTCGCCCGATCGCAAAGTTGCCGCATTCGACCTAGAGAACACTCTCATTGCTTCAAACGTTGTTGAAAGCTACTCATGGCTCGCAACGCGCCACCTCAACAACGCGGAACGCGCCCGCTATTTCTTACGCACCATGAAAGAAGCCCCCACACTTCTCTCGATGGACCGCAAAGACCGCAGCGACTTCCTGCGCTACTTCTATCGCCGTTACGAAGATGCACCTGTCGACCAAATTGCCATCGATACTCAGCTCATGATGACCGACGTCATCATTGCAAAATCATTCCCAGCCGCCATACGTCGTGTGCGCGAGCATCGTGCACTTGGCCACAAAACCATTCTCATTACCGGTGCACTCACTTTCAATGTTGAAGGCTTGCGACCACTCTTCGATGAAATTGTTGGAGCAGAAATGTCTATTCGCCCCGACAACACCTACAGCGGGCAACTCATCAAAGCACCACCCACTGGCGAAACTCGCGCACAGGTACTTGCCGATTATTGCGCATCACTCGGCGTACATCTCGACGACTGCGTGGCCTATGCCGACTCCACTTCAGACTTGCCACTTCTTGAAGCAGTCGGGCACCCTGTTGCTGTGAACCCTGAAACTCGCCTTGCTTCTATTGCTCGTAAGCGTGGTTGGCTTGTAGAAGATTGGGAAAAAGCAGCCGGTGCACCCAAACGCATCTTGCCTTTTGCTCCTCTCATGAATGAGCGCCAACGATGAAAGCTTTACGTGTAGATCGCAGCACTGGTCGCTTCATGCTTGCTCGTTTGGTGTCGGGCATCGACACGGGCACCGCTGCAAAAATTGGGCCACTCACGCTCACAAACTGCGAACCACCCGCACTAGTGAACAACGAATGGCAACGCGTACACCCACTGCTCACCGGCATTTGCGGCAGCGACCTTGCCACCGTGGAAGGTCATGCATCTACCTATTTTGAACATTGGGTGAGTTTCCCCTTTGTACCTGGGCATGAAATTGTTGGCACGCTCGATAGCGGAGAACGCGTAGTCATCGAGCCCGTGCTTGGGCATGCTGCACGCGGTGCAGAGCTTCCCTTCCCCGATGCTGCACCAGGAGATGGTGACGACTACGCGCATTTAGCAATGCCTCCTTTAGAGCCAGGTATCCAAATTGGCTTTTGCAACTCCACTGGTGGCGGTTGGGCAACAGAGCTCATTGCCCATGCATCACAAATTCACACCATCGCAAGCGATATGCCCGATGAACGTGCAGTTCTTGTAGAACCCGTTGCTGGCGGCATTCACGCCGCGCTCTTGGCTATTTCTCATGCGAACAAAACTGAAACTCCGCTCTTTGCTGTGCTGGGTGCAGGCACCATGGGCCTCAGCGCAATTGCCGCACTGCGCAAATACTCTCCACAAGCAACCATCATCGTTGGTGCTCGTTACCCCGCTCAGATGCGCCTTGCCAAAACCTTCGGTGCAACTTCCGTTGTGAAGCCCGATGAGTTGATGCGCGCTGTGCGCCATGCTGCCGGATGCCATGTTGTGGGCGACTACTTGTCTTCAGGAACACACGTCACTATTGACGCAGTGGGCAATAGCGACAGCATCGCGTTATCGCTGCGTATGACGCGGCCACGCGGCCGCATTGTTCTCATGGGAATGCCCAGCGAAGTCACCACCGACCTCACCGGCTTATGGCACCGCGAAACACAACTCATGGGTGCTTATACGTATGGCACGGAAACTTTGCCCAACGGAACCAAGCAGCGCACATTTCTCATGGCTATTGAATTGGCAAATGAAATCCGTGCAGAACAAATGCTCTCAGCCACCTACCCGTTATCTGAATATCAACAAGCACTGCGCCATGCCTCTGAGGCAGGTGCGCGAGGAGCCATCAAGGTGGCCTTCGATATGCGACAGGAGAAATTGCGCTAATGCCACGTCCAGGATTTGTACTCGATGTAGACCGCTCAACCCCGCCCATTCTTTTTTGGCGTGGCGAAAACTATTCGCTGGAAAAATTGCCAGCCGACCGCTCCCGAGTCATTTATGCTCCCGAGCCAGAAGCAGCCATTGATGACATTGACTCTGCAATTCGCCACGCGCTGTTGAACCCCATCGAGATGGACCCGTTGCCAACACTCTTGTTCCCTGGCATGAAACTCACCATCGCATTCGACGACATCTCTTTGCCACTCCCCAAAATGACACGCCCCGACATTCGTCAACGCGTTATTGAAGCGGTTCTCGACCTTGCAGCAGACGCTGGTGTCGACGACGTCCACATCATCGCGGCGCTTGCCCTCCATCGCCGTATGACCGAAGACGAACTGCGCCACATGTTGGGCGACCGTGTTTATGACGCTTTTGCCCCGCGTGGCATGTTGTACCAACACGATGCCGAAGATCAAGACAACTTGGCTCTGTTGGGCGAAACACCTCATGGTGAAGAAGTAGAAATCAACAAGCGCGCCGCAGAAAGCGACTTGTTGGTCTATGTCAACATCAACTTGGTTGCCATGGACGGTGGCTGGAAGAGCACCGCAACGGGTCTCTCGTCGTACCGCTCATTACGCCATCACCACAACACGCACACCATGGAAAACAGTCGTTCGTTCATGGATCAGCACAAGAGTGAGTTGCACAAGAGCAACTGGCGCATGGGTGAGATCATGAAAAAACATGGTCCAAAAATTTTCCAAATTGAGACCACGGTCAACAACGACACCTTCCCTTCGGCGTTCGACTTTTTGGGCAAGCGCGAATGGGAATGGAATGCGCGCGACCGCGCCAAGTTTGTTGCGTCGTCAGCAGCTCTCAACCGCACACCAGCACGCATGCGCCGCAATATTTTCCAGTCCATTGAGGCTCCTCACCAGATGACGAGCATTCAAGCCGGCGAAGTGGAAGCCGTTCATAAGGTGACCACCGCAAACGTGTATCGCCAGCAACTTGTTGAAGTTCAGGGTCAAACCGACATTCTCACCATGGGTATTCCTTTTATTTGCCCATACAACGTGAACTCCATCATGAACCCCATTTTGGTGATGTGCACAGGTCTTGGCTACTTCTTCAACCTGTATCGCAACAAACCACTCGTACGTGAAGGTGGCGTCATCATCATGACCCACCCCACCACTAACGAGTTCCACCCTGTGCATCACCCGAGCTACATCGACTTCTTCGAACAAGTGCTCACCGAAACAACAGTGCCAAGTGAGCTAGAAGCACGCTTTGAAAAGAAGTTTGCCGAAGATGAGTGGTACAAGCACTTGTACCGCACAGGAAACGCTTACCACGGCGTGCACCCGTTCTACATGTGGTACTGGGGCAGTCATGCTCTGCAGCACTGTGGCAAGGTCATCATTGTGGGCGGCGATGCACCCACCATTCGTCGACTCGGTTTCACACCTGCGTCTACGTTCAATGACGCCTTGGAAATTGCAAGTGATGTTGTGGGTCGTTCCCCTACCATCACTCACTTCCACACACCGCCCATCATGATTGCCGATGTGAAATAAGAGTGTTGCGCAATGGCAAATAATTACCCCGCATTCAAAAGCCGTTCAGAATCGGCGCGACGTGTTTTGCAACGTGGCGCACGTGGCATTGCCGCTGCTGAAAAGGCTGCATCGAAAGGTGTGGCATTTTGGCGCCGAGCCGGATTCCCCTTTCGCGCACCATCAGTTCCGCGTGGCGTGAGTGTTCCCCCCAAAGAGCCACATCTGGGCGCATACTTCGACACGTCTTTTGCTCGCAAGCCTGCAGCACGTGCAGTACGTCGCATTTTGGTTGCCGGACCCGTCACAGGAATGGTGAAGTTCCTCGCTCGCCCCAAGGTTGAAGGCATCGATCGCTTGAGCGACTTAGCAAAACGAACCGATGTGGGTGGAGTCATTTTTGCCCCCAATCACCATTCGCATATTGATACTCCGCTCATGACCACTGCAGTTCCTTCTCCTTGGAATGACCGTTTAGTTGTCGCTGCCGCAGCTGACTATTTCTTCGACAAGCGCACGAAGGGCACAATTGCCGCACTTGCACTCAATGCATTCCCTATTGACCGTGAAACCACAAGCCGCAAATCTTCAGATGAGTTGCGTGCACTTCTTGCTCGCGACTGGAGCGTGGTCATCTACCCCGAAGGTGGACGCTCGCCAGATGGTTGGGGTCAAGACTTCAAAGCAGGCGCCGCTTATTTGAGCATCAAAACAGGTTCTCCAGTTGTTCCTGTGTTCATCGATGGAACAGGCTCTGTTTTCGGCAAAGGAATGAAGCGCCCACGCCGCGGCCACGTGCGCGTGATTTTCGGAGCGCCGCTATTCCCCGAAGAAAACGACAACACCCGTCGCTTCAATGAGCGCATTGAAAAAGCAGTCACTCTTTTGGGTGATGAGTCGCTCACCGATTTCTGGACATCGCGTCAACGCGCTGCTTCTGGTCGTTCTACCGCACTCACCGGGCCTGAATACTCGGGCTGGAGACGTCAATGGAGCCTGTACGAACACCGCAAGCTAGGCGCTGCCGGCCAACGTCGCCGACAAAAACGCCGCTGGCCAAACCTCGGCTAGCAATTCCCCTTACGCTCTTGCACATGGATTGGCTGACATGGCAACAAGGTGCTGCAATTGCTGCGTCGAGTGCAACCGTGTCGTTTGGTGTACAGCATCTCAAAATTTCTGCAATCGATGAGTCGACCCGTGCCACCAAAGTGCGGTCGCATTTCATTGCGGCAGCCAAAGAAACTGCGTTTGTATCGGGTTTGTATACCTTGTGGCGCCTGGCGCGTGTGCTTCCTCTCGATCAATCAGTTGGAGCCATCGACCGCGGCCGCGCGCTTGAACAATTTCAGCGAGAGATCTTTCTTCCATCCGAGCTCTCACTGCAGAAATTTGTTTTAGAGCATGAATGGTTGGCTCAGCTCACCAACAGTTACTACGCCATTGCACATGTTCCCGTACTGCTGATTTTCCTCGTATGGCTTTTTGCTTTTCGTCGAGATGCCTACCCCAAATGGCGAAACGGGCTCGCCCTTCTCACAGCAATGTGCTTGTCAATACGATTCATTCGCGTTGCCCCGCCACGCTTTTTTCCTGAACTCGGATACATCGATCTCTCCACGCGTTATGGAATGTCTATTTATGGTCCCGTTGGCAAAGGTGTCTCCGACCAATTCGCAGCAATGCCTTCCATTCATGTTGGCTGGGCCGCTGTGGTGTCGTTTGGCATCGTGGCAACTTGTGCGAGCAAGTGGCGCTGGTTAGGCCTCGTTCACGTCATTGCCACCATATTCGTCGTGTCAGCTACTGGAAATCATTGGTGGCTCGATGGCTTTGTTGCCATTGCGCTTTTGGGCATTGCCCTATTCATTGATGAAAGATTTATCCGACCCAGGCGGGAATGATGATGCTTTGGCCAGCAAAGAGTTTCACATCGTCTTGTGTGTACCAACCGTTTGCCGTCATGATGGCGGCCATCTTTACGCAAAACAGGGAACCAATTTTCGACAGCGAGTCACCTGCGGCAACTTCATAAGTTCCAGCCGGGCGACTTCCGCATCCTTTAGAGCTCGGCCCCTGTGGAGGAAGCGTGGTGTTGGCAATTGCTTGCGCTGTGGTGCTCTTTGCAGTAGGAGGAATTTTTAAAGTTTGTGTTGGGTAAGGAAACTGCGAAGTAGATACCCAACCGTTGTACATGAGTAACTCTTCAACGCTGATGCCATATGAGTTCGCCACCTTGATGGGCGAATCGCCCTGCAGAACAACATATTCCTGTTCGAAGCCCACTGAACCCGCAGGCAAAGTAGTGCTCACACCAGGGGCAGTAGTAATGACCGGTGGGATGGTGGCAAAGTCGGTTGCCCCCACAGGCACAACAGTGGTTGCCGTACCTGAAACATCTTGACTGCAGGCACTCACTGCAAGAACCATGAGCGGCGTAAACAAGACGCCCAGAGCTACTGGCATCCAACGTCGTTGTGGACGCTGCGTTACTTGTTCACATTCCTGCACAGACAAATCTTACGCAAGCGGCCGTGCAGTTGGTGCTATGGGGTAAGGCAAATGTGTTTCTCCCATGAGAAAGGCATCTACACCAGCCGCACATGCGCGACCTTCCGCAATTGCCCACACAATGAGGCTTTGCCCACGACCCATGTCGCCTGCAACAAATACTCCATCGGCAGAAGTTTTGTAGTGGTCGTCACGCGCAACGTTGCCGCGTTCGTCGTAAGTAAGACCCATCTGATCGAGCCATGAACCTTTTTCAGGTCCAACAAAACCCAATGCAAGAAACACCAGATCGGCAGGAAGTTCTTGATCGGAACCTGGAACTTTTTCAAACTTCCCGTTCTTCATCTCGACTTCATGAATGAGCAACGCACGAACATTGCCGTTGCCATCGTCGAGGAAACGCTCGGTGTTCACGCTGTACACGCGCTCGCCGCCCTCTTCGTGTGCACTCGACACGCGATACACAAGGCTCCACTGCGGCCAAGGGTTGTTGCCGGCACGCTCATCTGGTGGACGCGGCATAATTTCTAATTGCGTCACCGACTTTGCGCCATGACGATGCGATGTGCCTAGGCAGTCGGCACCAGTATCGCCGCCACCAATGATGATGACGTTCTTGCCTGCTGCAGAAATAGGCGACTCTGCAAAGTCACCTTCTTGCACCTTGTTTGCAAGCGGCAAAAATTCCATTGCCTGATAAATACCGTTGAGCTCACGCCCGGGCACTGGCAAGTCGCGCCATGCTGTTGCGCCACATGCAAGCACTACTGCGTCGTGAGTTGCACGCAGAACTTCAACATCAATTGCTCCGCCCACATCTGCATTGGTGCGGAACTCAGTTCCTTCTTCACGCATTTGCTCTAAACGGCGGTCAATATGATGCTTCTCCATTTTGAATTCAGGAATGCCATAGCGCAAGAGCCCACCAATACGGTCGGCTCGTTCCAACACCACTACATCGTGGCCTGCACGGGTGAGTTGTTGTGCTGCAGCTAAGCCAGCGGGTCCGCTACCAATCACCGCTACGCGCTTCCCGGTTTTCACCGAAGGCTTTTGAGCAACAACCCAGCCTTCATTCCATGCATGGTCGATAATTTCTACTTCAACTTGCTTAATAGCAACTGGCTGAGCATTAATACCAAGCACACATGCTGACTCACACGGTGCCGGGCACAGCCGACCCGTGAATTCAGGGAAGTTGTTGGTGGCATGCAAGCGGTCAATGGCATCGCGCCAATGGTTGCGATACACCAGGTCATTCCAGTCGGGAATGAGGTTGCCGAGCGGGCACCCGTTGTTGCAGAAAGGAATGCCACAGTCCATGCAGCGGCCCGCTTGATGATTGAGCTCATCTTTATCGAATGGCTCGTACACCTCTTTCCAGTCGCGCAAGCGAACCGGAACCGATCGGCGTTGTGGGCCTTGACGGTCCCACTTCAAAAATCCTGTTGCCTCACCCATGGGCTACCTCCATGATGCGTACGTTGGTTTCTTCTTCATTAAGACCTTCAGACTTTGCCTGAGCAATTGCCGCAAGAACACTGCGGTAATCGCGAGGCATTACCTTACGAATTTTCGATGTTTCCACATTCCACGAATTCAAGAGGCGTTGCCCCACTTCTGAACCGGTGTATTCCACATGCTTTTCTACTGTTGACTTCAACCAGTCGAGGTCGGATTCATCGAGTGGTTCAATTTCCACAAGTTCATAGTTCACGCGCGATGCGAATTCTCCGTCACGGTCGTAAACATAGGCAACGCCACCCGACATACCTGCTGCGAAGTTGCGGCCGGTAGCGCCAAGCACCACAACACGACCACCAGTCATGTATTCACAACCGTGGTCGCCAACGCCTTCCACAACAGCTATGGCACCCGAGTTGCGCACACAGAAGCGTTCGCCCACCATGCCACGCAAGTAAATTTCACCGCTTGTTGCTCCGTAACCAATGACGTTTCCGGCAATGACGTTGTCTTCAGCCACAAATGTTGAGGCATCATTTGGTCGAACAATAAGACGCCCGCCCGACAAGCCCTTACCCAGGTAGTCGTTTGAATCGCCCACGAGTCGCATCTCAATTCCTCGCGGAACAAATGCACCGAAAGATTGACCCGCAGAACCGGTGAACTCCAGAGCAATTGTTGCATCGGGGAGCCCAGCACCTCCCCACTTCTTCGTGAGCGCGCTGCCCAGCATGGTGCCCACTGTGCGGTTGACGTTGCGAATGGGGAACGACAGTTGAACAGTAGTTCCCTTTTCCAAAGCATCTTTACTTGCAGCAATGAGTTGCATATCGAGTGCTTCATCTAAACCGTGCTCTTGCAACACGCTGTGATGCATGGTCTGGTTGTATGGGTTCTCTGGCACGGCGAGAAGAGGCGAAATGTCGAGCCCTTCTGCTTTCCAGTGATCTACTGCTTCCACGGCATCGATGAATTCAACATGACCAACAGCTTCTTGAATACTGCGGAATCCCATTGCTGCCAAATACTCACGCACTTCTTCTGCAATGAATTCAAAGAAGTTAGTAACGAATTCTGGCTTGCCACTAAAGCGAGCGCGCAACTCGGGGTTTTGTGTTGCAATACCCACTGGGCACGTATCGAGATGGCACACGCGCATCATGATGCAGCCGCTCACCACCAAAGGTGCTGTTGCAAAACCAAACTCTTCTGCGCCAAGCAACGCAGCAATAATGACGTCGCGGCCAGTTTTCATTTGGCCGTCTGCTTGCACCACAATGCGGTCGCGCAAACCGTTGAGCATCAAGGTTTGCTGTGCTTCTGCAAGACCAAGTTCCCATGGGGCTCCTGCGTGCTTGAGCGATGTCAGTGGCGAAGCGCCGGTTCCGCCGTCGTGGCCCGAAATAAGCACCACATCGGCTTTGGCTTTGCTCACACCAGCAGCAACAGTTCCCACGCCAACTTCGGCAACCAGCTTCACGTGTACACGTGCTGCAGGGTTGGAGTTCTTCAAGTCGTGAATGAGTTGCTTGAGGTCTTCAATGGAATAGATGTCGTGGTGTGGAGGTGGGCTAATGAGACCAACGCCAGGAGTACTGAAGCGTGTTTTTGCTACCCACGGATACACCTTGTGACCAGGAAGCTGCCCACCTTCACCAGGCTTTGCACCCTGTGCCATTTTGATTTGAATGTCGTCGGCGTTCACGAGGTATTCACTCGTCACACCAAAACGACCCGAAGCAACTTGCTTAATTGCCGAACGCTTTGAGTCGCCGTTTGCCATTGGCGTGAAGCGCTCTGCGTCTTCGCCACCTTCACCTGTGTTGCTCTTGCCACCAATGCGGTTCATAGCAATTGCCAAGGTTTCATGTGCCTCGGCCGAAATGGATCCGTAGCTCATTGCACCAGTAGAGAAACGAGAAACAATGCTGCTCACCGATTCCACTTCGCCGATGGGCACTGCAGGGCGCACACCAGTTTTGAGGTGGAAGAGCCCACGCAGAGTTGCAAGATTCCGAGATTGGTCGTCGACCGCAGCGGTGTACTGCTTGAACAGGTCGTATCTGCCCGAACGTGTGCTGTGCTGCAAGCGATACACGGTTTCGGGGTTGAAGAGGTGATATTCACCTTCGCGGCGCCACTGGTACTCGCCACCCAATTCCAATTTGCGATGTGAACGTTCTTCCGGACGTGACGGGTGTGCAGCGCCATGACGTGCTGCAGCCTCAATGGCAATTTCATTGAGCCCAATTCCGCCTAAGCGAGAAACAGTTCCGGTGAAGAATTCGTCAACAAGTTCGCTCGACAAACCAATGGCTTCAAAAATCTGTGCTCCGGTATATGAAGCAACCGTCGACACGCCCATCTTCGACATCACCTTCAAAACACCTTTACCAGATGCCTTGATGTAGTTCTTACGTGCTTTGCCGGCATCGATGCCGCCAAGACCATGCAGACCAATACCTTCACCACTCAGAATCATGTCGTCAATGGATTCAAATGCAAGGTACGGGTTAATTGCAGCCGCACCAAAACCAATGAGCAGCGCCATGTGATGCACTTCTCGCGCATCGCCTGTTTCCACAATGAGGCCCACAAGCGTGCGCTTTTTCTGGCGAATGAGATGATGATGAACTGCACTCGTCATCAACAACGAAGGAATTGGTGCATGAATTTCATCGGAGTTGCGGTCAGACAAAATGATGATGCGAGCACCATCGTCAATTGCAGCTTCCACTTCGCTACGTACACGTGTGAGTGCTTCACGCAGCGCGTCTCCGCCGCCACTCACACGAAAGAGACCAGAAATGACTGCCGACTTCAAATGTGACAAGTTGCCATCGTCGTTGATGTGAATAATGCGAGCAAGGTCGTCGTTGTCGATGATGGGGAAAGGCATGGCGAGTTGACGACATGCTTCTGGCCCAGCGGAAAGAAGGTTTGCTTCTGGCCCTACGGTACGGCTTACTGCTGTGACCACTTCTTCGCGGATGGCGTCGAGTGGCGGGTTAGTCACTTGCGCAAATAACTGCTGGAAGTAATCGAACAACAAACGTGGACGCTTCGACAACACGGCAATGGGAGTGTCGGTACCCATTGAGCCGAGTGGTTCAAGACCACCTTTCGCCATTGGCGCCACAATAATTTTCAACTCTTCGTGCGTGTAACCAAACATCTGTTGACGGCGCAACACGCTGTCGTGCCCGTAAACAACATGTTCACGCTCAGGAAGATCTTCCAACTTCACCATTCCTTGCGCAACCCACTCTTCGTACGGGGCCATTGCAGCAAGTTCAGACTTCACTTCGTCGTCGTCAATAATGCGACCCTGTGCGGTGTCGATGAGGAACATGCGCCCAGGTTGCAAGCGACCTTTTTTCACCACGCGCTCTGGAGCAATGTCGAGCACGCCCGATTCACTTGCCATTACTACAAGGTCGTCGTCTGTTACCCAGTACCTGCTCGGACGTAGCCCGTTGCGGTCGAGTACTGCACCAATCACTGTTCCATCGGTGAAGGCAACGCTTGCGGGGCCATCCCATGGCTCCATGAGCGAGCCGTGATACTCGTAAAAAGCGCGCTTTTTTGCATCCATGCGGTCGTTGTTTTGCCAAGCCTCAGGAATCATCATGAGAACCGCATGTGGCAATGAACGCCCAGCAAGGTGAATGACCTCCAACGTTTCGTCGAACGACATGGAGTCGGACCCGCCAACAGTGCAAATAGGGAATGCTTTTTCTAGGTCGGGAAGAAGTTCACTCGAAAGCAACGACTCACGCGTACGCATCCAGTTGCGGTTGCCTTGCACTGTGTTGATTTCACCGTTGTGCGCAATGAAGCGGTAGGGGTGAGCAAGCGGCCACGAAGGAAACGTGTTGGTACTGAAACGACTGTGCACCAAAGCAAGAGCCGATTCCATGCGCTCATCAGACAAGTCGGGAAAGAATTCACCAAGTTCTGGCGTGGTGAACATTCCTTTGTAGACCAAAGTACGCGCCGACAACGAAGGAAAATACGTTGACAATTCCTCTGGCAATTCATGTTCAACGCGCTTGCGTGCAATAAACAATTTGCGATCGAGTTCAATACCACTTGACCCTTGTGCATCGCTCACAAAAATTTGACGCATGGTGGGCATCACTGCAAGCGCAGTTGCACCTAGGCATGCAGGGTTCACTGGCACATCTCGCCAAGCAAGAACGCGTAACTGTGATTCGGCGAAGATCGCTTCAATGCGTGTTGCAGCTAGCGCAACTTCGCTTGCACCTTGCGGCATAAAAGCCAAGCCCACGCCGTACGCGCCAGCAGCAGGAAGTTCCACACCAGCAACTGCACGACAAAATGCATCGGGCACTTGAATGAGAATGCCTGCGCCGTCACCAGTGTCGGCCTCTGCGCCAGTTGCACCGCGGTGTTCCATGTTGCACAACGCGCCAATACCAAGTCGCACAATGTTGTGGCTCGCAATGCCCTTCATCTGCGCAACGAACGACACGCCGCAGGCATCGTGCTCAAAACGAGGGTCGTACAAACCACGTGCAGCAGGATAAAAATGTGAGTTGTGCGTCGACACGAACAGTCTCCAATGAGGTGTAAGGGTTCTCGGCGCCGTGTGTCACGATTTTCGCGACAATTCGCTCCGAGAACTTTGGGTTGTGATCAGAACCATGCAGTTCTGAAGGTTTCCTCTGGGACGACGCTGGCCCAGCGAGAAAAGGCTATCGCCTTAGGCGGGGTCAATGAAAGCGGTTTTCCGCTTTTCAAAGTTCGCCATGACGGCTTCTACCTGGTTGGCCTTGCCAATGAGCGAGCCAATGACCCGGCGTTCCTCGGCGAATTGCTCGGCTGCCCCAGCGGCAAACAGGCGATTCAGCAGTTCTTTTGAGCCGCGCACGGCATCGGGGCTGCGCTCGGCGATGTCTTGCGCCATCGCCATGGCGTCGTCAAATGGGGTGGCCGACAGGCGCGTTGCCAATCCGAGGTCGAAAGCTTCCTTGCCCGAAAAGACACGGGCGGTGAAAACAAGTTCTTTCACCACATCGGGACGCGCCAAACGGCTGAGCACCAAGGTTCCGGTCATGTCGGGAACAAGACCCCAGTGCACTTCACGCACCGACATTTGTGTGTCGGGGTGCACAATACGAATGTCGGCTCCGAGTGCTATTTGAATACCGCCACCCAGGGCGTGCCCGTGCACCGCGGCAATGACGGGGACAGGAATCTCTTGCCATGCCCATGCAGCTTGTTGACCCAGATGCGTGATGCGACCCTCTTGCATGTCTGATGCACGAGGTTCACGAGCACCTTCACTTGCCCCACCGGCCATTTGCTGAAATGAACCAAAATCGAGGCCAGCGCAAAACGACGAGCCTTCGCCCGACAACACCACCACGCGCACATCTTTGCGGGCCTTTAACTCATCGCCTGCTTCGGCAAGGCCTGCAAACATTGCACCATCAAGTGCATTGCGCTTGTCGGGGCGGTTCATGCGCACATCGGCAACTCCGCCAACAACAGAAATAGTGACTCTCTTTTCGCTGCTCATCGTTTCAGTCTCGCACTCCCGTGCCCCACATGACACACTGAAGAGATGAAATTGAACCTCACCGCCGACGAAGTACTCACCACCACCCGCAGCGTGCGCAAGCGCCTCGATTTCGACAAGCCTGTTGCTCGTTCCGTCGTGGAAGATTGCCTGCAAATTGCCCTCCAGGCCCCAACCGGCTCCAACAGCCAAGGCTGGCAGTGGATTGTTGTGGAAGATGCCGCCAAGAAAAAAGCTCTTGCCGACATTTACAAAGAGAACTTTTCTATTTACGCAAAAAACCCAACGAGCGCCGGCTACGCAGATGACGACCCGCGCTCTGCACAAAAAGAAAAAATCACTGAATCGGCAACGTACCTCACCGAAAACTTTCACCGCGTTCCACTCATGCTCGTTCCGTGCATCACCGGTCGCCTCGACAACGCATCGGTCATGCAAGGCGCTTCGGCATGGGGTTCACTTCTTCCTGCAGTGTGGTCGTTCATGCTCGCTGCTCGTGAGCGCGGCCTGGGTTCAGCCTGGACCACCATTCACCTCATCGGCGAAGGCGAAAAGCGCGCCGCTGAAGTACTCGGCATTCCTTTCGACAAAGTCACCCAAGCCGGACTCTTCCCCATTGCGTACACCATCGGAACCGACTTCAAGGTTGCTAAGCGTTTGCCACTCGATGGCATTTTGCACTGGGATAAGTGGTAATTCGCAACTAGTCAACGAGCCGTAAACCACTGGGCGCAATTGATGGCTCGGTGTACGGCAAGTCAACTACAAACTCTGTGCGGTGAGCGGGAAACACGTGATGCGATACCAACACTGGGCGACCAGTGGTGTCGGACGTGACCCGCTCACAACGCAACACGGGTGAACCAACAGGAATATGCAACATCGTTGCGTCATCTGGAGTAGCCGCATCGGCACCGATGGTTTGTGTTGCACCACTGAGTGGAACATCGAGCAGTTCATAAAATGGCGACTGCTCAACATCGCGACGCGACAAGTGTTGACCCACTTCCGCAGAACACCACACCGTCACAATGGCAAAGGGTTCGCCATCGGCAAGGTTCACACGCAACACGCGCAACACCTGAGTTGTTCCCAACACATCTCCAATTTTTTTCGGTGCCGATTCAAAACTGAATTCCACAATGCGTCGTTGCGACGTCACTCCACTCGCCCGCATTTGTTCTTCAATGGTTGCCAATTTGCCTAACGGTTGACGCACGGTGTCGCCAGGAACAAACCATCCGAAACCTTGTCGGGCATTGACGAGTCCTTCATCGCGCAACACTTCAAGTGCGCGGCGCACAGTTACTCGACTCGCCGAGAACTCAGCCGACAACTCTGACTCACTCGGCAACATCCGGCCGGCAACGAAATTGCCTGCGACGAGGCGTTCGCGCAGGTTCTCGGCAATCTGCTGATAGCGAATGGTCCTCACTTGTATTAGAGTTGTCTACACAGCACACATTTGCAAGTTCCGCGGGCAACCCGGCTTGCTCGAGAGAAAAGAGCCCCCAATGGCCGTGTCAGCAGGAACCCCCATCTCACTCGTGAATGCCGTCTATGGCACCCTTGTGGAACGCGCAGCCCTTGGCCGCAAGCGCCTTGGTCGCCCATTGTCGCTCACCGAAAAAATTCTCATTAACCACCTCGCCGACCCTGCGAACCAAGAGATGGAGCGCGGCCGCAGCTACGCCGACTTCCGCCCCGACCGTGTTGCCATGCAAGACGCAACAGCCCAAATGGCACTCTTGCAGTTCATGACCGCTGGTCTTCCCGAAACATTGGTGCCATCAACCGTGCACTGCGATCACCTCATTATGGCCAAGACCGGTGCACGCATCGACATGGGTGTTGCCATCGATACCAACAAAGAGGTGTACGACTTCTTGCGTTCTGTTTCTGCAAAGTTCGGCATTGGTTTTTGGGGACCAGGCAGCGGCATTATTCACCAAGTTGTTCTTGAGCACTACGCATTCCCTGGCGGAATGATGATTGGTACCGACAGCCACACGCCAAACGCTGGTGGTTTGGGCATGGTGGCAATTGGTGTTGGTGGTGCCGACGCTGTTGACGTCATGACCGGCTTCCCGTTCAACGTGCGTTGGCCAAAAGTTATTGGTATCAAACTCACCGGCACACTTTCTGGCTGGTCGAGTCCGAAAGACGTCATTTTGGAAGTTGCTCGCGTACTCACCGTTGAAGGCGGAACAGGTGCAATTGTTGAATACTTCGGTGACGGTGCCGACTCCATTTCTGCAACGGGCAAAGCAACTATTTGCAATATGGGTGCAGAAATTGGTGCAACGTGTTCAGTGTTCTCTTACGACCAACACATGGCGAAATATTTGCAAGCAACAGGCCGTGCCGACATTGCTGCTGCAGCCGACAAAGTTGCGAGCGAACTGCGCCCCGACGATGGCGCGCAATACGACCAGCTCATTGAAATTGATCTCAACTCATTGAAGCCACTCATTAACGGCCCTCACTCACCAGATCGTGCGCACAAAGTTGGTGCTGGCGTTGGCGACGCTGCGCGTGAAAACAGCTGGCCTCTTGAAGTTTCTGCAGCACTCATTGGTAGTTGCACCAACTCTTCATACGAAGACATCACACGTGCAGCATCGGTTGCTCGCCAAGCAGCTGCGCGTGGCTTGCGCGCCAAAACAGAGTTGCTCATCTCACCAGGGTCAGAACAAATTCGCGCCACCATTGAACGCGATGGCCTCATGGCAGACCTCGAAGCAATTGGTGCAACTGTGCTTGCCAACGCATGTGGCCCGTGCATTGGTCAGTGGGAACGTCACGCCGACGTGACCGCAAAACCCAACAGCATTGTGAACTCGTTCAACCGCAACTTCCCGAAGCGCAACGATGGTTCAGCAAACACCTTGTCGTTCGTTACTAGCCCCGACACTGTTATTGCCATTGCATTATCGGGTCGACTCGACTTCGACCCAACGGTCGACACCATCACCGCGCCAGACGGCACTGAAGTATTGCTCTCTGCTCCTGTTGGCGAAGTGCTTCCTGCAAATGGTTACGACCCAGGTGTTGACACCTTCACACAACCACCAGCAGATGGCAGCAAAATCACTGTTGCAGTGAGCCCCACCTCCGATCGCTTGCAGTTGCTCGAACCATTCACTGCGTGGGATGGTTCCGACTACATCGATCTTCCTGTGCTCATGAAAGCAAAAGGCAAGTGCACCACCGACCATATTTCTGCAGCAGGTAAATGGCTTACCTATCGCGGTCACTTAGAGAACATCTCTGGCAACTTGTTCATTGGTGCTATCAACGCATTCAACGGCGCAACTGGCGAAGGCAAAGACATCACCGATGGCGGCACTCGTCTGTATCCAGAAATTGCAAAGCGTTATTCGCAAACTGGCATTTCATGGTGTGCAATTGGCGATCAAAACTACGGTGAAGGTTCATCACGCGAACACGCTGCAATGGAACCACGCTTCCGCGGTGGCGTAGTTATTTTCGCTCGCTCGTTTGCTCGTATTCACGAAACAAACTTGAAGAAGCAAGGTCTTGTTCCACTCACATTTTCTGACCCTGCAACATACGAACTCATCGGCGAAGACGATCGCATCAGCGTGATGGGTCTTCCACCAGTTCCCGACAAGCCCATCACATGTCGCATCACAAAGGCTGATGGCTCCACTGTTGACTTCGAAGCAAAGCACACCTTTAGCCCCGAGCAAGTGGAATGGTTCAAAGCTGGTTCTGCGCTCAACATTGTTCGCGCAAAAGTTGCCAGCCAGAAATAACTAATCGGTACCTGGGCGCCGATCATCTTCGGCGTTCGGGTCACCTTTGTA